>JBPOIK010000168.1:0-3957 GCA_052034525.1 Planctomycetota bacterium
CTGGTCGAAATGGTGGGAGACCTCGCGGCGATCGACGGATTTCAGGCCGGGTTCTCCATCCACTTGGGCAAGGACGAGAACGAAGTCGAGTACCGGCAATGGTTCACCGAGTGCGTCGTAGATGGGCGTTTTTCGCTGGAACGTCTCATCAATCACGACTGGCTATCCATACATTCACTGGCCGTTGGCCCCTCGTATGTGACGCAATACGGACGTGATACATTTCTGAAGTGCCCGGCTTGGCGCGTTTTCGAGCCTCGCCGTGACGTTATTTACGTGTTCATGGACAATGTGGTGCGGGGCCACAGCCGATCGCGACTCGATAAGGTCTCGCACGTTCGGGAAGCGTTGGTGCACCTGCGGCGCCACCTGAAGGACGATGCGAGTGCGGGAAACGAGCCGCAGGGCGAATGAGGGCGGTTTGATGCTGGCCTACAACGACATCGACACATACACGTTCGTTTGGCTGTATGACGCGGCCGCGCTGCGCGCCAACACCGCCAACGGGGACGCCGGCGCCATTCTGCGGAGCGCGGGCTTCACGCGAAAGGACGGCCGGCCCCTGGAACTCGATCTCCGCGCCGTCGCCGCCGGCAGCACCTTTGCCAATCCTACGATGGTGACCCTCGCGGGCGGGGAAGCGTTTCTGGAGTGCAAGTCGCCGCGGGAATTCGGCGGGCGACTGCTCGAAGTGCAACTGGGCTCCGGCTACCGGAAGGACCGCGGGCTGTACGACGTGCCGGGTTTCACGAAAACGGTGAGAGATCGGCTTGTCACGGCCATTGAGCAGCTTGCGAGCCTCGACGGGATGGAAGTTGGCTTCTCGCTGCAGCTCTGCGATGAGGCGAATGAGGCCGACTACCGGACATGGCTCGCCGAGTGCGTGGTCGGCACGCGACTGTCGTTGTGCCGTCTCGTGATGAGCTATTGGCTGGAGCTGGAATCGATTGTTGCCGGCCCGTCCCAGGTCGCAACGCACGGGCGCGACGTGTTCCTGAAGTGTCCGGCCTGGCGCATCTCGGAACCCAGAGAGGACGTCATCTGCGTGTTCATGCACAACCTGGTGACCGGCTTCAACCCCGCCGGACTGGACGAAGTCGGGCACGATGCCTGCGCGCGGGACTACCTGCGCGAGCAGCTTACGTACGACGTACCGACGGAGGACGCATGATGTCGGCGGTGAGCGGATGCAGCGCTTGCGCCTTGAGGATTCGTGACTTCGGAAGCCCGGAGGGGTTCGTGAACCGGGGCGACGACGGAGTGGCAACCATGACCATCCAGCGACTCATTCTCGTTTGTCTCATCCTGGCGAGTATCGGGCAGGCTGCAGGAGCCGGCACACTGACCCTGGGCATCCAATCGAGCAGCCCACAGTTTGTCGAGGTCGATGACCTCGTGACCGTGGAGATTCGAGCCACCTTCGATGAGCCACTGACGGCGCTGGCCTTCGAGATCAGCCTCTCCGGCAGTGCCGCCGCCACAATCGAGAGTCGTACTCTCGGACCGCTTGAGGCGAATGGGATGACCATTCTGTCACCCGTTTCCCAGACGCCGTTCATCGACTCCCTGCCGCATTCGTCCGACGGCGGCACACTGCGTGAGATCCTCTTCGACGACGATTACAATGGTGCGCCCGGCGGCCCAACGGATGGGGTCGACCCCGGCGCGAACGTGTTGATCGAGACCCTCGACATCCGCCTCACATCAGCGGGGACCGTGAGCATCACGCTCAGCGCGCCCCAGGGGGCAATCACGCGCGGATCGCCGCAGGGAGTATTGTTTGAGCAGGCGCAGGTTGATCCGGGCGCAGAGGCTGTCTTGTTTGTTGCATGTGGCAACGAGGACTGCAATAACAACACGACGGGCGACATCTGTGACATCGCATCCGGTGCGAGTGAAGACTGTAACGCGAACGACGTGCCCGACGAGTGCGAGCCGGACTGCAATGAGAATGGAGAAGTCGACGAATGTGAAGTGCTGGCCGGCGCCGCCGAGGACTGCAACGCGGACCTGATTCCGGACGAGTGTCAACCGGACTGCAACGAGAACGGGACGCCGGATGTCTGTGACATCCTCGAGGGTTTCAGCCGGGACTGCAACGCGAACGGCGTGCCCGACGAGTGCGATTTCCCCGGCGGTGTCTTCACAGACTGCAACGAGAACGGCATAGCCGATTACTGCGACATTTCGCTGGGCATCTGGGGCGACTGTGACACCGACGGTGTGCCCGACGTCTGCCAGATTGCCGCAGGCACGGCACAGGATTGCGATTCGGACCTGGTTCTCGATGCATGCGAGATCGCCTCCGGTGAGCAGGCTGACTGCAACGCCAATGGCATACCTGACAACTGCGAAGCCGATTGCGACAACGACGGTATCCCCGACGCGTGCGAAGTCCCGCCCATTGGGACCAGTCCTGACTGCAACGGCAACTTCGTACCGGACGAGTGCGACATTCAAGCGTGCCCGCCCGGCAACCTGAGTTGCCAGGATTGCAACGCGAACGGAATTCCGGATGGTTGTGACATCGCGTCGGGATTGGAGACGGACTGCAACCTGAACGGCGGGCCCGATGCATGTGATATATCATCCGGGCGAAGTCGGGACTGCCAGCCGGACAACATCCCCGATGAGTGCCAGATCGACAGGGACCGGCAGGCGCCCGACCCGCCGTACTTCTGCGACCCGGCCATGACTGCGTGTTCGCCGGACATCGACAGCAACGGCGTGCCGGACGAATGCCAGGACTGCAACGACAACTCCATCTTCGACCCGTGCGAGATCGGGTGCCCGCCGTTCTGCGATCCGGAGAACTGCGGCTCTGCGCCGGAGCTGGATTGCAGCAGCAACGGCATCCCGGACGACTGCGACGTGGACTGCAACAACAACGGCATCCCCGACACGTGCGAATGCTTCTTTGGCGACTATGACCGCGACGGCGACACGGACCTGCTGGACTTCGCTGCATTCCAGAACTGTGTGAACACCAACGACGGCCCGGTGGGCTTCGACTGCGACTGCGCGTTTGACCTGTATCCGCTGGCCGGCGGGCCGGGGATCGGCGACGACGACACGACGGCCGCCGACTACCCCTCCTTCGAGGCGTACCTGACCGGCCCGGCCGGCGGCCCGCACACGCCGTGCTGGGACGGCCATCCGTACGCGCCCCGACGCGGCGGGGGCGGGTGAGGGGGATCAGGAAGCGGGATTGGAGCAGGCGCGTGGCTCGGCCTTCCAGGCGGCGGGCAGGAGCGAGGCGGGATCCGCGTCGGGGGGAAGACGGGCAATCACGTCGCGAAAGAGAGCGAATAGGGTCTGTCCGAATCCTTGGGCGATCTTCGTGGATCAAGAGAAGCCCGGCTGAAGCCGGCTGAGAGGGAGAATAGAGAGAGGGAGTGAGGGGAGCTGGCTTCTTCCCCCGGCTCAAGCCGGGGGCACTGACTGGCCGGCTGAAGCCGGCCGGAGCATCCGGTTTGGACAGTCAGCTTTCGGCCGCAGCGGCCGGCCCGGACAATCAACCCCCGGGCGCAGCGGTCGGCCCGGACAACTGAATCCCGGCCGGAGTGGGGTGCTTGGACAGTCAGACCCCGGCCGGGGCGCGCGGTCCGAAGAATCAAACCCCGGGCGAGCGGCCCAGGCGTGGTCTTCGCGACAGTGCGTGTGATGACGGCCAGGCGGCGGGCTACTTCTCTTTTGCCGCCATGTGCAGGGCCTGGTCCAGGTCGGCGATGATGTCGTCCGGGTGCTCGCCGCCCACACACAGCCGAACCAGGTCGCCCGGGATGCCGGCCAGCTTGCGGCCGGCCTCGCCCTGCTGCTGGTGCGTCGAGATCGCCGGGATGGTGGCGACGCTTTTGATGCGGCCCAGATCCGTCGCCCGCCAGATACGCTGCAGATGATCGAAAAACCGGCGCGCGCGCGGCGGCCCGCCCTTCACGCAGAAACTCATCAGATGTC
>JBPOIK010000183.1:0-20482 GCA_052034525.1 Planctomycetota bacterium
CGTGTTCCGGGTTGTTTCGGGGGCTCCTGTTGGGGGCATCCCCCCCCCCCCGGCACCCGGGGGGTCCGGGGCCGGGAACACCCCCCCCGGTCACGCCGCCATATGCTTTGCCGACAACCGTCCGCGAAGTGTCGTCCTAGAACAGCAGTTGGAACTCCGCGAAGTCGATCAGATCGACGTGGTCGTCATCGTTGAAATCCGCCACGGAGCAGCCGCAGCCATAGGTATCCACCGGACCGGTGAAGCAGGCCTCGAAGCCCTGATAATCCGCCAGGTCCACGTTGCCGTCACCGTTGGTGTCGCCCTTATCCGCGGCTGGCTCCAGGCACAAAGGCACCTCACAGGTGTTTCCCGACCCGTCCGTCACCCGGACCGTGCCTTCTCCCGCCACCTGCGGGTTGGTCAGCGAGACCGAGTAGCGCACGATGGGATCGCCCACGGCCGCGTTCGGATCCACCATCAGGGTCAGATTGCTTGCACCGGGCAGCAATTCAATCAGCGCGATGCCCGAATCGTGCGCCAGCGGCTCGGCCGCGCGCCCGTCGTACCGCGGCGGGAACGTATCGCTGGTGATCAGCAATGACCAGGAGTCGAAGGTGCCGACGTAATTCACGTAGTCATCCACGACCTTCAGGGTGTACGTTCCGGCCGCCGAATAGCCGTCCAGGGCCGACAGGAAGCCGTCTTCGGGTTTCCAGGAGCCGGTGAACGGCGCCAGGTAGGCCGAGTTCGGCAGCATTTCCGCCGCTTCATCATCCAGAGTCACGTCGAGGAAATCATTGCCTGTGCTGCCGCGATCGGTGAACAGGCCGATCAGGATGGGGGAGATCAGCCACATGTCAATGTCCGTGGCGTTCGGATGCGTGATGTTGAACGTGATATCCACGTCCGCAATCACGTCTGGGTCTGTGACTACGATGTCGGACGTGACACCCGTGAAGTCGTTATCCGGAATATCCACCGGAAGGTCGGTGCTGAAGTATCGTTTGGTGGTGTCGATGGTCCCCGTGCATACCGGGCCGTTCGCATCGATCTCCACCAGAACGTATGCCCGCAGGCCGCATCCGTCGGTCACCCGGACGTACCCGCGGCCGTTCAACGCCGGATCCACCAGCCCCACCGTGAAATCCGCGCTGGCGGCCGGCAGAGTGTCAACGGATGTGATCTGGAGGTTGTCGAACCACGGAGCCAGCTCGATCGCCGCCACGCCCGTATCGCCCGTCTGGGCGTCACTGGCCGTGCCTTCGAACTCGAACGTCACCGGGTTCACACTTCCGCTGATGAGCGGCAGATTCGCATCCCCCGAAGCCGGGGACAGGCTGATCGCCTCGGTGGTCATGTTCGACGATCCGTCGATGATCTCCAGTGTGCCGCTGCCCGGCTGGAAGGGATCGATCAGTTCGACCCGGTAATCGACGACCTCATCTCCCGGAGTAAACGAGGCCACCACCGTCAGGTTGGTGGCGCCTCCCGCGAGTTGAATCGCATGGATACCGCTCCCCGGACGCATGTCGACCGCCCGGCCCACGTAGCGCTCGGGCCCGCACGGGTTCTTCAGGGTCAGGGCCCAGCGGCGGAAGATGTTCTTCTCGGATCCGGGATAATCGCGCCGATCGACGACCTGGATATCCCAGGCGCCGGCCGCGTCCAGACCGGCAACCTTAAAGAGCATGTTGTCCCGCTTGTCGCGGGTGATTCCCTCGCCGAAAAACTCTCCGCGCCCGTCCGGCTGCTTGACGCCCACGGCGGCGACGTTGCTGGCCGCGCGCTCGAGGTGGATGTCGTCCGCCTGCGGCGCGTCGTCGTCCAGTGTGATGTCGAAGCTGGGCTTGCTGTTGCCCAGCGCGCTGCGCTCCGTCATGCCGGTGCGGTTCAGAAGAACCGCCGTCTCGCCGGCATGCGTCAGTCTGGCGGCAATACGTCCCTGGTTCGCCGCGTCAATCATCAGATCCACCTCCACCTCGCCCACCAGGAACGAATCCGTCACGTTCACGGTGGAGACGACGCCTACGGGGTGGTTCGAGACGACCGCCTGCTGAATCTCTTGCTTGAAGATGAGATCCTGTGTCGTCAGGCCGCTGTTGAGCGGCACGATGGTGTCCGCGAAGCCGTTCAGCGAAACCACGCTCTGGCAGGTGTTCTGCTGGAGGTCGGTCACTTCCACGATGCCGGAGCCGCTCTGCGTGGGATCGATCAGGGTTACCGTATACGTTACAGAGGGGTCTCCCGGCACAAAGGTGGGAGACAGATTGAATTGCACGTTCGTGCCCGTTGTCAGCACAACCGACTGGATGCCGTCGTCGTCCGTGGCCGTACCGGCAAAAGATTCCGGACCGGCGAACGTGGCGTCCACGTCCAGCGACCAGCGCACCAGTGTCGCACCGAAGCTTTCCGAACTCGAATTGTCAATCACGAGCAACTGCCATGTTCCCTGGGCCTGCTCGCCGCTCAGCTTGGCGAGCCCTGCCGGATCCTGCGGCTTCCAGGTGCCGGTATAGGGAGCGCTGCCGCTGAGGGTTGGAATCATCGCCGCCGCGGAATCGTCAAACGTCGCGTCGGTCACATCCCATGCCAGGCCGCTCAGGCGGTTCGCGAAGAGCACCACGCTGGTTCCGGCGGGGCTGATCAGATGCACGATCAGATCGCCGGGGTCCACGGTGTCGATCGTCAATGTCACCTTGACATCCTGAATCAGACCGGCTTCATCGATATCGATCGTGCCGATGATTCCCGCGGGCGTGTTGTCGGGCACGTGGATCGGATCGTGCAGGCTGCGGCGCGACCGGTTTGCGAAGTTGACCCCGCCGCAGACCGGCGCGCTCATGTCGATTTTGACGAACTGCCGGAACGTATTGCCCTGACAGTCGGTGATCAACAGCTTGCCTTCGCCGTTGGCCGCCGGGTTGATCGCCTCAATCGTGAACGTGACGGTGGGGTCGCCGGGGCTGAAGCTCAGGTTCGTGATCTGCAGGTTGGTGTCGTTGTAGAGGGAGACGCTGCAGATGCCGCTGTCGCCGGCCTGATTATCGCTGGCGGATACCGCGATGAGCTTGTTGACGTAATCCGGTGACAAGACCGCCTGCGGATCCAGTTCATCGGTCAGGACCGGAGCGGCGTCGTTCAGGAAGATCGCCAGCTCGTACGTCTTGGTCGGGCCCGCGTGGGCCGAACCCTGCGGCTTGACGGCCACGTAATGCGTTCCGGTGACCCGGGCTACGAAGAACGCGGCCTGGGCGGGATAGTCGGGGTTTCCGCCGGTGTGAACCGCGTTCGAGTCTTTGATGCTGTCGAAGATCGCGTCGCCATCCGGGTCGTACACCAGGAGCTGGCCGCCGAAGGCGTTCGGGTCGTTGCTGGGAGAGGCGAACCCCGTGGAGTCGCGCTCCGGATCGCCATCCAGTGCGATGAACACCCGATCTCCCGCTGTGGCCTCGAACGCGTACACGTCCGTGTCGGTGGGCGAATCCGCGGTGCCGGCATAATAGTGCTTGCCGCTCCGGTCGGCCGAAGCCAGCGTGTCGTTCGGTTCAGACTCGGGGGCCGGCGGTCGCGTGCCCGGCTCGACCCCGACGTGCAGCCGGTATCGATCCACGATGTGCGGCACGGTTTTTGTGGAATCAATCTTCAGATAGTGCGGGGCGTCACTGGTGAACTTCGCGCCCGCAATGACCGGCGCCAGAATCGAATAGATGTACTCCAGATCGTCATAGTGCGGCCCGGCGCCCAGGCCGTCCCCGTCGTCATTGTCATACTCGATGAGCGTGGTACCGTCCGCGGCGTAGAACCACATGTCCAGCTCGGTCGTCGTGATGCTCGTTTGACCTTTGTTCGCCCACGCATAAATCCGGTCACCTGTCTGTCCCGGAATGGAGTAGTAATCCACATCCTGCGGGCCCAGGATCTGCCCGCCGTTGAGCGGCGTCGTGATCGGCGTGGCGGTCGCGGGCGTGTCGTTCGGTTCGATCTCGGTGATCTCGAAGCCGAAGGCGGTATCCACGATCAGCGTGTAGGTGCCCACCGGGTTGGGCGCGGTATGGGTGTCCACCACAATCCAGTAGTCCTTGCCGGCCTCCATCGTGGCCACGACCAGTTCGTGCCGCCCACCGCCCGCCCCGGCGTTGTGCGAGGCGCCCAGGCATCCGTCGCCCAGGTAGGGACACGAATCATCGATATACAGCACGCCGTCGAAACCCTGCACGACCAGCTCGAACGCATAATCGCCGTCGGCCGGGGGAGAGAACAGGTATACATGGTCGGCCCCCGTTGCGCTCGTGGGCACTTTCACGGCACAGCGGCCGGAACCCTGGTCGATAAACGTGAAGTCGTTCCGTGCGCCGGTAATGTTGTTGAGCACGGCGTACGGCAACGAGGACGAGGGAATGATCTCAACGCTGTCGCAGTCCTCCGGAATCGTGGGTGACAGTGTATTCACAATCAGGGTGAAGGAGGTCTTGTCCAGATTGGCCTTGTCGTTGTCCACACCGATGTAGTAGTCCGTGCCCGCCGTCAGCGCCACGTCCACGTACACTGGCACGGCGGGGCCGGTTGCCCGCGCGCCGGCCAGGTAGACGGGTGTTGTATCGAAATCCGTCCCAACGTAGATCACGTGCCGCCGCTCACTGGCGCGCAGGGGCGCCCGCTGCCACGGCAGCACTTGAATCCGGTAGGTGTCCGTCGTGGTCGGAGTGAAACGGAAGAAGACGTCCGGTCCGTCATCGGATCCGGCGGGTAAGGAAGCCAGGGGCACGTTCTGGACGTCGTTCACCGCCCCTTCCAGGGTCCGGAACAGACCGCTCGGAACCGCCGGCCCGATCACTTCGGCATCGGCGGGCGTATCGTTCGGTGCGGCGGGAGGGGCTCCCACCGCGGCCAGGGGAAAGACCCCCAGCAGCACCAAAGCGACAATGCCTCGGAGCCGGATCGTCTTGAGCGTGCCGGTGACGCTGCTTTCCAATGCTTGCATCGCATGCTCCTCCATAAAGAAAAAGGGAGACGGTTGAATCTCACACGCCGCTCCGCTGGGATACCGCGCACTTGCGCGATCCGAGCGCTACCCGCCATGCCGTGCCTGTTCATCCGGACGGCAGTCGTCCATCCGGTATGTCGCTCATTCGATCTGGCCGTTGATGCAACTCCCACCCCTCCGAATGGCGTGGAAGGCGAGGTGCCAGTCCATTACCGAGCCTACTAAACCGACTCATGAGGAGTGCAAGAGCGAACCCCTGGGGGCGTCATACGTCCTCCAACTCATGCAGTAGACAGAATTGCAGAAATAAGATCAAGCCCTTTGTTATGAATTGGGACGACTTGACCGGTTTGGTTGTCTGTCGCGCTGTATCTGCAGCGGGAATCCGAGGCGGCAAAACAGGCGTGCGATTGCGTTCGCCGGGCCGTTTGTCTATACTGAGACTTCAACAGAAGAGCATTCTGACGCGTTTTCTGTAGGGAGGAGAGAGGCACACCGGTCGTGATGGAATCCCCGAACGCGCCTCTGGGCGCGATGTGCTGGCATTGGGATCTCGCGCAGCCGGTATCCCCCGCTTGCAACGATGGTTGCAGACCAAAACCTCCGTTTCCTCGAATTGGAGCTGCCCCCATGTACTGGATCACCGATCGGCGTTTTCTCCGAGCTTTGGTTCCTCTGGTCGGTTCGCTGACAGGCGCATCGGCTGTACTGGCGAACAGCGGCGCCGGCCCGGATTTGTCCGTGACGCCTGCATACTTCTATGACGGAACCGGTCAGCGGCACTTTACAGCAAGTGACACGGAGTTCGTCGTTCGCGTTACGCCACGTCCTGGTCGTGGCGGTGAACGCCCGGATAATCTGCCCTCGCGTGTCAGCCCCCTCACGCTGCCGTCCGCAGCGGCTGCGTTGGAAGGAGCTTTGGAGCATCGCAACATCTTCATCGTACGCGACGTGTCGAGAGCATCGCTCGACGGACTCCAGAACGTGGAATACGTGCTGCCACTGCTTTATCTGGACGGCGACGACGTCCCCCTTTACCCGACGAACCGAGTGGCCGTGCAGTTGCGCGCTGACGCCGATCCGCAACAGCTCTATCGGTTGGCTGCTGCATACGGGGTCGAGGTGGATAAGCGCGAACGCGGGCTGAACCGGTACTGGCTCACCGTACGCGACACGAGCCGGGTCCACCCCTTGGCGTTGGCCAATTTTCTCCAGGAACAGACCACGCTTACGGAGTATTCCGCGCCCGATTTTTTTCTCGCGAAAGTCACACTGGAACCGGACCCGATCCTGGACCCCTACTACGCACTACAGTGGCACTTGGACGGAGATGTGCTCAAGGGGGCCGATCCCGGCAGTGACATCAACGCCGAGGCGGCCTGGGACGCCAGCTACGGTGAGATAGCTCTTGGCTCGCCCACGGTGAGAGTTTCCATTCTCGACGAATGCGTTGAAAAATGGCATCCGGACCTTCTCCCCAACTGGGCGGCCGGATTGGACTTGGACAACGACCCTCCGGACGATGATCCCAGCCCTGACCGCGCCCAGCGCCATGGAACCGCCTGCGCCGGGGTCGCAGTGGCCGCCGCGAATGGTATCGGCGTCCGCGGAGCGTGTCCGAATTGCGGCCTGATTGGGGTCAAGTTCTTAGGAGCGACCGTCGCGGAAATGGCGGAAGGGTTCTATTTCAGCGTGGACCCGAACAATGACGGGGATCACAGCGACGGGGCGGCCGTGCTGAGCAATAGCTGGACCTTTGCCAATGGCACCCTCCAGCCGCCGGAGGTGGTCAACGCCATCAACCTGATTGCCACCGCCGGACGAAACGGCAAGGGTGTCCTGATTCTGTTCGCGGCGGGCAACAACGACCACACGATCAACGGGGTGTCGGCGATCGCCCAACTGCCTTCCGTGATGGCGGTTGGCGGGACCAACAGCCACGCGCAGCACTCGGAATTCAGCGACGTGGGTCCTGAGGTGGGGATCACCGCGCCCACCAATGATCGCGGCGACGACGGCGTGCGGCTTCCCTGGCTGGACATCGTGACGGTGGATAACACGGGCCCCAGCGGCTACAACGGGCTGCCGGACCTCGATTACACCAACGCATTCGGCGGCACCAGTTCAGCCACGCCGCTGGCCGCGGGAATCCTGGCGCTCATTATCTCGCACGACGAGTCCATGACGGCCGCCCAGGCTCGGGCGATTCTTCAGCACACGGCGGTCCGTCTGGACGAGCCGTACGGCCGGTTTGATCCGGTCACGGGGCACAGTCACCGTTTCGGATACGGTCGGGCGGACGCGGGTCAGGCCGTTGCCGCCGCCGCGGCGGGCATCCGGTGGCCGGATCGCATCAACTCGCTGACCGCCTCGATGGTCGGAAACGACATCCTGCTCGTCTGGACTCGTCCTCTGCTCGACTACGAATCCACCGTGGTCGTCAAGTCGAACAAGCCGCTGACTTGGGCGCCCACCGATGGACAGACGTATGCGCCGGGCCAGGAGGTAGCCCCGGGCGTCACCGTGCTCTTCAACGGCCCGGAAACCAGTTACACCGACCACGGAGCGGTGGTCGGCGCGTTTTTCTACGCCGCGTATCCGCGCAGTCCGCAGAACCGTTACGGCTTCGGCGCAAAAGCATACCGCATTCGAGGTGGCGTCACCCTGCTCTATGACAACTGCGAAGGGGTCTCACCCGCCTGGACGCACGACGGACCGGGCGATGAATGGGAACGCGGCACGCCCACCTCCGCCAACGGCATTTTCGGACAGGTCGTCGGGGGCAGCGGTCCCCTGGCGGGCATCCGGGGTGTCCGCGCCATCAACGGCAACAACTGCTGGGGCACGGACCGGCACTCGACCTACAACGCGAACGCCAACTGTTACCTGCAGTCGCCCCTGCTGAATCTGACGGGGGTCACGGCGCCGGTCTTCCTGGAATACTGGGACTGGTGTCTCCTGGAGACATTCTACGATCGCTGCACGGTGGAAGTCGTCGACGCGAACGAGAACTTCCTGGGCTTCGTGGACGACGACACGGGCGGTGACTATGACTGGACGCAGCGGGTCTACGACATCACGCCGTTCTCGGGTCAGCCGATTCGGATTCGCTTCCGGCTGCAGTCGGACGGATTGCTTCAGCGCGACGGCTGGTTTCTGGACGAGATCCGGGTGGTCGTGGCCGACAACGTGCCGGTTGCGCCCACGGCGGAAAGTCGCTACGTGGAGACCTTCGAGAACCAGTCGGTGGACATCCAGCTTGACGGAGCGGACGCGAACCCGGGCACAATCCTGCAATTCGTGATCACGTCCCTGCCGGCTCACGGCACGCTGACGGATCGGAGCGCCGCGACGCCCATTACCGCGGTGCCGTACACGCTCGAGGACAACGGCGCATTCGTGACGTACACGCCGGCCACGGACTACCAGGGGTCAGACGAGTTCACCTATCAGTCGTTCGACGGAGCTCTCCCGTCCAACGATGCCCTTGTCCGGCTGTCGGTCGGCACGCCCCTGCTGGTCTACGATTTCCCACTGAATACGGACCCCGGCTGGATGACGGAGGGACTGTGGGCCTACGGCGTTCCGCAAGGCCGGAACGGCGACCCTTCCATGGCATATACGGGGACGAAGATATACGGTTACAATCTCGCCGGCAAATATGAGCCGAACCTGCCGCCGATGTGTCTGACGACCCTGCCCATGAACTGCCGGGGACTCAGCCGGGTAACCCTCTCCTTCGCGCGCTGGCTGGGCGTGGAAGCGGCCGCATACGACGGCGCCGCGATTGAGGTCTCCGCGGACGGCGAACGCTGGGAAACCGTGTGGAGGCACAGTGGCACCGGCATACAGCAGACCTCGTGGCGTCAACTCTCGTACAACATCGGCGCCATCGCCGACAATCAGCCGTACGTGCAGGTCCGCTGGGTGATGGGCCCGACGGACGGATCCAACGAATACTGCGGATGGAACCTGGACGACATCCAGATTCTGGGCATCGGCACGCCGGAAACCAACCAGCCGCCCCTGGCGAAATCCACGTCTCTCGAAACCGGGCGCGATATGCCCGTGGAAGTGGTTCTCGAGGCGGGCGATGCGAACCATGACCCGCTGACCTACACCGTGGAAACGCTGCCGGGCTGGGGCACGCTCAGCGATCCGAACGCCGGGACCGTCACCAGCGTGCCTTATACGCTGGCCGCCGGGGGCAGAACGCTTCTATACACTCCCGACCCACAGTACGTCGGGCCGGATATCCTGCGTTTCCGTGTTTCCGACGGGGAGTTTACGTCCAACCCGGCCACGGTGACGATCAGCATCCTGGACTATGTCGATTTCCCCATGGAGGAGACGTTCGAAGACGGCCCGCCGCTGGCTTCGTACTGGCAGACGCATTCCACGAGCGTCGGTTACATCAAAGTCACCGACGAGGACGGCCCGCTGGGCAACTACCACGTGGTGATGAGCTCGGGAGCGGAGAACACGTACGCCCTCAACGAGCTGACGCTGATCGCGGACCTGGAGGGCCATTCCAGGGTTCTCCTGCGATACGATTGGAAGGATTTCGACGACGAGTTCCATCCGGCGCCGGCATCGTGGCGGGGTTCGGTGTCGGGCGACGCGGTGGCCATCAGTGACGACGGGGTCTACTGGCACAAGATCGCGGACCTCGCCGACCGCAGCCCGAGCCCGGCCGCGGCGGATGATGAGGATTTGCGAGCCGCCTACTACCAGACGGTCACGATCGATCTGGATGCCGCGGCGGCGGCGGCGGGCATCGCCTACAACCGCACCTTCCGCA
Organism: Planctomycetota bacterium; assembly: GCA_052034525.1. Classification (GTDB taxonomy): domain Bacteria; phylum Planctomycetota; class Phycisphaerae; order UBA1845; family UBA1845; genus JAFGJQ01. The sequence goes on from JBPOIK010000183.1 coordinate 9,768, forward strand.
TCCGGTTCCAGCAGTACGACAACAACCCCATCCCGTCCGACGGCATCGCGATAGACAACGTGAAGCTCCTCCAGAGAACCTACGATCCGGTCATCACGACGCCTTCGCTGCCGGTGGCCCTCGTCGGCCACCCATACGGGCCCGTGTCGCTCAGCGCCATCGGCGGTGATCCTCCGCTTACCTGGTCGACGCCGCAGCGCTACTTCGAGGAGAATCTGGGGGCCTCGCAATTCGCCGAAGTGGGCGAGCCGCAGGGCTGGATCGGGAACGACGCCGTGTTCAACTACACGCTACCGTTCGCCTTCCCGTTCTATGGGCAGAACTACACGCAGATCAAGGTGGCCACGGACGGATGGATCAACTTCGGCTCCTACGTCGGCTCCACCTACAACAACAGCGTGGCGCTTCTGAAGGGCAACAAGCGAATCGCCGTGCTCTGGGACGATCAGACCACCCAGGGCGGCGGAGACATTTACATCGACGAAGACACACCCGGACAGGTGACCGTCCGCTGGGCCACGTTCATCGGCGCGAACCCGTGCAACTACAGCGCCACACTTTATCAGGACGGCCGGATCCGCATGGACTACGGGGCGGGCAACACCCCACTGACGGCCACCGTCGGCATCTCCGCGGGCGATGAGGTCCGATACTTTCTGTCGGCACACGATGGCCAGCCCAGTCTGGGGTATGCTCCCACGATGCTTGTCCGCCACTCGCAGATGCCGCCCGGCCTCTCCATGAGCGCCGCGGGCATGATCACGGGCACGCCCACGCAAACCGGACTCTTCCGGTCGTTCTTCCGGGTAGCGGATGCGTCCCTGCGAACGGACGAAAAACTCATGAGCATGGTGGTGGTCGCGCCCCTCTTTGGCGACTATGATTTTAACGGATATGTGGATCTGGCCGATTACGAGGCGTTCGCCGAATGCATGGAGGCTCAGACGCCTTCGGAAAGATGCCTGATGGTGTTTGACGACGACGGTGATGGCGACATCACGCTGGCCGACTTCGCTCGTTTCCAGCGGGAACTGGCCGGCGAACCGGAGCCGCCTGCGTTTCTGGTGGGTCGCTCGCCAGACGAAGGCAGTACGCTCTGGCGGTCCAACCACAACGTGGTGCGCCTGGAGTTCGATCGGGATATCGTGCTGCCCGAGATCGGTCAGCTCGAGATCGTCAAGATGCTCCCCGGCGGAGGGTGGGGGATCGACCAGACTTCCAACTTCGCACTCTCAATCGAGAACGATACCGCCGGGTATCCACGTGTTCTGCGGATCTTCCAGCATTCCCTGGCTCTGGAGCACGGCTCGTGGTATGCGATCCGCAGCACCGGCGATTGGGCGGGAGTCGCGCCGTTTGTGGTGGAATACGCCGTCGCGGTCGGCGACGCGGATGATGACAACAGCGTGCTGAACAGCGACTTGAGCTACATCAATGCAGCGGCGCCTACGATGGACGTGGGGGATTCCGATCGCCGTGATATCGACGGAGACGGGGCCGTCACGATTGAGGACGTGGACCGGGCGGCGGGCTTCGTGCCGTCCGGGCCGCCTCCGCGCCCTGACGGGCATTAGGCCGGACGCGGAGGAGTGGGAAATTGTCTGAACACGCGGGGCGGGTCTGAGTGCCGCCACTGCGAACGGGAGTCAGGAGAAAGGAGAGAGCGAGATGCGAAGGGTCTGGTCCGGCGCTGTTGCGCTGTTGGGGATTGCCGCGGTTTCACAGGCCGCCACGGCCACCTTTTCCCCGCCGCTGGTCGAGGTTCCTGCCGGCACGCCGGCGCTGTTTGAATTGTATGTGGCCGCGGAATCGCTGTCAGCATTTGACGCCGCCGATATTCTGATCGGCTCCAACGACGTGCCCGATCTGAGCTTCACCTACAGCCCCCTGTGGGAGGCGGTCATGGCCGGATACGTCACGCCGATTACGTACGACAGCGGCACGTACGGCCAAGACGTTTTTGTGGGCGGCTTCTGCATGGCCGGCGCGATCCAGGGCGGCCTTTGGGTGGGCACGCTGACGGTGGAGACGGCCGGTCTGCCGGCGGGTGACTACCCGATTGTCGTGGACGGCAATGCAGACGGTATGAGCCGCCTGACATTAGCCGGCAACTGGGAACCGCTGTCTGGCATGGGCACGGTGCGGATTCCGGAGCCGGCAAGCGTGGGCCTTCTGGCGTGCGGCGCCCTCATGCTGTCACGTCGCAAGGCCGGAAGGTCATCGGGTCGCGCTGCGCAAGACTGACAGGCCGGCGTGGCTTCCGTCCCGGGGGTACGTCCTCAGTTGCCCAGGTGCAGCCACTCGCTGATCTGGGGCGCGTAGCGGACGATGAGTCCCGCGAACACGACACTCACCATGCTCATGAGCTTGAGGAGGATGTTGAGGCTCGGGCCGGATGTATCCTTGAACGGATCGCCCACCGTGTCACCCACCACGGTGGCCTTGTGGTCTTCAGAGCTCTTTCCAAACACGATCAGGTCCGGCTTGTTCGCACGAAGGGCCTGTTGCGCCCGCGTGACGATCGCGTCGCGGATTCCCACCGGCAGACTGGACTGCACCTGGGGGTTCTCGGCGACCTCCCGGGCCGTCAGCCGCCCGTAGGTTTCGATGAGCTTCTTGGCATTGTCCCAAGCTCCGCCAGCGTTGGCCATGTAGATCGCCATGGCGAAGCCACAAGTCAGCCCGCCGGCCAGAAGCCCCATGACGCCGGGCACGCCGAAGACCAGGCCCACGGCGATGGGCAGAATGATCGCCATGAGCGAGGGGACAATCATCTCCCGCTGAGCGCCCGCGGTGGATATCGCCACGCAGGTCGCATAATCCGGATACTGCCTGTCCGCCACGGTCACACGGGCCGGCCAGTTGTCCGGATTCTGCACGAACGCTTCGTCCTTACCCTGCTCGCGCAGGTAATCCCGGATTTTTTCGAATTGCCGTCGGCATTCCAGCATCATCCGGTTCGCCGCGCGTCCGACCGCCTTCATCGCCAGCGAAGAGAAGAGGAAGACCAGCAGAACACCGGCAAACAGGCCGCACAACACCTTCGGATTCATGAGGGTCACGTTGTAGAACCGCATGAAATGCTGCATGGACGCGCGCCGTGCCGAGACCAGCTCCAGGGAATGGACACTATCCCCTTCCCGAAATTCCGCCGTGCGAACATAGCCCTCTTCCTGGCCGGCTTCGGGGCCAAGCGCCAGTTTCGTCTCTCCGATGACCAGCGCTTGCTGCGCCGCCGGCGAGAGAGTCGCGAAATCCAGGGCCATGTACGCCTCGAAATCGGCGTTGCTTTGGCCGTCGCCGATACGGCCGCCGAACTTGCCATATCCCATGTAGACGGCCTCATCCGGGGCCGCCGCCGCATAAACGGCCGGTACCATGTCGCGAGCCTGGTAGACCTGCCCGAATCGGACTTCCTCCAGGTAGGCGGCCAGCAGGGCCAGCGCCGTGAGAGCGGCCGAGCCGATCGCAAACCCCTTGCCCGTGGCCGCCGTGGTGTTTCCCAATGCGTCCAGAGCATCCGTCCGCTGCCGGACGTGGGGCGGCTGGTGCGTCATTTCCGCGTTGCCGCCGGCGTTGTCAGCGATCGGCCCGTAGGCATCCGTGGCCAGCGTGATTCCCAGCGTGGCCAGCATTCCCACCGCCGCGATGCCCACGCCGTAGAGCCCGAGCGTAAACTCCTCGCCGCCGCCGGCGAACACGAAGGCCGCCAGAATGGCCACGATGATCGTCGCCAGCGATGCCCAGGTGCTGAGCATCCCTTCGGCGATCCCGCCGATGATGACCGTGGCCGGCCCCGTGACGGCCTGTGCGCTGACATCCCGTGTGGGCTGGTGATCGTAACTGGTGTAGTACTCCGTCGCTTTTCCGATGATCACGCCGCCCACCAGGCCCGCCATGATGCTTCCCCAGATACCGTACCATTTCACGGTGTAGCCGCCATCCGTAGCCGGCATGTCTTTCAGGAGAAACCAGCACACGCCAAGGGCCACCACCGCAATCAACGCGGAACTGCCGAAAATGCCCCGGTTCAATGCGGCCATCAGAACGCCCATCGTGGCCTTTTCTTCTGTACGCACCAGGTAGATGCCGATCACAGAAAGAATGATGCCGACGCCCGCCAGTACCATCGGTGCCGCCAGAAACCGGATTGCCGCTTCCGCGCCGTCTCTTGTGATCTCCGAGCCGAACAGGGCCGTCGCCGCCGCCACGCCCAGAGCTGCCGTCGCCAGGATGGAGCCCGCGTACGATTCGTACAGATCGGCGCCCATGCCGGCCACATCACCAACGTTGTCACCCACGTTGTCCGCAATCGTGGCGGGATTCCGGGGGTCGTCCTCCGGAATGCCCGCCTCCACCTTGCCCACCAGGTCCGCCCCCACGTCGGCCGCCTTGGTGTAGATGCCGCCGCCGACACGGGCGAACAACGCCTGCGTGGAGGCACCCATGCCGAACGTCAGCATGATGACCGTGATGACGGAAAGATGGATGTCCGTGACGTGATACAGGATCAGGAACCAGCCACAGATGTCGATCAGGGCGAACCCGACGACGACCAGGCCCATCACGGCGCCGGCCCGGAACGCCACGACCAGGCCCTGGTTGAGGCTGTCCCGGGCTCCCGCAGCGGTCCGGTTGCTGGCCATCGTGGCCGTCCGCATCCCCAGGTAGCCGCACAAACCGCTGAAAAAGCCGCCGGTCAGGAACGCGGCGAACACGATTTCGTTCTGCACTTTCAGGACGAAGCCCATGAAGGCCAGCAGGGCGGCCAATACCACGAAGACGATCGCCACAACCCGGTACTGACGTCGAAGATAGGCCATCGCCCCTTCCCGAACGTGGCCGGCAATCTCAATCATGTCTGGATCGCCGGGATTGGCTTTCCGGACCTCGCGATGGAATTTCAGGGCGAAAAACAGCGCCAGCACAGCCCCGATTGGCGCAACCCACCACACCAGCGGGATGGAGGGTCGCGTGAAGATTTCGGTCTGCGACGGTGCGTCCGCCGCCGTGGCTGTGCCAGCCGCCAGAAGGATCGTGACAACCGCCAAACCCCACACCCAGCAGGTCGAACGCCCCACGGTCCTGAACACTACAGGCCTCCTTATGCTCATTCATCCGCGCGAACCGCTCGCGTCTGACCGGTCCGCGACGAACAGCAACCTCGTATTGACACGAAAGTACAGTACGGTGCCCGCGCCGGCACCTCCGTTTCCGCCCTATGGTACGCCGGAAATATAGCAGAACACGGTGCCGCGTCCAGTGTCTTCCGGAAGTGGCCATTGCCCCCCCAGACCGCCGCTTATAACCTGTACCAGACGACGATCGGGGCAGGCAGGTTGCCCACCGGCCGCTCGCTTGGCTGCGGGGGGCGAGGAGGGGGGCACCCTGTGGGGCAGCCCGACAGCGGGAGACAATGAAAATGACATCACCCTCGACAAGGATGGCCGTCGGTCTGTTGACGCTGGGCTTGGTCAGCCAGGCCGGCCTGGCCCAGTTGGACCGTCATGTGCAGGCCACAGGGAAGGCCGCCGGCACGGATCTCAAGGCGGCCGATGAGGCCAAAGCCGATGCGAAACGAAACGCGGTGGAGCAGGGTTGCGGGCTGTACATCAACGCGCAGAGCCAGGTGGAAGACTTCCAGTTGATCAAAGATCGCATTCTGGGGCAGGCCTCCGGGTACATTCGCGAGTTCAGAATCCTCAAGGAATGGACGGACGACGACACCAGCTACTGTACTATCGAGGCTGTAGTCAGTGCGGCGGATTTCGAGCGGGACTGGGCACTGTTCGCTCACGTCCGGGAGGACGAGGGGAATCCGCGATGCATGATCCTCATCACCGAGGACAACGACGTGGATGATCTCCGACCGCCCCGGGCCCATGGCGTCTGTCAGTCCACCCTGGAAAACTTCTTCCTCAGCAAGAACGTGCAGTTGATGGACAAGGGCGTCTCGGAGGATGTTCGAGCGCGTGATCTGGAGCTGGCGGCGCTCAACGAGGACATCAACAAGATGGCGGCGGTAGCCGCTGCCTTCAAGGCGGACGTTCTGATTTTCGGTCGGGCCGAGGCCAAGGCAGGCGGCCCGGTCACCATCGGCGACAAAACGGTGTATCGCTGGGGCATCACTCTGTCCGTGCGAGCCATCCAGGCCGACTCGGCACAGATTCTCATGTCCAACCAGTATCGCCCCCAGTCCCCCTACAAGAGCGTCTCTGCCGGCTGCGGAGACGACGCTTTCGCAAAGCTGGCGGAGGAGGTGGCCCCGGCCATCCTGAAGGACGTGGGCGAGGCGTGGCGTGCGCGGGCGACGGCCGGCCGCACTTGCCGGGTGTTCTGGCATGCGTGCAGTCGCCGGCAATTCAAGACGATTCAGAATCGGCTCGCGGGGGAACGGGGCGTGGTGGGCGGCGAAGAGGGCGTGCGGCTTCGCGAACTGGTCAACAACGTCGTGGAGTCGGAGATCAATTGGAAGTATGATCTCGGTATGCTGGCGGATTGTATCGAGGAAATGGAGGTGGACGGCATCCGCTTCGAAATCGTGGAGCAATCCGCCAACCGCCTCGACGTGAAGGTCATCGGCGGCGGGCAGCAGCCTGCACCCTGACGCAAGGCGGCACGCGCCAGCCCTGCGATGGAGACTTTGGAATGCGTACGCCCACGGACGAGACGCTCGCCCGCAACGCCCAGCTTCAGCTCATTACCCTGCGCGACCTGATCACGGACGTGCCGGACTTTCCGAAGCCCGGAATCGTTTTCAAAGACATCACGCCTCTGCTGGCGGACGCGGCCGGGCTTTCCCTCGCCGTCGAATACCTCACGCAGCCGTTCCGTAAGGCCCGGGTGGACCTGGTGGTAGGAGCCGAGTCCCGTGGGTTCGTCTTCGGCACGGCGGTGGCGCAAAATCTCTCCGCCGGTTTCGTCCCGATTCGCAAGCCCGGCAAACTGCCCCGGAAGACCCATTCGGAGGAATACCAACTGGAGTACGGCGCGGATCGCCTGGAGATTCACGCCGACGCGATTCGCCCCGGCCACCGGGTTCTGCTGGTCGACGATCTGCTGGCCACGGGTGGAACGGCCGCCGCGTGCTGTCGGCTCGTCAAATCGCTCGGCGGCGAGATCGTTGGATGCGCCTTTCTTGTGGAGCTGGCCTTCCTTCGCGGCCGGGACGCACTGCGGCCCTACCCGCTGCACTCCATCCTGATCGTGGACGAGGAGTGACCTTGCGGGCCGTTCGTCCAGCCGTCGCGTAAGCGCCCGTTCTCGCGAGGCCTACTGGGCCTGTCCGGCCGGCGGCTCTGCGGCCGGGGCCGGCGCCTCTTTCGGCTCCGCGCTCGGCGGAGGAGCGGCAGGTTGCGTCGTCGGCACGATCCTCGGCGGCGCCGGAGGCTGCATTCCTTCCGCGTATTCGATCGTTGCCTTCTCTCTCAACTCCGCCAGCAGCGTTTCCCGCGCCTGGCCCAGCTTCCGCGCCTGGGCCTGGTCCGAGAGGGCCCGCCGCGCCTCCTCGAGGGTGGTCGTGTGGGCCTCGTGCCGGTCCGTCAGCTTGATGATGTGGTATCCGAATTGCGTCTCGACGATGTCGCTCACCTCGCCGATCTTCAGACCAAAGGCTGCTTCGGCGAACGGCTCAACCATCGCGCCTCTCCGGGGAAAGAAACCCAGGTCGCCTTTCGCCCGCTTGCCCGACGGACAGTCTGAGTGCTCTTCCGCCAACTCCCCGAAGTCCTCGCCGGCTTTCACCTTCTCCAGAATCCCGACGAGCTTCGCGCGGGCCTCCGCCTTCTGGTCATCCGTCGTCATTTCCGTGGTGTTGATGAGAATGTGGCTCGCCCGCACCTCTTCGGCCTTCTCGAAATGGGGCTTCATGGTGTCATAGGCTTCCTGAATTTCCTCGTCACTGACCTTCGCCTCTTCGGGATACTTCTGCTCCAGCAGTTTCATGTGCAGGACCATGCCGCGATAGAACGGATCCGCCTTGCGTTCCGCGATCGCTTCCTCCAGCGAGTTGCCCGTTTGGCTCTTCACCTGCTGGTCCAGTTCATCGCGCGTGATTCCGCGCAACACGAGCGTGTCCTGCACCTCCCGTTCGATACGGGCGCTGACATCCTCGTCGGTGATACTCACGTTATTGCGCTTCGCCTCCTCGTTGAGAAGGCTGTATTCCACCAGCGTACCCAGGAGGCGAGGGCGCAACTGATCCCGCATTCGCGTCAAATGCTCCTCGGGCATCGACTGCCCCCGGGAACGATTTGCCACCACCTGCGCAAACATCTTTTCGAAATCGCTTTCCCGGATTTCGTGACCATTCACCGTGGCCAGAACCGCGTCTGCTGGCTGAGTCGCCGGCGGCGCGACCACGTCGGAAGCAGTTTCCGCTGGCGGCGGCGTCTGGCCGGGACAAAGGGTCACAGCGGCAAACAACACCACGAATACACCACTCAGTTTCATCACAGAAGACATGAATACTTTTCCTATAAAACTCGTCCACATCCGCTTCGCGAACGCGTCATCCCACAAGGTGCCGCGCAGGGGCGAAAGCCTATCGACTACTGCCATCGGGGTCAAAGGAGTGCCGCACTTCCTCGCGGCTTTCTATCGCTCACAGGCCGCCGTGGGGCGTCGAGCGGGAGGCCAGTGCACCCCAGATGGCGGCGAAAAAAGAGGGTGCTCTCTCCCTCCGTTCGTCCGTGTTCAAAAGGGGTTGGGATGCCTGAACCGCGTCCGGTCTTCCCCTGGTTCAACTTCTGGCATGGCATTAGCTTAAGATAGCTAAATCGGGAAGGGAGTTCAAGTCGGTCGCGCGCAGTGCCCCGGGAAAACTCCGCAGGGCTCAGGCGTGGCACGAGAATCCACACCGCTCGGCCAGCGCACGACCCTCTTTGTTGCGAATGAAAAGCATGACCACTTCGCCGGGACCGTAGGCCATGTCCCGGCACACGAATGCCACCCGACCGGAACAGGCCGGGTGGTTCCCCGTGAGCCTGCCACGCCGGATCACCCCGTCCCGGGCGAACTGGGCTTTGCAGGGATAGTCAGCCTGCTCTGAGGGGACTTTGCGGGGACGAGATGGGGACTGCACGGGCGATCGGGCCGCCGCTCCACCGTGCCAGGCGGATCGGTCGGGTGCCGGCCCTGCCGGCAGATGCTCCTGGCAGAAATGGCCAAGCCCGGAGCACGCTCGAAACTCCAGGAGAGTCAATTGCCGCCCGCAGATCCGGCATGTTGCAGCCACGAGATCGCTTTCCGAGTTCATCTGTCGTTATTCCGTTACACAGTCTGGCGGCCGATGCCGGCCTGGATGCCGCGCTGGCCGGCTAAGGCAGGATACCGCGTGCCCGCGAAACGCGAAACGGGAAAAACTGAGCGAGGGGCGCAGACACGCCACCGTGCCCAATAAAGTCTGCCCTGCGTCCGATAACTGGGACGCGGGCAGACGGGTTTGGCATGCCTCCATATGCGGGCCCGCGAAAGTGGACAGGTCATAGGTTCTCCATGGGATCCCCACCGTCGCGAGATTCGGAAGCTGAGCCTTCCGTTTCTTTTGGAGGAAGTGGTTCGAGCCAATCGAATCCATCAGGATAAAGCTCCTCCAGTGGGAACGAGACGCGCCAGGGGGTTGTGTCAATCGCAGTGATCGGAGCGCCCACCACGCCGTGTTCGGTGACGATGTACACGTTGTCGCCCAGGAAGACACCCCGGGTGAAGGAACTGAAATACCACCAATCCGTCAGTTCTTCCGTGCGGGTGGTCATCCGACCAAGGTACTCGAACCCCGACTCTGCGGTAACCTGATAGATGTAGACGCCGTCAAAGCTGCCGGTCAGATCGGGTTCGGCCTGGCTCGCGCCGACCTTGCCGCTGCCTGGAGGGAGGGGGTCGGCCGCGATGGGATCCTTGGCCGACACGTCCGAGTCGCCGTCCACATCCCACTCCTCCCAGCCCCAGTCCGTGATGGGAACGGCCAGGAGATGGCGCGCCGGGAAGTGCGTGAGCGCCTTGGGGTTGTAGAGGCACTCGGACCAGGTGCCGTACGAGCCGATGATGCGCTGATGCACAAGCTGCGGGGCCGCGAAGTCCGTGACGTCAAACACCGAAAGCTGCACGCCGTTGGACCGTGCCCAGTCGCTTTGGGTGTCCACGCTCTGCCCGATCGTCAGCAGATGGTTTTCGCCGAGCGGAGTGATGAACGTGGAGAAGCCCGGCCCGTGCCATTCGCCGACCTTCACCGGGTTCGCCGGGTCGCTGAGGTCAAATGTGAAGAGCGGATCCACCTGTTCGAAGGTCACGAGGAAACCGCGCGTTCCCAGGAAACGAGCCGACATGATCTGCTCACCGGGAGCCAGGCCTTCCAGGCGACCGATGATCTGAAGGAGTTCGCCCTGTTGTGCGAGAACGTAGACGCTGTTCGTGGAAGGTCGCTGGTCATCAGGCAGCCAGCTCGGACCGGTCGTGGTCGCCGCGCGCAGGTAGCCGGCGTATTCGCTCATGGAATACTGATTGAGCACGCCGCCAGGCACGGTTCCCGTGGCCGTGAGCGATGCGCCGGTCCGGCCGACGGCGAACTTGTAGATGCTCGTAGATTCCCGCCAATCGCCAGTGGAGTAGTCATAGATCGTGTTCGTGAGGTAGATCGCCTCCTGTGACGCATAAAGGTTGCCCGGATACGCCATGACGCCCACCGCCGTCAGCGCGGTCGGATTTGACACGTCGAT
>JBPOIK010000214.1:0-10051 GCA_052034525.1 Planctomycetota bacterium
TTTCCCCGGAGAGATGGCCGCGCCCGAATTCGCCGGCCGCACTCAACCGAAACGAACGGCCGCGCAGAACCGTCATACCCGGCCGCGCTCAGCCGAATTCACAAGGTGGCCGCGCCCGAAATATGCACCTTCGGAACAACAGGGCGGAATCGTCGGAATACGCACCCTATGCGGAGGATGAAGCCACGGCATTTCAACTCTGTCCACCTGTGGGTTCCTGCAACAACGATGAGGGGCCGCAGCAATCGCCACAATGATGGTCGCAATGGCTCTATTTGTAAGCACTTAGAAGAGGTTTGTCGATTCGCCGCTTAGTGGTGTTTGGCGAAAAGGCCGTAGCAGAATCTCTCCAACTGCCCTTGAAGTCTCGCGTTGGGCGGTCGTGCGTTTCAGGGTACAGTCCAGGGTACACGCGTCACGAAGAGCCCTACCGCAGGGACTAACCCAGTCCAATCCGGCGCAACACGCGTCAGGCCCCGAGCGAGATCACGTCTGATTCGTCGCTTCGAGTTTCAGCCTGTACCTTGCTGGAAAAAGCTTGGCTTCACCCCTCTCAATCATCTCGACAAGCCTTTCGCCGGATATCTCGACGGGGCATTCGCCAGCATCCACTAAAACCAGCGCATGGGTTGCAGGGGCGTTCTTGCAGAGGTCGAAGACCTCAGCCTTGATTTCTAGTGGCTCCTTTTCCAGGCAATGGTCCTTAACCCAGTAGGATGTCAGGAGTTCCCCCTCAGAAGAGTATCGCCCCCAAGGGAAGGTATCTCCATCACTTTTCTGTAACCAACCACCATCTTGATGATAGAAGCGGCTTCCGGAGCTATCCTTCGTATATCCAAGCATTTTGGCGAACAGGTCGATGAGCTTCGGCTTTGGTGGATGCTGAAGCAACGGTTGCCCTGCTCCGTCTAGCTTACCGGTGATAGGAATTGACTCTGAAGTGGGTTCGTTCTTTGGGCTCTTTTGCATTGTCTCGTCTTCAACCGCATGCTTTTGATGCTCGTGCGCCTCCTCTTGCCCGCTACCCAGAGGTATCTTGGGGCGCTTGTCCTCTTCTGGGGTTGTAGATGCAGGCTGGCCAACCGCGCCTCCAGAAAGACTCGCAGTACCATCGCCCTTCGCCAAAGCGATTACCTCTTCTGCCTCAAGAGTGAAGTTCTCTTCAAGATAGTCGTTTACGAACTCTGCGGACCGCTCTACACAAGCCTTGACGGCATCCGTGAAGTCTTGTCGCTCAAAAGGGCGGGAAAGCTCTTGCGCTACCGCCTTGAATATCCGGGCGACCTTACGGTCTTCAACGTACAGCCTCGTGTCTTCCCAAAGCACGTCGATTCGGCGTGGCGTGCCAACGGGAACCGCATCAATGTATGGGGTGGACTTAAGTCCAGTTGCCGGCTGCCAGACCGTTTTTCCCATCCGCTTGGCGATGTCTCGGACCTTCTGTGTCACTTCCTCGTTTTCGAGTCGCGCTCTGGCCAATCCCTTGCCCAACGCCTGAAGCCACGGCTTGCTCACCGGTTCTAAGAGATCGTAAAGGCCCTCCTCGATCCTGTCCTCTATGCATGCGGACAGACTGGGAAGAGAGCAGAATGGTTCCTGGGAACAGAGGTCATTCGACAATCGCTGGAAGTCCGCCGTTTTGCGCTTGATGTCGGGGAAAAGGTTCGACCATGGGACAAGCGACTGCATTGTCAGACGGTACTCGAATCCCTCTATAGGCGCCCATTCATTTTCTAGATTCAACCAGTGGCCACATTCGTCCCATACCTGGGAGGCGTAACGCGGCAAGAGAGATCTGACGCGACGAAGCTCATCCGGCGCAAGCTTGCTACCCGACTCCAGACTACTTAGCCAGTCCAGGGCAAGTTCTGCCGTGGGGTGGTCGGCCACACCCAATTTGTGCCACAAGGAAAGGTGACTGACACCCGGATGAATAATCGCTGCCCCGGGGACATCATCTTCGTTGGCGTTCAGAAAGACCTCTTTGGGGGTCGTCCATTCGCCCTCGTCCGTGTAGATCAGAGCTTCATCAAAGAAAGCCTGTCGGATCTCGCTAAGCTCATCAGTCGAACACCGGGATGCAATATCGTCCAGACGGCCATACCATTTCTCGATCTCATGAATCGGAGGATTCTCCGCGCGAGCCAAAGCCCTCAGCCGTTCAAGAAGACGTCCCGGCCCTGTCGGTGTGTCCCTCACGCCCAGTTTGATGAGTAGACGTCTGTTCTGCTCCGTATCCAATTCGGCGCGCACAAAAGGCTCGATGTCCCGAAGTGCCTCTGTTTCCGGTGTCCTACGAAGCAGCTCGGCAGGTTCACGAAATTGACCGTGAGTATCGGGCAAGCACGGCAATGAACGAAATCTGACTATCCAACCCGGCAGCAGTTCTTCGTAGGTTATGGTTCGTCTTCTCCCCGTAGTCGCCTCCTGGGTGATCTGAGCAGGTTTCTCCTTGAATAGATGCCGCATGGGCAGCTCGATAATCCGAAGGAACAACCTTCCCCAGAACTCTGTGTCACCCTCATCGTGAGTCGTCCACGATTTCCAGTGACGCTCGTCAAAGTCCCAATCTTCCAAGACGAAGTGATTGTATTTGTAAGGAAAGTTGGGCTCGCACATAACGCCACGTTGCTCGAGTAACCGCAACACCTCTGACCTCCCCCATATGCGACGTTCTTGGCGTTCTACCGGCACGAACATCAATAGGCGACTGCGCTCTGATCCCGCCCACTGACGCCATTGGGATTGGGTGCATGAAGTGAACGTGGTTGTGTAGGCCTGAGCAAGAACATGCTCTTGATACCACTCCGGGCTGACGAAGTCATCGAAGTCCCCATGCAGGTCTACCACAACGCCTTGTGCGACGGGCGTCAAGTCACCATCGAGTGTAACGTAAGAGAAGTCCTCAGGAACGTTGGCGCCCAAGGCAGCCGCGATATGGGTAAGCCTTACGCAGTCCTCTACCTTATTGTCCTCCTCGGCGAAGAACCGAGCTGCAACCGCTTGAATGACTTCGTCAACATCACTGGCCTCAGCAAGGTCGAGCGCCGAGAGAACATTGTAGGCGCGCTCCGTCTCTTCCAGAAGATCCTCATCGTCTGATTCCTCCGCCTCGCGTCGACTCTTGGTGATGAAGCGCGGCCAATTGACGTTCAGAACAAGCAGGTACTTCGATAGGAAGTCCCAATCATCGTCTGAAGACAGGATCTTCTTCTCACCCAAGCGAACGACCTCGTCCGTTGCGTGGAGCGTTTTTCGGCTATGCACAGGTACAATCCGCAGACCAGTCCGTCCTCGCCAGCCACGCACTTCGTCGGCGACAAAACTCCAAAGCGTCATGAGTTGGCGCCAGGATGGCGGCTTTGGAAGATGCTTGGACTCGAGGACGTCAAGGACGGCGGATTCATCCAGGGTCTCTATCGCATGCCAGTTCTCAAGTACACGCTGATGCGCTTCCGCCACATGCCTTGAAAGCACCGGCCTGGCCTTGGCATCGAAGAAGCGGGACAGTTGGTTTGGCTCCCATACGTCATAGAGGGGTTTTGGCAAGGTGATGCAATTGCCGCGCTCAGCGAGATCGCCCTGCTCCGTAATAAGAAAGGAGGCTCCCTCGATGCGTTCTTCAAATGCCTCCTCGCAGATCGTCGCACACACTCCCTCGATGGATTCATCCTCCCTGTCCACGTCAGGGAAGAGCCTGTATGCCGCACAACGATCCTGTAGCGGGAGATCCGTCCGCGCCACCCACGAAATCATGGTCTCCGCAGCCAACCGGCCAGCGCGCATAAGAAGCCACCGGTTGGTAGGGGACGTTTCCGGGTCCTTGATCTTGACGCGAGCAGGGTCCTGAACGAAGGGTGCATTGCAGGCAAAAGGTAGTCCCGTTTCGACGCCGGTGGGAAGAACGACGTAGAGGCGATGGCTGTCGTCCGTTCCGAGCACGAGTTCCACTTCGCAGGGCGGCATTTCGAGGTCGTCAGCCCCCATTCGCTCCTGCCGGATCTCCTCGATAGCTTCCTCGGGAAACGCCTCTTGTTTCGATCTTATGAGTAGGAAAGGTTCCTCTTGTTCTTGCGACAAGGTAACCCACTCAGAGCCTCGAACTGGACCAGGGCCACGGGACCTACGGCTTATTGTGGTGTCCTGAATCCTGATGGCCTTGATGCTCCGAAAAAACAGGAGGGAGAAGGAACTCGCCGCCCATTCGCTTAGGTTCTTCTCTAGTTCCTTCCGCCTGTGCTCATCCTTAATGGGCACGCGGATTCTTGTTATCTGGACCCGACCGTTTTGTGCTACCCAAACGGGTTGAGTGAACCTGTTCCGATGGAAGGCCACGGACAAAGTCGGCGTGAGAAGACGCACCTCGTCTCCGAGGCTGAATGTCGATTTGAAACCTACCCCGCGAAAACCAATCGTATGGAGATTACGTTTGTTCGAGTAGCCAAACTTGCACAGCGATGCGAAATGCTCTTCGGCAAAGTCAACGCCGTCATGCTCAAAGACGAAATCATCGCCCTGGATAGCAGCGTACGCTCGCTTAGCTTTTGCGTCGTCAGCATTCTGCAGCAGTTCGGATAGGACGTGGCGGGGGCTCTGCACCTGCTTGAAAAGCTGGTGCCAAGGGCCGGCCAGCTCTGGGTCAGCTTCGAGCTGTTCCCATCGGTCGGTCGCCCGGGCACGTATGCTCTCGAAGTATCCTGGTGGCTGCATCCCGTTTTCCGCCAGCGCACGGCAACGTAGGCCGTTCTCCCAAACAGACTCTTTCCTATCACTCCGCTTCGAAGCCGTGTGCTTTGAATTTCAAAGTGCGGCAGTTCTCGCTCACGGTTCGGATGACATTCTCGGAGTAGCCTTCGTCGCTCTCCGCCGTGATTTCGATGGTAATGTCGACATTCGAACCCACAAGACCCGTCAGGTGTTGAACCACCTCCTCGGCGATCTTCCCTGCTTCACGGCCCAGCCGTAATGCGTCCACGCTGACTGCTCCATGAAAGCGCTTGGGTTGCTGAGGTTTTGGGAGCTCAACAACCGTTAGGCCTTCGTCTGTTTCTGTTGCCCCTGTAACTTGTCCGGCGCCGTTCTTTTTGCCGGGCTTCTCCGTATTGCCTTCGCCAGTCTCTTCGACTGCCTTTCTCTCGGCTTCAAGCTGGCGCATAGCTGCCTCCGGTTTCACAACGAGGCTGCCGGCGTCAGCCATGACACTCGTGAGCTGGGCCGCCTTGAGACCTAGATAGCGCTGCTTCGCATCATCCCAGCCGTCAGCGTATGCAAAGGTATCCTGGCTCCAGGAGGTAAGTTGTACTCCGTCTTGGATTGCAGCCAGAAGGACGTCAGGGCTGGTTAGTTTGGGTAAGTAGGTATATTGAGCAAAGTCTTCGAGAAGCTGTCGCACTTCCACGTGGTTCCCACGCCATAAGGGAACCCGGTCCAGTTCCAGCCGTAGTGTGACCCCGGCCATCTGAACCACAAGGATCCCGTCATTCTTTAGCTTCTTGGCGGCTTTGACCGCCAGGGCATCCTGGCCTTGAAGTCTAATCTGTTGCCACTCGACCTTTCCGGTAGGATCGGGTTGCGTTGGCACCAAGAGCCACTGATAGGTTTCCGGAATCCGCTGTTTCACCGTTTCATCCGCCTGTTGGCGCTTGGTGGTCGCCTGACGCGCCTGTGACGCGTCCAAGTTCAGTGTCTCGATGTCGCTCTCGATTGATATCCATGCCATGAATTGGCGAACGGCCTGCTCCAGTTCTGCAAGGCGGGCCTTGTCCGCCGCCAAGAAGACCAACGTATTGCGGCAATGCCTAGGGCCATTCCCGTGCTTCTCCAGCATTTCCGCAGCTGCTGTTCTTCCAGAACTTGCGTCATTTCCTGAAGAGTGAGGGAACTCGGGCCGGAGGATAACCAGCCGCGTTTCCTTTTCGTCGGCGACATCGGTCGTTGAACTAGGGCACGGATGCACTTTGACGAAATCACCCCGGTAAGCCGACTCTTTGCGCAACCGTCGCTCGATTTCCTCCAAAACGTTGTCGCGGTCGTACTGAAGACTCCGATCCTGGGCCAGGCGCAAGACCGTCTGTTGTGTCGAGTACCAATACCGATTACCCTCGACATAGAGATGATACGCGCGATCTGTGAGTCTCCGAAGCGCGTCCCCGAATGTGGCCACGCTCTCTCCGGGTTGTACACACCCGAGCCGCACTTGCCGATCTTCGAGTCCCTTATGGGCCGAATGCTGAAGGGGAGCCGAGCCCATGAATACGGTGCGGGTTACGCGGCGGGACGCTGAGTAGCGGCCCAAGTTTGGATTCTCACGGTCCAGTTCGAGGGGCAGCGAATTGGGGCCATCGATATCCCGCTCGATCACCGGAATCCACGGGTCTTCAAGGTAGTACGTCAACAAGGGTTGAACCGTCAAGTCGTCCAGAGGAATGCTCGAAGGCATGATCAACAGGCTGTTGTCCTGTCGCTCCCAGAGCACATGGATGACGCTCGCCATGATGCGCAGCACGCCGCGGGTCCGCTGGAACTTGTCCATGCTGGACCAGTCTTCATAGAGCCGGTCGAATAGTTCCGGGTGGATCGGGTAGCTGTTTTCCAGGCGTCGCTTGTACTCCTGCTCGCGACACACCGACGGGAACTCTTGCGGCTGTTCCTGGTACATCCGGGAAAACGAGTCGAGCACGTTGTCGCGGTTGGGGTAATTCTCGGGGGGAAGGGGTTGAAACAAACGCCGCCGCACGATCTCGAAGCTTTCCTCCGCACTTGCCGGACGCCATGGCGACTCAATCCGGCCAAAGACATTCTTGAGCATTTCGAGGGCTCTCTGGCCAAACTCACCGCCTATCTCGATGTCCGATTCCGGCAAGCTGGCCACCAGCAAAGTATCGGCGGCAGCCTTTGCGGCTTCTGTGAGCGATTGGGCGAAGGATAGGTTCGATTCCAGGGTGCCGCCCGGCAGCTTCATCCCCTCGTGGAACTGCCGCAAGTAGGCGACCCATTCATCAATGAGCACCAGGGCGCCGTGGCACTTGCGAAAGATATCCAGAAGCAAACTCGAGCCGGGACTCACCCCCGCCTTGTCGGCCTCGGCCACCATGGCGTAGCCTTCCTTCCCGAGAAGTTGCCACGCCATGTCGCCCCACATCGTATTCACTACGGTTCCGTCTTCTTTCGTTTGCGGCTGTGCCGGCGATATGGCCGTGCCTACAAGCACGGCACGCTTCACGACGGGGGGCTGGGGCACCACCGCACGCTCGAAGACAATCTCGCTCCCCGGGAGTTCGTTTGCGGTGCGCCCCGAGAATAGGTGGTACAGGGCCAGCATCGAGTGCGTCTTCCCACCACCGAAATTCGTCTGCAATTCGACAACCGGCTCACCGCCTTTTCCGCAGAGACGATCATTCCCGTTGATAAGCAGGTTGCGCAGGCCGTCCGTGACAAACGTACGCGCGAAAAACTCGGTTGGGTCTCGATATTCTGGCTCGCCCTCGCCCCGATGTACTTGGGCCAAATCAGCGGCGAACTCAGCTTGCCGGTAGCGGCCCGAGGCCACGTCCGGATGTGGTGTCATTAACTCACGCCAAGGCTTGAGCCCGCCCGTTGGTTGTCCCTCAATCGAGGTGGCCGTCGATCGCCGGCGCTCCGTCCGCGCCTGCTCCGTGAACAGCGTCCGCATCAAGTCCTGCCTCATGCGCGTTATCTCTGCCGCTTCCGGAACGGACACCGCTTCGAGCAGCCGCCGCACGTTGTCCAAGGCACGCAGCGCATCATCTGTCGAGAAACTCTCTTCATGCGCCCAGCGATTTCGGATGCCCTGAAGTTCGATGACGAAACCCAGATCGTCTTTGCTAAGGGTCTTTCCGAACACGGTGTGCCACTGCTGCCGGAGGACGTGCAGCAGAGCGTAGGTGTCCCAACGAGGTTTCTTCTCGTGCAGCGTGGACTTCTGACCTTGAGCGAACGTATCTTTGGCGACCTTGCGCCAGTCCTTCCCGTGAGCGGCCTTCATCTCACGCTCGACAAACGGCACCAAACCCTCCCTTAGTGCCTCGAGCGCCTTTCCCACCCGTTCTGCGTTGCTGAGAGCCATAAGTTGAAGTTCCTTCCTTCCACGGTCAAGTCAAAGAGCCATCCTCTAGAGGAGTTCTGCCTGCGTGCCCGGGGTCGGGCCCCTAGTGGCCGAGAGTCTTGTTATCTCCGGCCATGAAACAACGATGCTGTTATAAGCGAGGGCCTCCTGCGCCCATTTCTTGCGTTCGCATATCGCATAGAGCCGATAGGCAACATCACGTGCCACTTCACCGAGGCCGCCAAGCTTGCTGAGCAAGTCAGCGGCGCCCTGCTCGCCACTCGTGCTTAGAGCGTGGATCAGGTGTTGGGCTGCTTCCCAGACCGTTAGGCGCTTGTCCCGTGATGGGTTCCAATCCTCTTGAAGTTCATCACGTCGGAGTAGGCGTACCTTACCGCCTCGGGCTGTCAGTATCCCGGCTTCGACCATTCCGCTGACGGCTGTGTTCTTGGCTTTCGAAAGCGTCTCGGCCTGACCGAAGTCGCCTTCCTGCATACCATTTTGTTCAAACCAAGCCAAGGCCCACCGAGTGTCGGCGTCGAACTCGCCTTCTTGCTCAGCCAGCACTTCGTCGAGGGTCTGGTTGATGAGCGCCAACGCAGTACGCACGCTCATGGCAGTACCATCCGACTCAAGAATCCGCGAGTATTTCGAGTAGATTGCCATCCCAGGGCCGATTGAGGCCTGCGCCAAGTCCACGGGGGCCACATTGCCTTGTTGCAGGTGGGTAAGGGCGGCCGGGAGTTCTCTCTTGAGTTCGTTCAAGAACTCGCGGCGACTGCATTGAGGGGCGCCGACCGGGCGTGGACGACACGCAAGCACGATACAGGATGCCAGAGTGTTCGAACGCATTGATCGCATCCGCCATTGTTGCTCGCTCCTTATTGGCCACGTTGCAGTGATCTGGAAACCGCTTCCAAGCAGAGCATCAAGCAACGTCTCCCAACCCGTGGTCAGGTCGACACCGTTGCCTGTGCCTTCTCCGTTTTCGTTGTCTACGTCATCACTGCCCGATTCTTCGTCTTCCTGCTTGTAGGCGTAGTACACGGTCAGCGGAAACCGGGAATCCATTTTTTCCCGCAAGGTAGTAAATGCCTTTCGGAATCCTAACTCAAAGTGATCCCTAGCTTTTTCCCTGTCGCCCTCGAACATCTCGGGGGCTGCTGTGAGCTCCGGTGCCTTGGGCACAAGAATGGTTCGGAATAGGTCCTGGTACTGATCGCCTATCGTTCTTCGAAGCCAAATGTAAAAAAAGTCGGACAGTGCAGCATAGCCTATATTGTCATAGTATGGCGGGTCTGTGCTGACCAAAAGGCCTCTGGCCTCGTTCCAAGCACCCGCGGCATCAACTTGTCGTGCATGACCACCTGCGGTCATCGATTTACCAAGCACTTCAAGACAGTCGGCGACGTATTCTTTGCACGTTTTCCATGCACCTACCGACTCGCCAAGGATGTTGGCTTCGGCGAAATCCCACGCCATCGGAATGGCTTGCCGACCAAAAAGATTCATCACTTTCTGATTGCCCGCAGTCCATCTGCAAAGAGAATTGTTGAAGTCTGCGCACCGATCAAGAGAGAGTCCCAAGAAGGTGGCAACTGATTTTGCATAATCTGTTGCGTTAGTCTCGGATAAGCCCTGTTTCAAAGCGTCCGCAAACACGTCCTCACCTATATTCCGTACCAAGTCGCCAAGAGCCACCATTGCAGTAAGTTGGCGGCATGTGAATAATTGCCAGTGCTTTCTGATACCGTATTTCTGCACTCGAAAACCGAGGGCCTGATCTGGAAGATCTGAGTCGGGATGGTTTGATGGAGCTTCTACGCTTGCCGATTCCACTTGCCGCTGGTCAACGGAAACATAGGTACGTCCACGCTGTAATTCCGCGACCACCGCAATCATTTCTTGCCCAATGCAACCTTTCATGCCCTGTTCGCGGATATAGGAGAAGGGGATGGGCGTATCAGTGAAGATGCACCTAAAACC
>JBPOIK010000076.1:0-3302 GCA_052034525.1 Planctomycetota bacterium
GGTCCGTCGTATAGCGGTACGTATAACCGTGGAGGATGTCTACGATATTGGCCACGACGCGCGGCCTTCTGCCTTCGAACGCCCAAATCGATGCCCACGTTCGGCCGAAATCCGCCGGTCGCATTTGGCCTGCGCAAGCTTGAGCCAGCAGATCCTCTGTGATCCGCGCTCGCTCAGGCTGGGAGGTTGTTGCAGACGGCTCGCCGCGTGTGACAGCCCTCTCCCGATCACGGTCGGCCGACCACAGCCTCATCATCGCCGCCTCGAACGCGGCTGCCGGGAGCCCTCCATCAAGGAGGGCTTCCAAGAGCATCGCGTAGCCAGTAAGCCCAAGCGTGTCGTCGTTCATCTACCGTACCCATCCTTTGGAAAGCAAGCTGGCTTTCTGTGCTGCGCTCAGCATCCAGCCGCCCAGCACGTTCATCTCTTCATCCACAAACACGAACAGCCCTGTGGCTGCATCATACCAGTACGTGCCCGCGGTGCCGTAGAAATTTCCGGAAATCGGCGTCGCCTTGCCCAAAAGCGATCGGATGGCTTGATCCATAGCCTGGGCCGCTTCGTTATTCCAGTTGCCGCTGAGTCCGAATTCCGATGCGTGCTTGCCAAAGATGTGCTGGAGCTTCCTTGCGTCGATCTTGAGGTTCCGCGCGACTGCGGCACCCAGTGATTCGCCCGCTTCGATCGTCCCGCCCGCTGCCAAGCGCATGGTATGGGCGAGGCGTGTCAGGTAAGCCATGTGCTCCATCGCGGCTGTCGCTCCGGGCATCGTCCCATACATCGCGACATCCTCGACGAGCTGCGCTAGATAATCGGGCTGGGTGGCAAGCAGGTACGCATTGTACGCGATGACCGCCGCCATCACACCACGAACGGCCCACATGCCGGCTACGGTGCAGCTGGGGATCGTGGCGTTCAGATAGATCTCTCGGGCAACGCTGCTGACCAACTCCCCAAGAGAGAATGTCCCAGCCGGGTCTATTCGGCCCAGCGGATTGCCCCGCGCATATTGGTAGAGGTTCAGCGACTCGGCGTATTCGGCCGGGTCGCGGGAGGTGAACCGGCCGTGCCACAGGTCGTATTCCCGGGCGCGGTAGTCGTACAGCGCCAGCAGCAGACGGCCAAGCTGACCGGTCTGGCCGGCCCCGTCCTCCCGGATGTAGAATTCCCGACGCCGGCCCGGGAAATAGTCCGGATTCGCCGGCACCGCGGACCCCGCCCCCGTGAAGCACGCCGCGAACACCGCGAAGTCGGACAAATCCACGTCGCCGTCCGGCTCCCGGTCAAACCGCACGCAAGCGCCCGGCAACGGAAGAAAGGAGAGTCGTCAGGGGCAGGCATTGAACCGCAATCCGGACCGGTGAGGACCGCCCCAATCGCACCTCCGGCGAAACGTCAGTTCACAGCCAGCCCTTGTGCGCCGCCCACATATGCTGCTCCGGCGTCTGGCCGTCCGCGGCGTTGCAGCCCAGGCAGAGCCGCCCCTTCGCGTCCTTCGAGACCGTGGCGTAACACAGGCTCCCGCCGGCGTCCTCGTACCGCCAGAGCCAGTACTGGCCGTCCTCCACCTGCGCCGACCGCAGGAACGTCAAATCCGCCGCCGTGAGATCCTCGTCGTTTTCCTCCATCCGAACGTAGTCCACGAGCTTGCCGAGGAACTCCGCGTGCCTGGCCGTCAGCTTGTCGCTGAGCGGCGGGGAGGACGGGGGCATGCCCTCCGTGGCGTCGGGTTCCGGCTCCGGCGTTTTCGTCGGCGTGATGTCCGTCCGCATCCGCGTCAGGTCGGCCGTCCCCCGATCCCCGATCTCGCCCCAGGCGGACCACTGCACGTTCGTGAAACCCTCACGCTCGATGACCTCAACGACACGCTCGGTCACAATCGGTCCCCTCAACTCATGTGGCCGCATGAAGTCCGAACCATCCCAGGATGAGCAGTCAACGACGTAGGAATCATCGTCTCCCACGGGTGCATAGCGCTCGCGCCCACACACGCCACACGGACCCTTGTATCTCACGTCGCTGGCTTCCGGAATGATGTGGACGAACGTGTCCACGTAAATGTCCCACAACGGCGGCCCTTTGTATGGCCACTGCACGATCGGTCGCTTTCGCGCTTCCCGCTTGGCTGGGGCTTCCACCTTGACCGGCCAGGCTACGTAGCCCTTCAGGCCCGCGGTTTCAAACGCGACCTTCACCCTGTCGGTCACCAGGAATTCCCAGGCGGCACCGCCAAAAATGAAGTCCGGAATCTCGTCGGAGCCCGATTGCCAGCGGATCGTGTAGGGCCCCCGCCGACGTCTGTTCTCCGGCTCATAGCAAGCGCGGCACACTTCATCCGGATTCAGCCATGGGTGAGGCTCCGCAAGGCTTGTCTGGGCAAATCGTTCGCCGTACCAATCGCTTCGTTCGAGAAGATATAACCGCATAACCGCAACATCCTTCTGAACTCGACCAGAGCACTACCACCTTCCGTAGTAGATCCTATCGAGCGCCGTATCGCTGATGTGGAGGAAAGGCAAGGCTATGGACCCCGGTCCGGCCGGCCAGTCTCTCAGTCGCTCACGCGGACCGGTGTGAAACCCAGGCCGGTGAAGCTCTGCTGCATGAAGAAATCACGGAATCGCTGAGAACAGAAGACGCACCCGGTGGAATCCGCCAGGCGAAACACGTCGGCCCCGCCCAGGGCAGTTCGCTTCAAGACATACTCGAAGAAGGCCAGCCGCGCGAAGACCTCCTCGTACCGCGACCGATCACGGTCGATCGCCCCTTCCAGCCACACCGTGTGAGCGTACCAGTACCGCAGGGGCGCCGCCTCCCACGGCGTCGCCACGGCCACCGGGTGGAACTGGCAGCCGCTGAGGCCGGCCCGCTCGAAAGCTGCCTTCATACGCTCCGAAAACAGCAACCAGTCCTTCACCCGGCAGCTCAGCGTCCGAAACTCTCCCGGCCCCAACCGCCAGGGCGGGTTCTCCACGTCGTGGTGCATCGAATCATAGTAAGGCACGTCCTGCGTCCGCGTTCCCCAGGCGCGGAAGGTTACATCCGGCGGCCACGACTCACAGACGCGCTGGCGGCCGGGCAGGTTCCGCCGCAGTCCCTGCAACGCCTGCGGCTCGCACTGCATTTCCTGATCGCGCCCTTCGCCCTGGAACCAGCTCAATGCGTAGTAGTCGGAATCCAACGTACTTCCTCCGCAAAACGGATGGGCCGGCGAAGACCGCCGCCGGTCGGCACGCACTACGTTACGAGCACTTCTCGAAACACCGCGCCCGAGCAGCCGTTGCACTCATAAACGTCACGAA
>JBPOIK010000065.1:0-38171 GCA_052034525.1 Planctomycetota bacterium
CCTTCCCCAGGCTTTTCGTGGCGCACCCGCACTCCGGACACCGGCCGCTTATGTTCCCCAGCAAGTCATAACCACAAGATGCACACCTCGTTCCGTCGGCCAGCGCTCTGGCTCGCCGTCTCAGCCACCAGAGCACACCCAGTGTTGCGACTACGGGGGCTACTTCCTGTGCAATGTGACGGCCCCAGTCCTCTATCCAGAGTTCGGTGGACCAAGTCAACGGCAATGCGAATCCTGCAATTCCGTAGCAGACCGCCAAGAGAGCCGCCCGCCGAGGCACCGCGCAAGCAAGAAGAACGCCAACGAACAGGTACACAATCACTGCAGGGAGGGCATGGAGGCCCTTCATGCACAGAAGTCCCCCAAGTCCGATTGCATGCATACGAACATGAACACCCGCCTTCAAACAGAAGCCTACCCAATACACAATGACTTCCGCCATGCAAAAAGGCAAGACGAGAGCGCCGAGCAGCATCACCGGTGTGCATGCGAATCGCACAAGCCGAGCCGGACTCCGTCTCATAAACAGCCTCCGCGCCCTTTCGAGAACCTCCCTGCGTGTACGGCTGCACATCCTTCTGGGCCATCCGAACGGTTCACCACCTCAACCAGTGGACGAACATAAACAACCGTTCCGTTAACACCGTCAACCAAAACAGAGAAGTGCGTGTACAGCCGATGCACGCACGAGTACTTGAGCAGAGCGTATTTTCCATCTATGATTTTGACGTCTACGAGATCCGCTGTGTACCGATCACGCAGTCCGCTATCATCAATCGCGAGCGTTTCGGCTCCACCTTGACTGACGAATATGAGGCGATTGTCCAACCGGCGCGCTTGATCTTGAACGGCCAGGGGAGCCAGCTCCGCACCCTCAGCCAGCAGGAATGGTATTATGAGTGACTTAAGCTCCGGCCCCCCGTCACTGCCGTCGAGAATCTCGTGACCTTCTCTGTCTCCGGCCGTCTGGGGCAACGGCTCCGCAGACGAATTGTCCATACTCCCACCTCTATGCCCATTACACGCTCCCAATACCGCGACGAACACGGTCGTTGAGACAAGAACGAACAGACCGGGCCGATCGGTCATTTGGCCACCTCGCTTTCGCCGCAATCTCACCTGACGAAGGCGTCTCAGGCCGGTGACTGCAGGCAGCAATCCGAACAGAGCGACTCCCCACCAGTGCGGTGCGTAGAGTGTCGTACTGAACCGGGTCGATTCCAGTCGGTGTGACCGAAAAAGAAGCGACAATATCTGATCGAGCTCCAGCTCTGCCGGAATGCCCTGGATGACGCTGAACCCACTGCCCTGGCTGCCAAACTGGGCATCTTCTTTCATTATGCTTGATTCGCTCACCACCGAGACTGCCAGACGCCCAAGGAACGATTGAAGTACAACAATCCTGTCGTTGGATCGAATCGTGCACTGATAGGTCGATGCGAAGTAGCTCTCTACCCACAACAGCATCATCGCGAATGCGCAGAGCATCGAGCCAATCACCGCAATTTTCGATACCATGCGACGTGTGCCCACAGATGCACTGTGCTTGCTGAAAGCCGTGGATCGTCAGGACTCAGATGCCCTGCCTGCCCTTATCCGAGGGGCGCAACCCGGTCAAAGGCCGATACAGCAACTCAATCTGTTTGCATGCTCGTTTGACCAGGAACCGCATTGCCCACACCCCCATGCCAAGCGATGCCGGCACGAGAATCAGCGCTGCGATTTTATCTTGGCAAGGGGTACTCGGCCACAAGGCGACGCGCGCGATCTGAACTGGGGTGGCGAAGAAGGCAATCGCGAGCACCAGCGCGCCGAACAGGCTTGGAACGCCTGCCAGCGCACGAAAAACCACTTCTGTTCCGCGATCGCCCTTCCTGACGGAGACTCTTGCTACGAAGATTGGGCGTGCCCGCAAAAAGCCAGCCGCAGGGCTTTCCGACATCGCCATCGCTCCGGCGCGGCAGTATGCAATGAGCCCCTTGCTCTTTCTCAGGAGCATCAGTTGGTCGTCGTGGGCAATCTCACGCTCCAGAATCTCTGTACATTCTCTCGCGCAAGCAGCGAGAACCATTCGTCGTGACGTCAACGGCAGGCGCAATACTCCTTCTCGTATTACTCCACGTTTGCATTGTAGTGATTCAGCGTGAAATGGGGAATCGCGGCGCCTGAGCGATGTATGCCCGGGAGAGCGTCTCCCGCTGTTATACTCCATCGCCGTTCCGAAGCTCGGGGTTAATGCCATTGTGAGTTGAATTTCGAGCGTTCCCCATGATCATGCTGCGTCGGCTCCTCGCCGCTTGCCGATTCAAACCCGGGGATCACCCGCCGGCCGAGCGATCTTGACTGCGTCCGTCGTCTTGCCCAATATTTCGTGTCATGGACCGAAAGCAGGCGGAAATGCGGATTCGCGAGTCGAGGTTGGCCCGCCATGCAGACGTGCTTATCCGGCATCTTGCGCCGTCCGCGCGGATTGTGCTGGATGAGCAGCCGGCCGATCAGAGAGATGGTACCGCGGCGTCGCATTTCGGCGGTTTGCCGACGCTGCCCGCGGGTGCGAAGTGGCCGCGGTGGGATCGGGGCGATCAGCTGCGGGATGAGATCGCCGGAATGGAAAGGCTATTCAGAGAGAAGCCAGAGGCGATCGGTTTGCGTGACGCCGCGGACCAGCTCCGCAAGAGCCTGGCGCAGCCTGTGGTGCCGCTGGCTTTCCTCGGACAACTCGACCTCGCGGAGCTTCACGCATTGGCCTGCCTGCCGGGCTGGCCGGCCGACGGCAGGCTAAGTTTCTTCTACGACTGCCGGAATCAGCCAATGGGTTTCGACCCGGCCGAACGAGGCTCTTGCCGGGTCATCTACTGCGCCGGTTCGGAGCCTGCCGAGGTCATGGAGCCCCCGGCCGACGTCCCGGAGGACGCCAGGTTCCCGGAGCGGCCCATCCGTTTCGCTCCAGAATGGCTGCTGCCTCCCTCGTTGAAGGCCGGCAGGCTCCGGTGGTGCGACCCCAGGAACGACGACTACACCGACCTGCGTCAACAGTTGATTTCGGGCGGCGACGACGAGAACTCCCCGATCCACCGCTGCGGAGGCCATCCGCAGGAGTTCCAAGACGACATGCGCCTCCAGTGCCAGCTCGTTACCAACGGTCTGTGGTGGGGACTTCCAAGCGGCCGCAACGATCGCCGTCCGGCGCTCCTTGCGCCGGGCGCGGCCGACTGGCAGCTCGTACTCCAGATCGATTCGGATAGAGAGCTCGGATGGATGTGGGGCGGCTGCGGGCGGCTGTACTTCTGGGCCCGCTGGTCGGAAATCGCGGAAGCCGATTTCACCGGTGCGTGGGTTGTGCTTCCATGCTACTGTCCCCCCTGACGTGCGGGCCGGTCAGGCGTAACATCGACGACGGCTGAACAATGGTGAAACCCCGAGCCGAGCGGCCGCCGGCTGGCAGTCGGAGGGGGGCATGGTGTAGACTGTGCGGTCGCTCGGATGACTGCTCGGGAGCACTGCCGTGTTGACTCGCATTGAGGCCATCAACTTTCGTTCGTTGCGGTACGTCTCAGAGCGCATGTCCGCCTTCCAGGCGCTGATTGGCCCGAACGGGTCCGGCAAAAGCACCTTTCTGGACGTCGTGGGGTTTCTGGGAGACTTGCTGCGGGTCGGCCCGCTTCGGGCCATCCGAGGCGAGGGCGAACTGGTGCCGCCGCGCGCGGCCGATCCCCTGCATTTGTGCTGGATGCGGCAGGGCACGTCGTTTGAGCTGGCTGTGGAAATGGATATCCCTCCCGACCGGCTGGCGCGCCTGGGCAACGGCAAGCCCAGGCGAGCACGATACGAAGCACTCATTGATGTCGGAGGGGACGGCGGAGAGGTGCGGCTCGCGATAGAGACCTTCTGGCTGATTCCAGCGGAGGATCGCGATCCGCGGAAGGTGGAGCGGACCCTCTTTCCGGAGTTCAGGCAGCCACCAGCATGGATCGTGCGGCCACCTGGAAAGCGCGCGCCGTCCGGCTGGAAGAAGATCGTCAGCAAGAATGCGGAGAGCGGAACCGATTACTTCATGTCCGAAACCACCGGATGGAACAATCCGTTTCGGCTCGGCCCCGGAAAATCCGCCCTCGCGAACCTGCCGGAGGACGAGGAAAAGTTCCCCGTGGCCACTTGGGCGAAGCGAGCGCTCATGGAGGGCGTGCGCAAGATCGTCCTGAACGCGGAGGCGATGCGAAGGCCCAGTCCCCCCGGTTCGCCTCGTCATTTTCTCCCTGACGGCTCGAACCTTCCGTGGGTGGTCCAGGCGCTTCAGGAGAAGGACTCCGCCGGCTTCGAGCGCTGGATCGAGCACCTGCGGACGGCTATCACAGATCTCAAGACGGTGTTCACGATCGAGCGTCCTGAAGACCGCAACCGCTACATCGTCGTCGAGTTCCAGAGCGGCTTGAAGGCGCCGTCGTGGGTCGTTTCCGACGGGACGTTGCGAATACTGGCCCTGACGCTGCTGGCGTGTATCCCGGATACCGACGGCATCTATCTGATCGAAGAGCCGGAAAACGGTATTCATCCTCGAGCGGTCGAAACCGTGTACCGGTCATTGTCCTGCGTGTATGGGGCACAGGTGCTTTGCGCTTCGCATTCTCCTGTCGTGCTCGCTCTGGCCAAACCTGCAGACCTTCTCTGCTTCGCGAAAGACGAATCGGGTGCGACGGACATCGTCCGGGGTGACGAGCATCCAAGGTTGCGAAACTGGCAGGGAGGGCTCGATCTGGGAACGCTTTTCGCCGCCGGAGTGCTGGGATGACGGCGGACCTGGTCGTGCTGGTCCCGGACAAGGACATCGAACAGGCGATCTGCGGCCTGCTGGAGCGTTGCCAGAGCCTTGGCATTCGGCGACCATCCGTCGCAGCGATCGTCGTTCACCCCAACCGCGATCCGGGTGTTTTCCACACGGGGCACGAGTTGATCCGGCCGTATGTCGGTGCGGCTCGATTTGCCCTGATCATTTTTGACCGCGCTTGGGCGGGCGCTCCGAGCACGGACGCCGAGGCACTGAGCACGCAGGTGGAGGGGCGCTGTCGTCGCGGCTGGGGCGATCACGCGAAGTGCGTTTGCATTGACCCCGAAGTCGAGAATTGGGTCTGGAGCGATTCGCCGCATGTCGCGACCGCGTTGGGTTGGCCCGACCGCAGCGAACTGCTCTGCTGGCTCCGATCACACGGTCTCTGGCCGACGGATGCCGCGAAGCCGCCGGACCCCAAGGCGGCATTCGAGGCTGCCGTGCGTGAGAAGAAGATCGTCCCTTCTTCATCCATCTTCGGAAAACTCGCCCGGAACGTCGGGTTGGATCACTGTCACGATCCGGCGTTCCTTCGGCTCCGGAGCATCCTCCACAGTTGGTTTCCTCTGGCTCCTGCGTCATAGGTGTGCCGACGCACATCCGCACGCCCGATGCGGCAACCTGGCGCATCGCCATGGCCCGGCCATCGGGCCTGGAACGCCGCCTACTGGCCATCCTGAACGAACGGCGGCGCCGCCGGATCCTGCCCCGCACCACTATCGTGATTCTGGTTGCGCTGTTTGCCGGCGTCGTACTGCCTGTCGGCATGATGCGGGCGATGGCGAATGAGCCAGAGCCGGCGCCCAAGCCCGACCGCTTCGTCCGGCTGGTTGTCGGGACTGACCGTATGACTCTAGAAGGAGCAGAGACTACCTGAGACGGCATGCCCGGCCTGCCGGCGCTGGGTGTTGGTGACCGCCAGCCATTGCGTAAGGATCGACAACTGGCCGTCTTCCGGCGGGCACAGAACCCGGGAAAGTGGTTCGGTATTATGCAGCAGGCGGCCACCGAGACGCCCATGCGTTCGTACGCCTGGGCGAGACCGCACTCGAGCGCCTGGTAATTCCCGTCGGAATCGAACACGCCGGCCTGGGTGCTCGCCGGGCTCAGTCCGTGATGCGCCACGTCTCCCACACTGCTCCGCAACGCCCGCGGCATGCTCACCAACCTGCCGCAGACCTCTTGCCCTTATCAACAGAAGACTCCTTCTTTGTCTTTGTTCACCCCACTTGACCTTGGTCTGTATGTTAGGTCTTTGTTAGGTTTCGTCGCTTTCCTTTTCCGAACAAGGCGGACAAAGCCGGACCGGCGTGCATTTGCGGCCGATTGCGATGATGTTGAACCCAAGGAGGCTTCGACAGCGTTTTGGGAACGAATGTCTGCGCCGGATGAATCCAACGATGTGTTTGGCCTGGAGAGGGGTTGGAGCGTTCTGGCGTTGGCGGTCGGGGAACGCCCACGCCAACTGGCTGCTCTGACGGACGATGGCGAAATGCCCTGCCTCTTAGCGCCAGGCTTGCGTACCGGCCGATACGGGGCCGGTCTCAGGTTTTCGTCGTCATTGGGGGCGGTTCTGGATAATTCAGCAAGCCGCCCGCAATGAGATACGAAGCGCGGCTTCAGAATTGGCCGAGCGGATTGAGGTGAGCGGCGATGCGGCTTCGTGGAGACTCCAAAGGGGCATTGGCGCCACGTGCGCTGCCCGGCAACGATGCGTTCTCCGTGGGTGTCGAAGTAAGCAGGGCGATTTTCGACTGCCGAGACGGGGATCTTCGCGTCTGCCGAGTCGAGGAGGAAGCTCCAGTGGTGGTTGCGGTGGAGTCGGATGAGAGCCACGCCCGGGGGGAGTGATTGGCATGTTCCGCAAAAGGTCGAGAGCTTGTTTCACGTGAAACAAGCCGAATCGCCTCAGTAATTCGCATCTCCCGTTCGCTCATGTTGTCTCGGGCTCATGCGGCCCCCCACCTCTGGCTTAAGTGCTCAGTCGTGTATACCGGGGCAATTTGGCCGGTGAGCGTGAGCGGGGGCCCTGAAACGGATAAGGTAGCGGGAATTAGGGCAGAGCGGGCGGTGAGGCCTCGGCGGTGGACGAATGGGGTTAGTCCGAATCCTCCGGCGATCTTCGTGGATCAAAAGAAAGCCGGCTGAAGCCGGCTGCAACGGAGAATTGGAGCGAATGAGGGGAGCTGACTTCATCCCCCGGCTCACGCCGAGGGCACTGACTGGCCGGCTGAAGCCGGCCGCTGATGTTTGGCCGGTCATCCGGCGGTGGGTATCCGGTTTGGACAATCAGGCTGCGGTTGCACCCCCTGGCCCGAAGAACACAACCTCGGCCGCAGCAACCGGCTCTTCGATACGGTTGCTGTCGCCCCAGGTGAATCGGTGGTACGCGGATTCTCGTTTACATAAGGCCGCCAGCGTGGTACGTTCCCACGTTCGAGTGGAAGACAACCGCAACGAGTGTTACTAACTGAGAGATGTGTGCTACGGTTCGCGGAAGCCTGTTGAACGGAAGCAGTATTATGGTCAAGCAGCACAAGAGGTTAGGCAAAGGGCTGAGTTCCCTGGTTTCGCGGGACGTGATAGATACCAGGCTCACGACGGTTCTCGAACCGGACGAGCGCGGCGAGCCGACACCAAGGGGACGGCAAGGCGTGGACGCTTTGATGCTCCGGCCGGAGGCGTTGGAGCCCAACCCGTTCCAGCCGCGGAAGGAGATGGACGCCCAGGGGATTCGAGGGTTGGCGGAATCGCTGAAGCACTCCGGGATGCTTCAGCCGATCGTAGCCCGCCGCGTCGGTACCCGCCTGGAGATCATCGCCGGGCAGCGGCGGTGGCATGCGGCACAGCAGGCGGGGCTGGATCTGGTGCCCGTTCTGGTGCGTTCGGCCACGGATGAGCAGATGCTGGAGATGGCGCTGGTTGAGAACGTGCAGCGCAGCGACCTGAATCCCATCGAAAAGGCGCGAGCGTATCGGCGGCTGTGCGACGAGTTTGGGCTGAGCCCCGACGAGGTGGGCCGGAGGGTGGGCGAGGACCGGAGCACTGTGACGAACTTCCTGCGGCTGCTCGATCTGCCTCGGGAGATCGCCGCCATGGTGTCACGCGGTGACATCAGCATGGGGCACGCGCGCTGTCTGCTGGCCGTCGATTCGCCGGCTCGGCAGATGGAACTCGCCGAATGTGCGGCCGGGAATCTGTTATCGGTCCGGGCGCTGGAAGAGATTGTGCGGCGAGAGCGGGAGCGCCGCGCGGAAGGCGGCGCGGGGGCGGCGCCCGCGGGCGTCCGTCCGAAAGTGAAATCCGCGCACGTGGCGGATCTAGAAGGACAGTTTCAGCGGGCGCTGGGGCTGAAGGTGCGCATTGAGGAGCGACGGGGGAGGGGGCGCGGTCGCATTATCATCGACTACAACAACCTGGACGAGTTTGACCGGGTGGCGGCCGCCCTGGGCGTGCGAATGGAATAGGAGAAAATCGCACGGGGCCGCGCGCGAGGCGGGAGACCGGGGCTTCCCGACGACCGGGCGACGAGGCCAGCGAGAAAGCCGGCGCGAGGACCGGTGGGGGAACACGTACAGTGTCATAAAGTGTCACTTCCTTGAAAACGCAGTGATCGCGTTCGAGTGACAGGGTGCGGCATGGAGCCTACGAAGGCGCTTGTGCCACCCGCAGAACCGCGGCACCGTTAACGTGGCCGTCCTTCAGATCGCACAGCGCGCGGTTGGCATCCTCCAGGGGATAGGTCTGGACGGTGGTGTGAACGGGGATCTTTGCGGCCAGGCGAAGCAGTTCCCGCCCGTCGGCGCGAGTGGCGGCCGTGACGCTGCGCATCACCTTCTCGTGGTACAGATGTTTCTCGTAATCCAGCGGGGGGATGTCGCTCATGTAGATGCCGGCCAGAACGAGGACGCCGCCGGGAGCCAGGTGTTCCAGCGCCTGCGGCACGATGGAACCGGCCGGCGCGAACACGATGCCCGCGTCCAAGCGTTGCGGCGGCGTTTCCGCGGATTGGCCGGTCCAAGCCGCACCCAGGTCGGAAGCCAGCGCCCGATGCCGCTCGCCCCGCGAGAACACGCAGACCTGGCAACCCCAGTAGCGGGCGATCTGGATCGCCACGTGCGCCGACGCTCCGAAGCCGTAAAGGCCCAGCCGCCCGCCGCGCGGAATGCCCGTCAGTCGCAGCGCACGCAAGCCGATGATGCCCGCGCACAACAGCGGGGCGGCTTGGGCGTCATCCAACTGGTGAGGCAGGCGGTATGCGAACGCACGCCTGATCGTCATATACTCGGCGTATCCGCCGTTGACGTGGTAGCCGGTGAAGCGGGCATCCGGGCAGAGATTCTCGTCTCCTCGCGCGCAGAACGGACAGTTTCCGCAGGTTTCGTGGAGCCAGGCCACCCCCACGCGATCCCCGACTTTCGTGCCCCTTATTCTGCCGCCGAGCGAATCCACCGTGCCCACCACCTGGGTCCGGGAATCAGCGGCAAGGGAAGGGCGCCGAGTTCGCCTTCAACCGTGTGCAGGTCCGTGTGACAGACTCCGCATGTCTGGACTCGAATGCGGATCTCCCCCGGTCCCGGCGTCGGGGTTTGCACTTCGTCCAGGTTCAGCGGGCGGTTGTGAACGGGGTTGGTATGTCGCAGCACCATGGCCTTCATGGGCGGGCCTTTCGCAAACCGGGTTGCTCCACAACGCGATTATGGGTTTGCGGTTGGGGGTGGGCAATAGTACCCGCTGCAGGTTCCCCACCCCAGCGACCATCACCCAACCTCGTTGTGGGAGGAGTATTGGGGAGGTTTTGGCGGAGGGTTATAACATATTATTGCGCCGATAATTACAACGCAGCGTTTTCATTCTCGCCGTCAAAATGTCCTTTGGCACGCGGCATGTATTATCTTCCCTCCGTCGCATAGAGGGTGATGAAGGGAGAGGCCGGGGGGAGAGAGGGCAAGGGGTCATGGCGGCAACTTGGCCCCGTGAAGGGTGTTGCCACTGGGTTCGAGTGATCGTTGGGGGTGAAAGGTCCTGCCCGGATCGCTGCCCAAGAGGGGAGATGGGCGGCGATCCGCCAGGCGGGCCGGTGAGCGGGCCTTTGGGGGAGCCAGGTTCGAGGGGGGCCGCGTCCTGAGGGGAGTAGGACGTGGGCCTCCCTCTCTTTTTTTGTCGATGCCGTGGCGGTTCGAATCGGTTCCGGCCGGGACCAAGTTCCGGGTCATGCGTGAATGGGCCGGTTGTCAACGGCGAGGGCAGCTTCTTTGACGATCTCGGCCAGCGTCGGGTGGGCGTGGCTGATGCGGGCGAGGTCTTCACTGCTGGCGCCAAACTCGATGGCGGCCACGGCCTCGGCGATCAGGTCGCCGGCGCGGGCACCAAGAATGTGCATGCCGAGCAGGCGATCCGTTTCCTGGTGTGCCAGAATTTTGACACTTCCTTCCGTCTGGCCCAGCGCGTGCGCCCGGCCATTGGCCCGATACTGAAAGACGCCCTTGCGGTACGGAACGCCGGACTCTTTGAGTTCGTCTTCCGTTTTGCCCACACTGGCGATCTCCGGCTCGGTGTAGACCACGCCGGGGATGGCGTCGTAATTCACGTGGCCGTAACCCGTGACGATGTGCTCGACGCAGGCCACGCCCTCTTCCTCGGCCTTGTGGGCGAGCATGGGGCCGCGGATGAGGTCGCCGATCGCGTAGACTCCGTTGGCGGGAGTGGCAAAGTGTTCGTTGACGGGAACGCGGCCGCGTTCGTCCAGCGTGATGCCGACGGTCTCCAGGCCCAGGTCGTCGGTGCATGGTTTTCGGCCGACGGCCAGCAGCACGCGGTCGCATTCGGTCGGTTCGGCGCCTTCACATTCCACCACGCATCGGTCGCCTGACACTTGCGCGCCAGTAACGCGACTGCCGAGCCGGAAGGTGAGTCCCTGCTGGGCGAGCAGTCGCTGGGCCTGCCGGGCGATCTGGGAATCGACGCCGGGCAGGATGCGGTCCAGGTATTCCAGCACGGTGACCTTTGCGCCCAGGCGGTTCCACACGGAGCCGAGTTCCAGCCCGATGAACCCGGCGCCGATGACGACGAGGCGCTGGGGGACTTCTGTGAAGGAAAGCCCTTCGGTGCTGGTGCCGATGCGGTTTCCGTCCGGTTCCACGCCTTTGAGCGGCGCCGACACACTGCCGGTGGCGAGGATAATGTGCCGGGCCTCGATCGGCGTGGGGCCGTCGGGGCCTTCCACGGTGATTCTGCCGGCTCCGGCCAGTCGGGCGTGCCCGTGATAGCGGGTGATTTTGCGCTTTTTGAAAAGCAGGCCGATGCCGTTGGTCATGGTCTGTACGATCTGCTCCTTGCGTTGCATCATGGCGGGCAGATCAAGCTCCACGCGGCCGACCTTCACGCCGAACCCGGCCAGGGCGTGCCGGGTCTCGTGGTAGCGGAGACTCGATTCGAGCAGGGCCTTGCTGGGGATGCATCCGATGCGGAGGCATGTGCCGCCGAGCGCCGGCTCCTTCTCGACGCATGCGACGTTCAGGCCGAGTTGAGCGGCCCGAATGGCCGCCACGTATCCGCCGGGTCCGGCGCCAATCACGACAAGATCATGCCGCGGCATCTGTACACTCCTGCGGGTTGACCCGCTGAACCGGGGGCCCGAGGGTCCGAACCCCGGAGCCCACCGTTTTTCGTTCGGCTCACAAGTATCAACCGGTGGCCCTGTTCACGCAACCGATCATGACGTAGCGTCGTGCCGAGAATTCATCGTAGCCGGTCGCCGGGCCGCCGGCGTCGTTCGCCGACCGCTTTCGCCCGCTTCCGCGGCAACGTATTTTCCGCGGCGTTCGGCCCGATCGGGATGAGCAAGCGGGATCGGCCTCCGCCCCCGTCGGGCGTTGTGGTCTCCTTCTGTCGTCCGGCTACCAGCGCCACGACAATCCAACGCCCGCCAGCAGGTCGTCCGCTTCTTCGTTGAGTCCGAAGCCTGAGCGGATGTCCAGTTGCAGATCGTTCGTGATGAGATACGTGAAGCCGGCGTTGAGCGTATGGGCGCAGTCACTGTGATGGGTGTTCGGGTAGAACCCGTAATACTCCACGTAGGCGCCCAGGCGGTCCGTCAGATCAACCCCGAGGGTCAGCGATGCGGCCGTTTGAAAAAAGCGGTGCCCGTCCTGGGTGGGAACGGCCAGAACCACATTGCCCGCCACCTGCACCGCGTCGGTCAGGTCGTAGGCCCAGAGGAAGGCCACCTGCGAATCCACGTCGCCGGACGAGACGTTCGCGCTGCCGGAGGGCGTGCTGATTTCCCACAGGATGCCGAAGTGTGGCAGCAGCCCGTCCTGTTCCCAGAGTTTGTGTTTGAACCCGATGGAAAAATCATGACCGCCCTGTTCCCAACCGTCCGGCGTAGCCGATCGATCGCCGCCGGTTCGCTTCGAAGCGGCATGGTGGGCCCAACCATATCCCTCCCACGCCAGACGGAGTTCGAGGTCTTTTCTCAGACCTATCCGCAACAGGGCCTGCGGCGCGGTGTGGCTGCGCAGACGATTTCCTTTTTCCCGGTCGTAGGTGAACGTGTAGCCGGTCTCGAGCTGAAAATGGCCCTGGGCAACGGCATCCGGGCTTTCCGTGTGGTCGGGGCGATCCGTTGAAATGGGCTCGGTCAGCGGAGCGCGTTCCCAAAGGGTGAACTTCGTGTGTTCGGTCGGGGCTTGCGTTTCGGCCGGCGTGGGCGCTTCCGGGGAAATACCCGCCGGATCGTTGAGTCGAAACGAAGCCTGGGCAAACGACACGCCGGCGGCAGGCCCCGCGAGAATCACCAGACAAAGCCAAACGGACTTGCCGGTGTTGCTCGCACTTGCCGGGCCGTTGGGCCGGGATGACGGTGGCATTGTGATTCTGTGAGACACGGTTCATCCTTCCTTTCGACAGGCTGTGGACATGGGGCACGCGCAGCTCCATCCGCGTGTGCGGCCCTGCGATCGGAGGTTTGTCGAGGGTCCATTCCGCGCCGTTCGCATGGACCTTATCCTCGGGGGTTTCATGGCAACATATCGCCGGAATTCCGGCGCGTCGTCACGACAGAACGCCACGCCATTTGTACCACGGATATGTTCCGCTGTCTGCGCGTCTGTCTGTCCGGTCCAGCGGCTGTTCTTCTACACTTCGATCAGCATGCGAGCGGGGTCTTCCACGCACTCTTTGACGCGTTTGAGGAACGTGACGGACTCGCGGCCGTCGATGACGCGGTGATCGTAGGTCAGGGCCACGTACATCATGGGTCGGACGACGATCTGTCCGTCGCGGACGACCGGTCGATCCTGAATCGTATGCAGGCCGAGGATGCCGCTTTGCGGGGGGTTCAGAATGGGCGTGGACAGCAGCGAGCCGAAGACGCCGCCGTTGCTGATGGTGAAGGTGCCTCCCTGCAGTTCGTCCGGCGAGATCAGCTTGTTGCGAGCGCGGGCAGCCAGGTCGGCCAGCGCCGCCTCCACCTGAGCGAAGCTCAGCCGGTCGGCGTCGCGGATGACCGGGACGACCAGGCCGCGATCGGTGCTGACGGCCACTCCGATGTCGAAGTAGTTGCGATACACCAGGCTGTCGTCGCGGATGAAGGCGTTGACCTGCGGGACGGCTTTCAGGGCGTCGATCGCGGCCTTCACGAAGAACGACATGATGCCGAGCTTGATGCCGTAGCGCTCCAGGAATGCCTCGCCGCGCTGTTTGCGCAGGGCCATCACCGCGGACATGTCCACTTCGTTGAAGGTCGTGAGCTGCGCGGTGGTCTGCTGCGATTCGACCAGCCGGGCGGCCACGCGCTTGCGCAGCAGCGTAAGCGGCACCACGTCCTCCTCGCGGCCGGCCGGCGCCGCGATCGGGGTGGCGGGGAGGGCATCCGACCTTTGGGCTTCGTGGCGATCCACATCCTCCTTGAGCACCCGGTTGCCCGGGCCGGAGCCTTGCACCTGGCGGGCGTCCAAGCCCCGCTCGGCCAGCGCGCGGCGGGCGGCGGGCATGACGTGTCCGGCCGCCGGTGCTCCGGGCTGCGTCCGGGTGGAGTGTTCCGCGGCGGGTTCGGCCGGTTGGCCGTTGCCGGAATCATCAATCTGGGCGATCACGTCGCCGACGGCGGCCGTCTCGCCGGAGCGTTTGAACACTTTGACCAGCGTGCCGGCCACCGGCGCGGGCAGTTCCATGGTGGCTTTGTCGGTTTCGATCTCCACCAGCGGCTCGTCGGCCTCCACGCGGTCGCCTTCGGCCCGGATCCACGCACCGATCTGGACTTCGCTGATGGACTCACCCGCGCTGGGAACCTTGATGTCAACGGCCATCCGAACAGATCTCCATCCAGGGGTCTGATGTCGGCGATCGACGCGCCGGCACCGCAGGTTTTCCTAGTCGGCGAACACCTGGTCCAGCAGCTTCTGCTGCTCCATTTTGTGCGCGGCCGGCGAGCCGGTGGCCGGACTGGCGGCCGCGGGCCGGCTCACGCGGGAGAGCGGAAACCGTCCGGCCAGCTTCGGGCCGAAGGCCACGTAGAACGTCCGCCAGGCGCCCATGTTTTCCGGCTCGTCCTGCACCCAGATTGCCGGGACGCCGTCGGCGTACGGTTCGAGAAGGGCGCTCAGTTCCGCATTTGACAGCGGGTACAACTGCTCCACGCGAAGGATGGCGATGTCCTTGCGGTTCTGGTCTGCCCGCCGTTTGTGCAGATCATAATACACTCTCCCGCTGCACAGCAGAATCCGCTTCGTGTCGGCGGGGTTTGCCTCCGCGTCCGGCAGGAGCGAGTGGAACGCGCCGTCGGCCAGCTCGTCCAGACTGGAAATCACGGCCGGGTGGCGCAACAGGCTTTTGGGCGTCAGGACGATCAGGGGTTTGCGCCATTTCCGCAGCACCTGGCGCCGCAACAGATGGAAGAGCTGCGCCGGCGTGGAGGGTTGTGTGATCTGGATATTGTCATCCGCGGCCAGGGTGAGGAAGCGTTCGAGTCGAGCGCTGGAATGCTCCGGCCCCTGGCCCTCGAATCCGTGCGGCAGCAGCAGCACGATGCCGCTGAGTCGCTGCCATTTGTCTTCCGCGCTGGCGATGAACTGATCGATAATGACCTGGGCGGAGTTGCAGAAATCGCCGAACTGGGCCTCCCAGATGACCAGGCCGTCCGGGCAATCCAGACTGTAGCCGTAATCGAACCCCAGCACGCCGGTTTCGGACAGCGGGCTGTTGACCAGGTCGACGGGGCCCTGATCCGGCGCCAGGCGGCGCAGGGGCACGTACGGCTCACCGGTGCGATAGTGGTACAGGATCCCGTGCCGATGGCTGAAGGTGCCGCGCGCGGAGTCCTGGCCGCTCAGGCGGATTCGATAGCCTTCGGCGGCCAGGGAAGCCAAGGCCAGCGCCTCGGCGGC
Organism: Planctomycetota bacterium; assembly: GCA_052034525.1. Taxonomy (GTDB): domain Bacteria; phylum Planctomycetota; class Phycisphaerae; order UBA1845; family UBA1845; genus JAFGJQ01. Next base: position 15,214 of record JBPOIK010000065.1, read on the forward strand.
CGCCCAGTCCAGCGGGCGTTTTCCCTCGGCCATCTCGCGCCGCTGCGCGAGCAGGCGAACCACTTTCGGATGGGGCTCGAATCCATCCGGCACAATGCTTTGCCGCCGCAGCAGGTCGGCCAGCCATTCGCGATTCACCCGGGTATCCGCGGTGTCGGCCTCCGACACGAGGCCGCCCCGGTAGCCGCGCCACAGGCCGCCAGCCGTCTGCATTTTGTAGACGTAATCCTCACTGCGCGCGGCGGACAGTTCTTTCTCCAACTGGGCGCGGCGCTCGGCCGCGATGCGGTCGGCCTCTTCCTGGGTCACTTCGCCGAGCATCAGAAGGTGGCGAAGGTATCCGTCGCGGACGGAGCCGCGGCGTTCGATTCTGCGGGACTGGATCGGCTGGGTGAACGAGGGCTCGTCCGTTTCGTTGTGGCCGTGGCGGCGGTAGCACCACATGTCGATCACGACGTCGCGGTGGAACTCCTTGCGAAAATCCATCGCCAGCAGGATGGCCTGGGCGACGGCTTCGGGGTTCTCGCCGTTGACGTGGAAAATGGGGCTTTGGAGCATCTTGGCCAGGGCGGTCGGGTAGAGGCTGGAGCGGGCCTCCCGGGGCGTCGTGGTGAAGCCGATCTGGTTGTTCACGACGATATGGAGCGTTCCGCCCGTGCGATAGCCCGGCAGCTCGCTGAGATTCAGCGTCTCCTGCACAACACCCTGTCCGGCAAATGCGGCATCGCCGTGGACGAGCAGACAGAGAACCTCACGACCTTCGCGGTCGCCCCGACGGTCCTGTTTGGCCCGGGTACGTCCGAGGGCTACCCCGTTGACGAATTCCAAGTGGCTGGGGTTGAAGCAGAGGCTCAGGTGGATCTTGTGTCCGGCGTGAGTCGTCCAGTCGGAACTATAGCCCAGATGGTACTTTACGTCGCCCCGGCCCGTGTGGAGGGCAGGGTCCACGTCGTCGAACTCGCGGAAAATGTGCTGCGGGCTCTTGCCGATGATGTTGGCCAACACGTTGAGCCGGCCGCGATGGGCCATGCCCAGAACGATGTCTGTAATACCGTGCTCGCCGGCCTTTTCGATGGCCAGATCCAGAAGCGGGATCAGGCTTTCTGAGCCCTCCAGAGAGAAGCGTTTGGCCCCGATGTATCGTTTCTGAATGAACTCCTCAAAGATGATCGCATCCGTCAGGCGGGTCAGGATGCGCAATTGCATGTTACGACTGAGGTTAACCCTGTTTTCCGAACCCTCCATGCGGTCCTGCAGCCAGTGTCGGACCGTCAGGTCGTCGATGTGCATGAACTGCACGCCGATGGAGCGGCAGTATGTCGTTCGCAGGAGCCGGAGGATTTGGCGCAGCGTCCGAACATTTGGACCCTGAATGGTGCGAGACGAGAACGGCCGGTTCAGGTCTTCTTTGGTGAATCCGTAGTACTTGGGCTTCAGTTCCGGTCGGAAAGGCAGGTGTCGGCCCAGGGGATCCAGGCGAGCGATGAGGTGGCCGCGTACCCGATAGGCCCGCACCAACTGATCCACCCGGTCCTGATGGGAGTCTACCCGGACAGTCTGACGGAGGACGGTTCCTGAAGGGCCCGGCCCACCGGGGTTGAAGAGACTGGCCGGCTTGAAGCTCGGGCCGTTGAACCGTTTGGGCAGGCCGCCGGCCTGGGTCTTCCAGTCGTCGAACACGCGCTGCCATTCTGGAGGAACGGCTGCGGGATTCTGGGCGTAGTCCGCGAACAGGGCTTCAACGAACGCCAAGCTGTCCGTGTTCGGAACCTGCTTCATGATCGAGATTCCCGAATCGAAAGATTGCCCCACTGGGCCTGCACCCAGAATCAATGCGGACAGCGGTCCGATAGAGCAAGCGTACCCTCCACGAGAAGGGCAATGTGCCGATGGCAGGTCACAGGTGCAATGCAGGGGAGTTGGCCGACCTTCGGCCGCCCACCTCTTGGCCCATTACGCCACCCTGGACTCGAACCAGGAACCTTCGGTTCCGTAGACCGATGCTCTGTCCAATTAAGCTAGTGGCGTCCGCGTTCAGACTGCTCAGAGTTATACCCCCGTCCGGCCGGGGGGTCAATCCAGGGGCGTCCCGTCGATGAAACGGACGGGGGGGTGCGTCGTCCGCATCCGCCACAGGTGCGGAGTTGGCCGGTCGGTCGATAATAGGATGGAGGGCAGACGGGCCGTTGCGCGGGGCGTTTCAGTACTGATGGGAGCATCTTGTGGGGCAGCAGGGTTTGCGCGACAAGCGGGTGGTGGTGATGGGGCTTGGCCGGTTCGGTGGCTGCATCGGGGTGACCCGGTGGCTGGTGAGCCAGGGGGCCCACGTGACGGTCACAGACATGGCCGACGCGGCCAGTCTGGCCGGCTCGGTGGCCCAGCTCGACGGGTTGGGCGTGCAGTTCCATCTCGGCGGGCACGACTTGGCCGACCTGGACGGGGCAGATTTGCTGGTTGTCAGCCCGGCCGTCGACAAGCGCAAGTCCGCTTTTTTTATGGCGGCGGCGGCGCGGGGTGTTCCCTGGACCAGTGAGATGAACCTGTTCCTCGAACGAGCCCCGGCCCGACTGATCGGTGTGACCGGATCGGCCGGCAAAAGTACGACCTGCGCCATGATTTACCATGTTCTGGGCGCGGTGGAGCGGGCCGGTGGGGCGCCGTTCCGGCGGGCGTGGTTCGGGGGAAACATCGGCCGGTCGCTTTTGGCAGACCTGCCGGCCATGAGGCCGGATGACGTGGTGGTGTTGGAGCTGTCGAGCTTCCAGTTGGAGGACGCGGCGGCCGTGCGGATCAGTCCGTCCATCGGGATGGTGCTGAACATCTCGCCGAACCACCTCGATCGGCATGGGGATGAGGAGAGCTATCTGGATGCGAAGCTCAACATTGTCCGGTTTCAGAAGCCGGGCCAGATCGCCATCGCGGGGCCGGAGGATCCTCGGCTGGCAGGCAGAATCGTGGAAATCACCGAGCAGACCGGAGCCCGGGCGGTGGCGGTGTCGGTGGATCGGAGGTTTGCGCTGTGCGTGCCGGGGCGGCACAACCAGGTGAACGCGGCCTGTGCGGCCACCGTGTGCCGGTGTCTGGGGATCGAAGAGGGCGACATTGCGCAGGCGTTGGCGTCGTACCGCTCGCTTCGGCACCGGCTGGAGCACGTGGGCACCTGGCGGGGCGTGGATTTTTACAATGACTCGAAGTCCACCACGCCGGAAGCGACGATCACGGCCGTGGAGGCGATGGACCGACCGGCCGTGGTGATTGTCGGCGGGTTCGACAAGGGTTTGCCGCTGGAGGGCATGGCCCGCGTGCTGGCGGCGCGGGCCAAGGCGGTGGTGTGTTGTGGTGCGGCGGGCGATCGGTATGCGGCTGCGGTCGAGCAGGCTCGCGGGCAGGCCGCCACGCCGGACGTGAAACGAGTGGGTCGTCTGGCGGATGCGGTCGAGTGCGCGCGGGGCCTGGCGGCCGAAGGTGAGGCCGTTCTGCTGTCGCCGGGCTGTTCGAGCTATGACGAGTTCACCAACTACGAGCAGCGCGGCGAAACGTTCGCGGCGCTCGTGCAGAGTTGGGAATAGGCGTGCAGGCCTGGGGGGCGGAAGGAAGGAAGCGCGCGGGAGCGATGCGCGCTACCGTGTCGGCCGGTGATGCGAGTTCCGGTCCGGCGCGGAGAGCGGTGGACCGATGTCTCGCACCGGGGCGCCGGCGGTTCGGATTTCGAGGTTGACGCGGCCGGCGGGGTGCGGTACGACTCTTTCGATGGTCACTGGTGGCTGCCTGCCGGATGCAGGCGGCAGAATCGGGAATCCGGTGAGAGTCCGGAACAGCCCCGCTACTGTGACCGGGAACGAACGCCGCATGACGAACCATTGCCCCGGCTCGGTCGGGGCGAGAAGGTGCGGCCAGTAGGTGTCGGCGAAACCGCCGGCGGGCCCGGAAGTCAGGAGACCGGCCAGGGCGACCAACCTCAACAGGCCGGCGACTTCGCGGGAAAGTCCGGTGGTCATTTCCGTCTGGAAACCCTTCCATGGATTACGCGGCGACGTGCGTGTGGGTGTTCCTCACACGGTGATCGGCCGGGCATTCCGCGAAATCGCGAATCGCAAATTGCGGATGATGCGTTGAATGACTGCGAGATGGGATCGCACCGGCACGCGACAGGATGTCGGCGGATGACCATTCGCAAGCCTTGATTCGCCGTCTGCAATCTGCAATTCCACGGAGGCGCGAGATGAAACAAGTGACGCGGATGGGCATGTGTGCCGTGGTTGTACTGGGGCTTGCATCGGCGGTGTCCGCGACGGGCCACACGGTGGATTTCGAGGAGTTCACAGGGCTCTGGGTCGGAGCGGACGGGTCGGGCGGGTTCACCAGCCAGGGTGTGTCTTTCGCCAACACGTACACGGATTACGGTGGCGGGTTTTTCACCTGGGACGGCTGGGCGGTGTCGAATCATGCGGACACCACAACCGGCGACTATACCAATCAGTTCAGCGCGATCCCCGGCGCCGGCGCCGGCGGGTCCGCGTTCTACGGGGTCTGCTACGTCTCGGGGTACGAACCGGGACCGAGCGTGCTTCTGCCGGCGGGCGCCACGCTGGTCTCGATGGAGGTAACCAACACGACGTACGCGGCGTTGTCAATGTTGCACGGCGACGGCTTTGCCCGGAAGTTCGGCGGCGCGGACGGGCACGAGCCGGACTGGTTCCGGCTCACCATCATTGGGCTGGACGATGACGCCGCCGTCGTCGGGTCCGTCGAGTTCTACCTTGCGGATTACCGATTCGAGAACGACGAGCAGGACTACGTCGTGCAGCAGTGGACCCTGGTGGACCTGACTCCGCTGGCCGATGCCCGGGCCCTGCAATTTGAACTGGCCTCGTCGGACGTCGGTGTATTCGGCATGAACACGCCAGCCTACTTCGCAATGGATAACCTCGTTTTCGTACCCGAGCCGGCCGGCTTCCTGCTGCTGATCGCGGCCGCGGCCATGCTCCGTCGTCGCGGGCTTTCCGGGGGAGAAGGAGGCAACGCGCGATGAGGCGTATCCGACCCCGGTTTCCGGGCTGTGGGCGCCCGGCGGACCGGTTGTTCAGCCGGTCGAAGCTGCCGGTCTGCCTCATGCTCTGGGCGCTGCCGGCAATCCCGTCGGCGGCACAATCTCCGTTTGCCACGGCCGTCGTCTCGCACGACCCTGCTCCCGGCCAGTTCGTGAACGACCCGCTCTTCTGCGACCCGACCCGAGCCCTCGGTCGGCCGTACGGCGGCGGGTTCACCGATTCGGGCAATTCATCGCTTGTCTCGCTGGGCGGGTTCGGCGGATCGATCGTGCTGGCGTTTGACCACACCGTCCGCGACGATCCGGCCAATCCGTTCGGGCTGGATGCCATCGTGTACGGCAACTCCCTGTACGTCGGCGGCACCCCCAACCGCCGCTGGGCGGAATGCGGGATCATCGAGATCAGCCGCGACGTCAACAGCAACGGCCTGGCCGACGATCCGTGGTACCTGATTCCCGGCTCGCACATCAGCGACCCGATCAACCAGTATGAGGTGCAGACGTGGGATGACGACGTGTCGGATCCCACGTTCCCTCCGCACGATGCGAGCTGGATTCCCCCGGGTCGGAGCGGAACGTGGAGCACGGCCGGATACCGCCTGCCGCCGCAGGTGTTCGAGACCATCGTGGTGACGAACCCCAACGGCCCGACGGCAACGGAGGAAGGCATCTTCGGTTACGCGGACTACACGCCCACCCTGAAGCTCGGCGACATGAACGGCGACAACGTGATTGACGATCCGACCGCGCTGCCCGAGGTGTTCTACACACGTCCCGACAATCCGTTCGTCGTTGGCTTGACCCCCGGCTGCGGCGGAGGCGACGCATTCGACATTGCCTGGGCGATCGATCCGGCCACGGGCGAGCCGGCCGGTCTGGACGGTTTTGACTTCATCCGGATCACGGTGGGCGTCAACCGCGTGATTCTGGACACTTCGCCGCCTCTGAACGAGCTGTCGACCGAGATCGACGCGGTGGCGGACGTGGCGGAGGGCAGGCTGGGCGACGCGGAGAACGATGGAGACATCGACCTTGCGGATTTTCTGATACTCCATGGCTGCTTGAGCGGGCCGAGCGCGTCGGCCCCGACGAGTCCGTGTCGCGTGATGGATTTTGACCAGGATGGCGACGTGGACCTGGTTGACTGGGCCGCTTTTCAGACGGTGTTCGGGTGGACGGCACCATGATCATGCGCCGGCCACAAGTCGGCGGGTTCCGTCCCGCGCGCCGCCGCGGAGGTGAATCCGCCTTTACCCTGATCGAGCTGCTGGTGGTCGTTTCGATCATCACCCTGTTGCTGGCGGTTCTGCTGCCGGGTCTGCAACGGGCGAAGGAGCAGGCGCGGTCGGCCGTGTGTGCATCGAACGTGCGGCAGCTTGTGATCGCCAACGCGGCTTACGCGTCCGACCATTCGGGGAGGTACTGCCCCGGATCGGCACGGTGCGTCACGGAGAATCTGTGTCGCTGGCACGGCACGCGAACCGACACCGGCCGCGCATTTGAATCGCGCGGCGGCCCTCTGGTGCCGTACCTGGGTTCCGGCGCCGGCATCCGGGCGTGTCCGTCGTTTCGGAATGTCCAGCGCGGGCCCGGAGCATTCGAGGCGGGTTGCGGTGGATACGGCTACAACCAGTCGTATATCGGCCAAGTCGTGCAGCAACGCGCCAACGGATCGTTCCAGGTGGTTACGGACGAATCCGGAGTGTCCAGCGAGCGCGTCCGGCGGCCCGGCGAGACGGTGATGTTCGGCGACACCGCTTTTGCCGGCCCGGCCGTCGGATTGATCGAGTACAGCTTCGCCGAGCCGCGGTTCAGCCCGGAATTCCTGCATTTTCGCGCTCGCCGTGATCCATCGCTCCACTTTCGTCACGACCGGCGGGCCCGCATCGGCTGGTGCGACGGGCACGTCTCCGGGGAGCGGCGTACGTTCACCTGGAAGAGCGTGCTGTATGAGGGCGATCCGGACCGGTCCGGCCTGGGTTGGTTCGGCCCGGATGACGACAATAGACTCTTTGATCTGGAGTGAGTTGGGGCGATTCGAACCGGGGTTTCCGTTGCCGCCTGAGCCTGGGTATGCTGCGCACCTTGTTTGAGAGGCCGGCGCAAGGGGCACGCTCCACTGGATGATCGGCTGGGCACCGGGAAACGGTGGACGATCCGAACCGACGGGCGACGGGGGTTTTCCCGATGGAGAAAGGTGAAAGGCATGGGTCTGGCGGCGTGCGTCAGGCCGCACAACGGGCGGCCGGTGTTGTGGATCAACGGCGAACCGACCACGGAAATGTGGGCGTACGGAGCGCCCAACGCCATCGCAGATTTCGCGGCCGCGGGCATTCGCATCTGCCAGTGTCATGTGCCGGGCGAATCATGGTGGACGGGGCCGGGGCAATACCAGTTCGCGCGGATCGAAGCCCAGATGGCGTCCTTTCTGGAGGCCGTGCCGGGCGCGCTGCTCATGCCGCGGGTGTGCTTCGGCTATGAAGGCGAGGGGTGGTGGGCGGAGCGGCATCCGGACGACTTGGCGGTCGGGCGGGAGCCGGGGGGTCGGGTCGTCCCATATCCGCAGGTGCGGGTGCATCCGGTGGAATGCTGGTATTCGGCGGCATCGCGAGCGTGGACGCATGACGCATGCGAGGCCATGGCGGCCCTCGTGCGGCACGTGGAGGCGGGGTACGGCGATCACATCCTCGGCTATCAGATCGGAGCCGGCATCTCGTGCGAATGGTTCCGGTGGTGGAACTATGTGGAGGACATCTACGAAGACTACTCCCCGGTGACCCGGGAGGCGTTCCGGGAGTTCCTGAAAGCACGGTATCAGACCGAAACCACGCTGCGCCAGGCATGGGGTCGCGCGGATGTGACGTTTGACCGGGCGGAAGTGCCGCATCCGGGTCGACTGCACCGGCCGCGGAACGGGTTTCTGCGGGTGCTGCCGGACGAACAGGATATCGTGGACTGGTTCGACGCCCTAAGCGAGTGGAACGCCGATCAGCTCATAGCGCTGTGTCGCGCGGTGAAGGAAGCCTCCGGCGGGCGGAAGCTCGCGGGGGGGTTCTACGGCTACGCCTGGCCACACTGGAACAACCAGAGCGCGGCCCGGGGCGGGCACATGGCGATTGAGCGCGTGCTGGCCTGTCCGGATGTGGACTACATCAGTTCTCCCTACCACTACGACAATCGCAACCTGGGCGGGGTGCACACCAGTCAAAGCCTGCCGCAGACCATCGAGCGCGGCGGCAAGCTGCATCTGGATGAGATCGATACGGGCACCCACCGCGTCAAAGGGGAGCATTGGCCGTGGGATCACCAGCGCCCGCCGGATACGGCGGCCGAGTCACTGGTTCTCCTGCGTCGGGACGCGGCGGCGGTGCTGGGAACGGCCGGCAGCGCTTGGTGGATGGACCTTCACCACAGCGGCTGGTACCACGATCCGCAGTTGCAGCTTGAGCTTCGTCAGACGAACGTGCTGGCGAAGGCCGCGCTGGCCGATTCATGCGAGGCCGGCGCGGAAGTGGCCCTGGTGCTGGATGATCGAAGCCCGGCTTACGTCGATACGCGGAGCAATCTGAATCAGTATTTCACGGCCCTCGCGCGGCAGTTTCTCTGGCGCCAGATAGGGCTGCCGACGGACGAAATGCTGCTGTCCGAGATCGACCGCGTGCGGCCCTACCGGGTGTATGTGTTTCTCAACTGCTGGAACGTCGAGTCGCGACTGCGGGAGCGCGTGCGTCGCCAGGTTCTGCGTGCCGGCGTAACGGCGGTGTGGTTTCATGCGGCGGGCTATTTTGACGGACACTGCGGCAGTGCGGAGAACGTCGCGAATCTGACCGGCATTCGGGTGCGGCAGGAGGAGGGCGGCGTCGTGCCGGAGATTGACGTTCCGGACCGCGGCCATGAATGGCTCGTGCCCGGTCCGGATCGGCCGGCCGGGCCGACCCGGTTTGGCGCCCGGCTGACGCCGGAACAACTCCGCGTGATGGTGGGCGCCGACGAGCGGTCGTGGAACACCCCGATGTCGCCCGTATTCACCGTAGACGATCCGGACGCGACGGTTCTGGGCCGTTATGTCCACAGCGGCCGGCCGGGGCTGGCGGTGCTGGAGCGGGACGGTCACCGAAGCGTCTACTGCGGCGCGCCGATGCTGCCGGGCTGGCTGCTGCGGCGAATGGCCGTCTCTGCCGGCGTTCATGCGTACGCGCCGCTGGGAACGGTCGTACACCATCGCGGATCGCTGGTATCCGTCTATGTGCCGGCCGGCGGCGAACTGCCCGTTTTCGCGCCGCCGGGCTCGAAGCTCGTTCTGATCGAACCGACCGGGGCGGAATGCTCATGGCGGCCGGCCGGAACCCCGGGCCGTCGGCTGTCGCTGCCGTTCGGCGAGGGGCAGACGCGATTCTTTCGTCAGGCGGCTATCGATCCGGATGAGGAAAGCGCCCCTTGATCCGCGGGGTCCGTCTTTCGAGGGCACCGGGCTGTCGGGGCGCCCGTCGCCATCGCGGGTGTGCGGTTTGCTCCGCTCTCGCTCCGGGCGGCCCGCTCCCGCCGGCGCGGCGATGGGCTCGGCCCGGTCGGTCGACGGATTGTCCGGCGGCGGCAGCCGGGAGTGCGTGATGCACGCAGGCCCGGGTAGCGAGGCCGGCTCTATGCGTGGACCACGGAAGGCGCGCGCTCCTCGTCGGAGGCTTTGGCCCGTCGGTAGGCGTCGGCCTGCATGACGAAGGCCTCCAGCCGGGTGTCCAGCGTGGGGTCGGCCTGGCCATCGTAGGCGATGGAGATGGCCGGAATGCCCCGGTGGTCCTCGCTGAGCATCTTCATCAGCCCGGCCACGATGGTCGAGGGCATGCAGGTGAACGGCATGACGTTGACCAGGCCGTCGCAGCCGTGCTCAACGTATTCGACCATCTTGCCGACGCTGAGGCAGGCCTCGCCTTCAAAGCTGTGGTGAATGTAGGGCTTGGCCAGCTTGAGCACCTCCACCACGTCCGGCTCCAGGGCGTTGGGCAGGAACGATCGATACCGTCGCGTGATGCGGCGTTCGATCCGCTTCTGCACGTGGTTGGTCAGCTTGTTCGATATCCACAGGCCCAGGGAGCGTTCCCGCCACGACGTGCGGTTGCGGGTGAAGTTCGTGTAATACATCCATTCGCTGATCGAGGCCAGGTCCACCTCCGCACCCAGCCGTTCCAGTTGATGGATCAGGTCTCGGTTGCTGAAGGTGTGGGTGCGTACGTATATCTCTCCCACAACGCCGATCCGCGGCTTGCGGATGGATGGATTCCGTTCGATGGCCTGGAATCTCTCCGCGATGGTGTCAATCAGTTCATAAATCTCTTCTTCCGGCGGGTTGCTTTCGATCAGGCGACACAGCCCGTCGCGGGCCCGTTCGTAGACGCGGTTCGTCTCGCCCTCCACCACCTCATAGGGCCGCAGGTGCAGCAGGGCCTTGGTGAACGTATCGATCGCGTTGATCGCGATCCAGGCCAGCCGCGTGGGGTTTTTGGCGAACTGGCTGAAGTCGCGATAGAACTGCTTGTCCTGGTTCGGCGCGATCACGGGAATGTCCGGCAGGCCCGCCTCGTTCAGGAGGATCTTGTGGAAACAGTTGTACTGTCCGAACCGGCACGGGCCGCTGCCGCCGGGCATGAAAAACGCGGCTCGCTCCGGGTCGAAGCCCTTCTCGCGACACTTGAGCAGCATATCGCCGGTGGTCACGATGCAGGGCAGGCATTCCTTGCCCGTGGTGTGCCGCCGGCCCAGTTCCAGCGATTCCTCCGTCGCCAGCGGAAGGACCTCCGCCGGCTGGCCGCAGGCCCGGAAGGCGGCCACCAGCCCATGGGCCGCGTCGCTCATCCAGGGCACGTAAATCGTGCGCCGGTCGCTGTGGGTCGGCTTGTGCTCGTACAGCGCGGGGGCGGAAGAGGCGGACGTCGTCCGCGCGTTCGACAGGCTCTCCAGGAACGCTTCCAGCCGCGTTACCACGCCCGCGTCCGCCGAGTGCTCGTCGATCTCCAGCACCAGGCTCGGCCGGTCCGCCATGATCCGCTTGAAATAGCTCAGCAGAAACGAGTCCGGGCCGCAACTGAAGTTCGAGAGAAACACTGCGTTCAGGTCGGCGGATCGCCGCACGAGCCGGGCCGCCCGCAGAATGCGCTGCCCGTACTTCCAGTACATGTTTGCGAAGACGTGGTCGTCGCCCACGTCCTCGCCCAGCAGATCGAGAAAGTCCATCGGCACCGGCAGCACGCCCAGCTTCCGCAGCTTGTTCGGCAGGTCCAGCGACACGCCGGGGTCGCACCCGTTGTACGGCCGGGAGATGATCACCACCGCCGGCTGCCCGGCCGGCCGCCCGGCCAGCGCCTGTCGACCGCGGGCGATACAGTCCTTCTCGAACGCCCGCTGCGCCGCATCCGCCGCGTCGATGGCATCGCGAAGCTGCCGGCCGCTGACGCCGAATTCCTGGCAGAGCGGCTCCAGCGATGACCGCAGCACCCCCTCACCGTCTCCGAACCGCACGGGCAGCTTGAGCATCTTGACGCCCTTGCGCTGCGGCTCGATCGCCACGGCCACCTGGTAGGGAATCGTCTGCACGTACGGGCAGAGCTGGTTGCGATCGGTGGCCGGATCGTCCTGCCACATGCTCAGAACGCTCGGCATCCAGAGGTAGTCAACGCCCTTGTCGATCAGCTCGAGCACGTGGCCGTGCGCCACCTTCACCGGAAAGCACGGGGTGGACTGCACGGCTTCCACGCCGCGGCGGACGACTTTTTTCGTGCTGGCGCCGCTGAGGACGACGTTCAGGCCCAGCCGGCTCAGCAGGGTGCCCCAGAACGGCAGCAATTGATGGTTGCTCAGGGCGAGCGGAATGCCGACGGTGGGCGCGCCGGGCCGCGGCGACTCGGGCAGGTTCGCGTGTTTTTTCAGCAGGCGGAACCGTTCATTGAACAGGTTGGGAATCTTGTCCGTCTCGCCGGCGTTCTTGTTGACGTCATAGCGGTCGCACTTGGCGCCGTAGTAAAGCGGCTCGCGGCCGGGAATGGTCACCTCGTTGATGGTACAGGCGTTGCTGCAGTGCTCGCATTCGAACGAACGGATCTGGTAATCCACCGTGGAAACGTCGAAGCCGCGGAAGTTGGACTCGGTGCGGCCGTGCTCCTCCTGGTATTTGCGGGCCAGGGCCGCGGCCCCGATGGAGCCGGTCACCTCGTGGTGCGGGGGCACGGTGACGGTCTTGCCGGTCACCGCTTCGAAGGCGGCCACCACGCCCTTGTTGAAGGCCGTTCCGCCCTGAAAGAAGATGTGCTTGCCGATCTGTCGCCGGCCGACCACGCGATTGATGTAGTTGGTGACGATTGAGTAGGCCAGGCCGGCCACCAGGTCGTCGGTGCGCGCGCCGCGCTGCTGACAACTCAGCAGGTCCGATTCCATGAACACCGTGCATCGTTCGCCCAGCCGTACGGGACAGGCGCTGCCGAGGGCCAGATCGGAGAACTGATTCTCGATGTTGATGTCCAGGCGCTCGGCCTGCTCCTCTATGAAGCTGCCGGTGCCGGCGGCGCAGGCATGGTTCATCTCGAAATCCACCACCACGCCGTTGGAGAGGCTGATGTACTTCGAGTCCTGTCCGCCGATCTCGAAAACAGTGTCGACGTTCGGATCGATCAGCGCGGCGGCGTGGGCCTGGGCGGTGATCTCGTTGACGACCAGGTCGGCCCCCACGAAGTCGCCGGTCAGGTATCGTCCGGAGCCGGTGGTGGCCGCCCCGAGAATACGGACGCGATCGGGCAACTGATCGCCCACCAGGCGCAGACAACGGCGAACGGCCTCCAGGGGGCGGCCTTCGGTCATGAGGTACGACTTGGCCAGCACCCGGTTGTTTCGGTCAATGACGGCGATCTTCGTGCTGATCGAGCCGATGTCCAGGCCGAGGTAGGCGTCGATCGGGTCGCCGTTGTTCTGTTCGCGCAGCGCCTCGTCCAGCCAGATCCGGTTGTCCGGGTAGCCGCGTTCGGGGCGACGAAGCGGCTTGAGCCGGTAGCCGACCGTCTGCTCCTCGATCGCGTAGGAATGCAGGAGATCGGAGGCGTTGTGCGGAAGCGGCACGGCGCCCCCGTTGCGCAGCGTGAGAAGCACGGCGCCGTACGCGCCCGTCACCGCGTGCTCCGGCGGAACGATCAGGCCGCCCTCGGGCAGCTCAAAAACCATCTCGAAGGCCCGCACCACGGCGGCATTGGACGCCACGCCTCCGCAGAACGCGATGGGCCGCTCCACGTCGCGACCGCGCGCCAGATTGCTTTTGAGGTTCCGGGCGAGCCCCACGCACAGGCCCATGAGAATGTCGTAGTCAGGCGTGGCCTTCTGCTGGAGGTGGATCATGTCGCTCTTGGCAAACACGCTGCATCGGCCGGCGACGGTGGGCGGATTCGTGCTCTTGAGGGCCAGCTTGGCGAATTCGTCCTCCACGCGGATGCGCAGACGCGAGGCCTGCTGGTCGAGAAAGCTTCCCGTGCCGGCCGCGCAGTTGGTGTTCATGGTGAAATCAACCAGCGGTTGCTTGCGGCCGTCGCCCTCCGGCAGGAACAGCAGTTTGCTGTCCTGGCCGCCCATCTCGATGAGCGTCCGGACTTCGGGCCGCAGCCGCTTGATGGCCACGGCCTGGCACATCACCTCGTTGACGGACGGAATGCCCAGCAGTTCGCACAGCAGCCGGCCCACGGAGCCGGTTCCGACGGCCAGGTCAAACGACGCCCCGGCGTGTCGGGACAGCATGGCGTCCATCACCCGGGCGGCGCATTCGATCGGCTTGCCGAGCGTGCGCGTGTACGAATGATCGAGCAGGTTTCCCTCGAAATCTGTTACGACGATCTTGCAGGCGATCGACCCGACATCAATGCCCAGGCACAGTCGCCGCCGGTCATCGAAGGGCCGAAAATGGGATTGATCACGCATCGCGACTGACTCGTCCTTGTTCTTCGAAGATTCGTCCACTGTACGCAGCGAGGCGTCCGGGCCGATCCGCGCCACCCTCGCCTGCGACCGCCCGACCGGATGTTGGGCCCGGTCGGCTCGATGTCTGCCCGCCGCAACGGTTCCGGGCGGGCTGCCCGAACAGCCGGACCACGTTACCGCCGAAGTGGTGGCTCTGTCAACGCGAAAGTGGTCCGCCCGCCCCGGCGGCGGCCGTAACCAATGTACCACAACCGCGACGAAAGGGATACGCGCGGACGCCAGGGCGTCAGTCCGCGTAGAGGTGGTGCCGCTCCATGTAGTCCGCGACCGGCGCCGGTACGAGGTAGCGCACCGAACGACCGGCGCGAACCCGGGCGCGGATGTCCGTCGACGAAATGTCGATCCGGGGTGTGGACAGAATCCGCGCTTCGATCCGGGCCAGTCGCTGTGGCCCGATTGCCGCTTTCAGCACAGAGAGATCCGGTCGCTCCCAGCCCGGGCGCGCTGCGGTCAGCAGATCACAGGCGTCTGCCAGGTCGGCGACCTGGTACCACGTGTGGAGTTCCGCCAGCGAATCGGCGCCGATGATCCAGGCCAGCCGGACAGTCGGGCCGAGCTGCTGCCGGAAGAAGGAAACGGTCTGCACCGTGTACGTCGGTCCGGTGCGGGCCAGGTCATGGTCGCTCAGATCAAACAGAGGCTCGTCTCGGATCGCCAGGCGGACCATCTCGGCCCGGTGGTGCGGGGCAATGAGGGCCTCGGCGCGCTTGTGCGGCGGCGTCGCGGAGGGGAGCAGAAGGATCCGGTCCAGCCCGACCTGTTCCGCCACCGCGCGGGCGACGATCAGATGTCCGTGGTGGATCGGATCGAAGCTGCCTCCGAACAATCCGATGTACTGCGCCATGGCGTCCGGCATCCTGCGGTCTCCGGCCAGACGGCGCGCCGACCCCGCCGCCCGCTCCTCAGGATCGTCGCTTCATCCGCCTGGGGCTCGTCGTTCGCTTCTTGCGCGCGGGAGCGACGGCCTTTGCGGACCGTCTGGTTTTTTGGGGCCCCCCCGCCGACGTTCGCATCCGGCGAATCAGCTCCGCGTCAAACTCCGGTTCGTTCGGGCGGGGCAGCCGCGCCTCCACGGGGAGAATCGGCGCACCGCCGCGCGTGGGCTTGCGAAGATAGTAATACGCGGTCGAGCTGCAATCATTGGTCAGCTTGTTGGCATGGCCGTGCTCGATGCCGGCCACAATGCTCTTGCGAAACCGGATCGGGTCTTCGATATAATAGCGGTAGACGGTCTGCTTGCCCTTCCACGGCCAGTCCTTCGTCCCGTTGTAGACAATCACGCCGTGATAGGGGGCGTTGTACTCCTGCTGCGGGCAGAAGGCGCAGTTGAACCAGTCCTCCGTCCCCGTGCCGTGCAGCGACGGCGGCCAGGACTCACCGTCGATGAAGATCATGTCGTCACCTTCGCCGTACCAATCGTTGATCTGGCGGGCGAACACGTCCACGTCCAGATGAGCGCCGCACCAGATGCCGTCCCCCTCAGCCTCCAGGAACACGTAGTTGTCCTTGCCCGTTTTGTTCAGCGATCGTGGGTCCTTGCCGTGCCAGAACAGGCCCATGTTGCCGTCCGGCCCGCCCCGGATCCGACCGTACTCCTCTCCCCAGCCGTGCGTCGGGTTTTCGCGCCGCCACTGGACATGGAAATAGGCGATGTCTTCCTGGGGGGCCGGGTAGGCCTCGTAGTCGATGTAGAAGTACACGCTGATGGGTTTTTCCGACTCGTTGACGACCTGGATCCGGGCCTGTTTGTTGAACGGCATCGGCCACCACGAGTTCCACGCCCGGCCGTCCTGCGGGCTCATCTGCAGCGGCGCGGAAACGAAATTGCGATACAGGGCGTGGCCCAGTCCGAAGAAATCGCCCACCGGACACTCGACGCTTGGCTCCCGGCGGCCCTCCCAGAACACCCGCAGCACGACCTTGCGCGGCATGAACGTCGGTTCGCCCTCCGGACCGCCGATCGTCATCCATATGTGCTTGATGCAGCCGGGCCCGTCCAGGACGGCCAGATCCCGGGACGCTCCGGACGGGATGTCGTACCAGTCATGGTTGCCACCGGTGATGTCAAAGCTGCTTGCCCGGCGGCTCTGATAATCCCGCAGGCGAGGCAAGCCTCCCAAGACCCCGGCCCCGAATCCCGCGCCTTGCCGTTCTGAGCCCATCCGTCCTCTCCATTCTGTCAGATTGTGTCTTTCGGCTGTCGCCTCGACCATACGAACGGAGGCGGCCGGGCGACCATCGTACCCGGCGCGGCGGCGACTGTGCAATGATCCGGGGTTGCTCGCGGCCACGTCGGTCGATACGCTGAACGATCCTTCGGCAGTCCGGCGGCCGAACGGCGGGACGGCCTCCGGGTGGCGGCATCGGGTATCCCGTCACGAGGGCAGGTCATGCAATCGCGGGTTCAAGGCAGTTGGAGGCGGATGATGGCGTTGGGGATCGTGCTGGCTTTGACGACGGGAACGTCCGGGCAGGAGACGAAGCAGGTTCCCGAGCGCAGCGAAATCCAGAAGCAGTATCTCTGGGCGACGGAGACGATTTTCCCGGATCCGGCGGCGTGGGAGACCGAGTATGCCCAGCTCGAGAAGCAGCTCCCGAAGGTCGCGGAGTTTGAGGGAACGCTGGCCAAAGACGCCAAGTCGCTTCTGGCCGCTCTTCAATTTCAGAATGAGATCGAGCCGCGGATCGAGCGGGTGTATGTCTTTGCGTCGCTGCTTTCCGACCAGGACACCCGGGTGGGCCAGACGCAGGCCATGAAGTCGCGGGCCCGTACGATGGCCGTCAACTACTCGCAGCTCACCTCCTGGTTCATGCCGGAGCTGACCGCGATCGACTACGACACGATCAAGGCCTGGATGGAGGAGAACAAGGACCTGGCGCTCTACGCCCAGTATTTCGACGACGTCTTCCGGCAGAAGAAATACGTTCTGCCGGCCCGCGAGGAAAACCTGATGGCGATGGCGGGCGAGGTTCGCTCGACGCCGGGCAACGCCTACAACTTCCTGACCAACGCGGACATCAAGTTCCCCAGCATCAAGGACGAGAATGGCCGGGAAGTGGAACTGGACGATTCGGCCTTCTACCTTCACATGCGCTCCTCCGACCGGCGGGTCCGCAAGGACGCCTACATGGCCATCGTGGGCGAGTACGCCAAGTACCGCAACACGGCCGCCGCCCTGCTGAACGGCGCGGTGCAGAACCACGTTTTCAACATGAAGGCCCGCCAGTATCCCAGTTGCCTGGCCGCCGCGCTGAGCGGCAGCAACATCCCGGTCGAGGTCTATAACAATCTGGTACAGACAATCCACGAGAATCTGCCGCTGCTGCATCGCTACCAGACCATCCGCCGCAAAGCATTGAACCTGGAAGACGGCGTGCATGCGTATGACCTGTTCGCCCCGCTGATCACCGGTCAGAAGTACGAGGTGGAATACGAGGATGCGGTGGCACGGATCACCCAGGCCCTGGCCCCCCTGGGCTCCGAATACATCGCCGCGATGACGAAAGGGTTTGAATCCCGGTGGGTGGACGTGTTCCCGACCAGGGGCAAGCGGAGTGGAGCGTACTCCAGCGGGACGTTCCTCACGCAGCCCTACATTCTGCTGAACTTCCACAAAAGCTATGAGGACATGTCCACGCTGGCCCACGAAATGGGCCACTCCATGCACTCGTTTTTCTCGCGTGGGACGCAACCGTACGTGTATGCGGATTACGACATTTTCTGCGCCGAGGTCGCCAGCACCTGCAACGAGATCCTGCTGCAGAACTACATCCTCGAGCGCACGACCGATCCGAAGGTCAAGCTGTACCTGATCGTCGAGTTTCTCGAGGGAATGCGGGGCACGATCTTCCGCCAGACCATGTTCAGCGAGTTCGAACAGCGGATCCACGAGATGGCCGAGGCGGGCGAGCCCCTTACGGCCGACAGTATGAGCGCCGAGTACGGAAAGATCATGAAGCAGTACTACGGCCCGGACTACACGCACGATGACCTGGTGGACAGCTACTGGATCCGCATTCCGCATTTCTACTACAACTTCTACGTGTACAAATACTCCACGAGCTACTGCGCCGCGTCGAACATCGCCGCCCGCATCATGAAGGGCGAGCCGGGGGCGGTGGAGGCGTACCTGACGTTCCTCAAGAGCGGCTGCAGCAAGTATCCCCTCGAGCTGCTCCGGGGCGCCGGCGTGGACATGACGTCGCCGGACTACATCCGCGATGCCATGAAGCTGTTCGAGGACCTGCTCGACCAGACCGAAACGCTGCTCCAGGAGATCCAGAGCTAGCGGCCGCGCGACACCGCGAGGGAAGAATCAGACCCGCTCGCCCTCTGTGGCGGGCGGGTTTTTTTGAAACCCCGAGCGACTTCGACCTTTCGTGGGAGCAAGCTCTCCGCTCGACCCGGCGAAGGCGCGGTGTGGTCGCGAGAACCCGTGGAACGCGTTGATGCGAGTTCGGAGCAACCCCGTCGAACAGCCGAGTGCGGCCCCTTGCGCCTGGTGGCATGACAAGAACGGTCCGTGTGGGCCTGCCCGGGTCGATTCGACGACACACGCCGCGGTCATGTGGCGTCGATATAGATGGACTCGCCCTCGACGTGAACGGGGTAGACGCGGAGGCGGCGGTCCACGGGCGCCACGCCCTGACCGGTCGTTACGTCGAACCGCCAGCCGTGCATCGGGCAGGTGACGACGGTGTCGGTCAGCAGCCCGTTACACAGCGGAGCGTCTTGGTGAGGGCAGCGGGCGGCGGTAGCGTGGAAGCGGCCGGCGATGTTCCAGACCACGATGGGAATGCGGCCGAGCAGGACCTCGCGGCCGGTACCCACGGGAATGTCGTGGATGGAGGCGATGCGGATACGGCTCATCGGTGCGATCTCCCTTTGCCCGTTCTACATGGCGTGCTTCGCGGCGAAGAGGAAGCCGCGGAACCGGCCCTCATCCATATATCCTTCCTGACGACGCAGGAGTTGGCCGTCCGGGCCGTACACCACGAACGCCGGAGGGCGGGACACCCCGGCCTGGCGCGCCCACTCGTTGTTGAACCCGGCGATCAGGCGCACCGGCACGGTCCCTCTCATCGCCTCGAGCACGTTCGGCGACCGAAAGACCGTCTGGTCCATGCGGATGCAATCCTCGTTGAGATCCGACCAGTAGGACACCACGACGAAGCGGTTCTCCCGGGCGGCCAGGTTCATGGCGCCACCGAGGTCCGGGCGCCAGAACAACTGGTTTGCGCAGCCGCTCAGGCAGCCCGCCAAACAGGGCAGAATCAGCCCGATCAGTACTGTCATGCGTGGGTGTGCGGTCATGGCGCGACCTCCGCGGTGCCGGCGCGGCTCGTTCCCTGTGTCCCCGCCGTGTTCCACCCCCCGTTTTACGAGCGGCGGACGATGCTGTACAGACCCGGGCGGGCGGACTAGGATGGGGCCTCCGATAGCCGGGCGCTGGTGGGGCTTCGCCTGGTCAGGGCGGTCGCCGGTGCCGGATCGGGAAGCATTCGGGGGTCGCTGCCATGACCATTACCAACAAAACGCTGCCGCCGGAACAGTCGCGTGATTCGCGTCTGGGTACGGATGTGGAGTCGCTGCGGCGCTCCTACATCCAGCACATCGCGTTCACCCGGGCCAAGGTGCCGGACTACTCCACGAAAAACGACCGGTACATGGCCCTGGCCATGGCCGTACGAGACCGCATGATTGATCGCTGGCTGGCCACGCGAAATGCGTATTATGCGCAGCCGAACCTCAAGCGCGTGTACTACCTGTCGCTGGAGTTTCTCATCGGACGCACGCTGGGCAACTCGTTGACCAATCTGAACCTCTATGATGCCTGCTATGACGCGATCCGCGAAGCCGGTGATGATCTGGAGGATTTGCGGGAACTGGAGGAGGATGCGGGGCTGGGAAACGGCGGTCTGGGCCGACTGGCCGCGTGTTTTCTCGATTCGATGGCGACACTGGGGCTGCCGGGATACGGCTACGGCATTCGGTACGATTACGGCATGTTCCACCAGCGCATCCGCAACGGCTACCAGGTGGAGGAGCCGGACGACTGGCTGCGTCTGGGCAACCCCTGGGAGATCGCGCGGCCGGAGCGCATGCACCGGGTCCGGTTCTATGGCCGGGTGGAGCGGTATCTGGACGAGCACGGCCAACTGCGGACGCGCTGGGTGGACACGCAGGACGTGCTGGCCATGGCGCACGACACGCCGATCCCCGGATACGGGGTGAATACGGTGAACACGCTGCGGCTGTTCTCGGCGAAATCAACGCATGATTTCAACCTGGATTACTTCAACCACGGAGACTACATCCGGGCCTGCGAGGACAAACTGCGGAGCGAGACCATCACGAAGGTGCTGTACCCCAAGGACGACTCCCATGCGGGGCGGGAGCTGCGCCTCAAACAGGAGTACCTGCTGGTGTCGGCGTCTTTACAGGACATTCTGTACCGGTTCCGCAAGCAGCACACGTACTGGAACGAGCTGCCCGGCGCGGCGGCCATCCAGTTGAACGACACGCACCCCTCGCTGGCGGTTCCGGAGCTGATGCGCATCCTGCTGGATGAGGAGGGCGTCTCGTGGGACGAGGCGTGGGACATCTGCCAGGGCACGTTCGCCTACACGAACCACACGGTGATGCCGGAAGCGCTGGAGACCTGGCGGGTGGACCTGATGGAGCATCTGCTGCCGCGGCATATGGAGATCATCTACGAGATCAACCGTCGGTTCCTGGACGACGTGCGGAAGCAGTTTCCGGGCGACGAGGGTCGGGTGCAGCGGATGTCACTGATTGAGGAGGGTTACGAGAAAAAAGTGCGGATGGCCAACCTGGCCATCGTGGGCAGCCACGCGGTGAACGGAGTGTCGGCCCTGCACACGCAGCTTCTGCGGAACCGGGTGCTGCGGGACTTCCACGAGATGTTCCCGGACCGGATTCAGAACAAGACAAACGGCATCACGCCGCGCCGCTGGCTGAAAAAATCCAACCCGCTGCTGGCGTATCTGATCACGGACACCATCGGCGACAAATGGGTGACCGACCTGACGCAGCTCAAAAAACTGGCGGCCTACGCGGACGATGCGGCGTTCCGGGCACAGTGGCGGGGAATCAAATCCACCAACAAGGAGCTGCTGGCCGTCTATTGCCGCGATCGGCTGGGCCTGACCCTGGATCCGTCCATGATGTTCGACGTGCAGGTGAAGCGGCTGCACGAATACAAGCGGCAGATGCTGCTGATTCTGTATGCGATCACCCTGTACAACCGCATCCGGACCGGCGTGGAGCCCGACCCGGTGCCCCGGACGATTCTGCTCGGCGGAAAGGCGGCCCCAGCCTATTACCAGGCGAAGTTGTGCACCAAGCTGGCCAGTTGCGTCGGAGACACCATCCGCAACGACCCGGCGGTCCGGGGCAAACTGGACGTGCTGTTCCTGGAAAACTACCGGGTCTCCTTCGCCGAGCGGATCATCCCCGCGGCGGACCTGTCCGAGCAGATTTCGACGGCGGGCACGGAGGCCTCCGGGACTGGCAACATGAAGTTCGCGCTGAACGGAGCCCTGACCATCGGCACGCTGGACGGGGCGAACGTGGAAATCCGCGACCACGTGGGGCCGGAGAACATCTTCATTTTCGGACTGACCATGGAACAGGTGGCCGAGCAGAGAGCCCGGGGGTACAACCCGCTCGACTGCTACCACGGGAATGCGGAATTGCGCACGGCCCTGGACCAGATTTCGGGGAATCATTTCTGTCCGGCGGAGCCGGGCGTGTTCGACATGCTCACGAACCGACTCCTGATGGAAGGCGATCCGTTCCTCGTGCTGGCGGATTACGCGGCCTACGTGGAATGCCAGGAGCGGGTGGACCGGTTGTACCGCGATCCGGAAGCATGGACGCGGATGTCCATCCTGAACACCGCCAACGTGGGGTACTTCTCAAGCGATCGGACGATCCAGGAGTATGCGGACGACATCTGGGGGGTCCGGCCTGTGAACGTGACCATGGAATAACGGCGCGCAAACACGCCGGCAAGGCCGCCGGCGGCGGCGAGGGTGGTCTGGCCGTGCGGCGTGCGGAAATGCCGCTCGACGATCTGTCCGACGGTGTCGCTCAGTGCGCGGTCGCGTAATCGTGCACAGGGATTCAGCGGATCGCCTTGCTCAGCAGCTTGAGGGCGTGTCGGATATTCCCTTTGCCGGCCCGGGCCAGCAGGGCGGAAGCGCTGTTGATCATCCGTAGAAACTCGCGCATCTCCTCCAGCCGTTTCGTGTAGATCTGGGCCCGGCGGCGTTCCTCGGCGTCGTGGGTTCGGGGCAGGGCGTCCACCATCGCCCGGCAGCGCTCGATGGTCTCGATGATCGGCTCCACCTCGCGTCGCTGCCGCTCGCGGCTGATGGTTCGGAACATCTCCCAGACGTCGCATTCCGCCTGGAAGTAAATCCTGCGGTCTTCCCGCGTGTGCACGCGGTGAATCAGGCCCCAGTTCAGCAACTCCCGCACGTTCATGCTGGCGTTGCCCCGCGAAATGTTCAGCGCCGTCATGATATCGTCGGTGCACAGCGGCTCGGTGGCCGTGAAGAGCAGGGCGTGAATCTCCGCCATGGTCCGGCTGATCCCCCATGTGGCCCCCATTTCGCCCCAGCGGCGGACGAACAGCTCCCGTGATTCCCGATAGCCCGACGGCGACATGGCATGTTCTCCGATGATTTCAGAAACAACTGAAACAAAGGTACGCCGGAGCCCGGCGACGGTAAAGGACCGTCCCGACCGGTAGGCGGTTGCGTTGTTCGCAAGTGGCGATTGGTAGGTACGTTGGGACGCACGCGCGGGCGACCTTCCCCGCAACGAGCGGGCGTTTTAAGCGAAACAGGCGGGTCGCATGTTTTTTTCCCGATT
>JBPOIK010000189.1:0-5798 GCA_052034525.1 Planctomycetota bacterium
CGTTATCGTGTTGGTACCGCGGGTGCGGAGCGTGGCGGTGTCGGTCACGGTGTCGCCGACATCAGGCCAGCGCTGGGTGGCTGCGGTCTGGCCGCCGCCGAGGCCGGTGGCCGCCGAGAACCAGTACGGTCCGTACCCCCACGGCTCGGTCACATTGTAATAGGTATACTCCGGCAGGTAGCGCGGGTACTGAGGCCAGCGGGCCAGACTGGCCACTTGAAGGTCGGTCTCGTCCCGCGGCGTGCGCGGCCCGACAGATTGCACCGCATCCACCTCCGCGCCGCCGACGTTGACGCTGGTGACCGCATAATGATAGGCCGTGCCGTTCAGGGCCGTGGTGTCCAGGTATCCGTCCGCCGACACTCCGCCGGGGACGGTGGCGATGGGCGTCATCGCGCTGACGTTCGAGAAGGGGCTGGTGGATCGATACACGGCGTAATGGCCGAACTGCCCGGTCGGGTCGATGATGGGCTTCCATGACAGCGCCACGGCGTGGTTCTGAGCGACGGCCGCCTGGCGGCTCGGCGGAGGAAGCGACATGGCGGCTCCCTCGTTCAGATCGAAGGCGTTGAAGAGGTTGGCATAATCGAACGTCGGCAGGTCGCCGTCGCCGTTGCTGACGATCCATTGAATCCGCGTGGGGATGTACAGCAATCCGTCGGCCGAAAGGGTCGGCGTGGAGTGCGCCACGCCGTTGCGATTCGGCTGGACCGTCAACACGTCCAGCGCTTCGCCATACGTGCCGTTGTCCTGGATCGCATAATATGCGCCGCCGTCGTTGTTGCCGACGAAGATGACGCTGTTGGTGTTAATCATGTTCTGCGCCACGATGGGTGACGCCCGATTGCCATCCCAGCCGCGGCTGCCGGTGGGGTAGCTCCACTTGAGATGGCCGTTGCGCGTGTTGATCGCGTAAAGCCGCCCGTCGCCCTGCTGACTGACCGTCTGGAAATAAAACGTATTGCCGGTGTGGCTCAGGCAGCCGGCGGACGCCGCCAGTTGGGGGTTGTTCACACCGGCTATCCAGTCGTAGACCTGCACATACGGCTCGGCCCCCCATAGCGGATTGCCGTGGGAATCCAACCCGATCACCCAAATATCGTCGCCGCCGGCCGGCGCGTAAATGTGGCCGTTGTCCGGATCGACGGTGACCGAGGCGTCCACGAACTGCGCCGGAACCGACCATAACTCGGCTCCGGTGTCCCCGTCGAAGCATTGGATCTGGCTCCACCGGCCGCCCGTGACCACCCTCACGCCGTTGCTGTCGATCAAAGCCGGGCCGCTGAAGCACGTCCCGTTGGCGGACTCGGCCGCCCATGTGTGTGTAATGGCGCTGCCGTTGTCCACCGCGCCGTAGGGCCGATCGCCCCAGGCGAACCGGAAAACGCGGCCATCGGGAGCGATGATCGGCGAGCCCTGGCTCATCTCCCAGGGGTTGGCGTTCGCGCCGTTGTGCCAGTATGTGCCCGGCCCGGTGGTCGTCCGAAAGGCCATCAGCGGGTGGTCGGTCGCATCGTTCCCGACGTAAATGGTGCCGCCGCTGTTGGAGAAGGCCGGAGTGAATGCGCCAATGCTCTCTCCGCCGGACGGAAGCCCGTTCCAGAAGCATTTGCCGGTGTGCCGGTCCATGCCCTGCACGCCCTTGGGCCAGTGGTAGCCGCAGACGACGATGTCGGCGCCGGCCGGCCCCGCGCCGTCAAAGAACACCATGCTGCTGCTGCTGAGCCCGCCATCGACGGGTGAGCCGGGCACCTGCTTCTGCCAGCGTAGCACGTCGAAGAGCGTGTCGTTCAGTCGGGACGCCGGGATGATGAAGTCGGACCGTCCCGTGTTGTAAGAGTCCCGGTGCTTCATGGGCCACGAATCTGCCAGGACGGCTGATCCGCTCAGAACCAACCCCAGAAATGCCGGCATGAAAAAACGCTTCATTCGAACGCCTCCATCACTTGTGGCCGACCATCGGGGGCAGGGCACTACTGGCCCCTCCGAGCGTCGGTTCGGTCGCTTCCAGGCTCCAACGGCTGTCGAAATCAACGATTCTGCGGGCGTGTGCGTTTGTTCCCCCCCATTCGTCGGATGCCCACCCCCCAGAGAGCCTTGCCCCCCAAGGCACCGCTGGCTTATAAGTATTCTACCGTATCTCCGCCCGCCGTCCATCTCCAAATGGTCGCATTCTGTCCAAACTGTATCCGAGCTTCTGCTCAGCGGTCCGGGCGATACGCCTCCTCAGACGGGCGAAGACCACCACTGGCCCGATCCGATCGACTGCGGCCTGCGCGACACAGTGGACTTCATGGGGTTTCCGCCCCCCCACTCCCCCTCCCCACCCGGCGAAGCACGTCCCCGGCCGGCCGCCGGGCAGACACTCAGCGAGCGATTGCTATACTTACCGGTCGTACCCGGATCCGGCCACACAGACGTGAGGTGAGCCGGTTGGAGCCCTTCGAAAGGAATGAATCATGCTCACGTATCGAAAATCTCTTGCGTCGATCCTGATCCTGACGTGCGTTCTTGCCGCCCAGGCGGCCGATGCGCGGCGCGAAATCTGCTTCCCGGACATACCCGGCTATCAGACGCTGATGTGTGATTTCCACACGCACACCATGTTCTCCGACGGGAACGTGTGGCCCACGCTGCGGATCGACGAGGCCTGGCGCGAGGGGCTCGACGCCATCGCCGTCACGGACCACGTCGAGTATCGCCCGCACAAGGAGGATGTCAGTGACAACCTCAACCGCCCGTACGAGCTCGTCGTGGAGCGGGCGAAACAGCAGGATGTGCTCCTGATTCGCGGCGCCGAGATCACGCGCAGCACGCCTCCGGGCCACTTCAACGCCATTTTTCTGAACGACGTCACACCACTGAACACGCCGGAGCTCTACGACCAGGCGGAGGAGGCGGCCAAACAGGGTGCGTTCCTCTTCTGGAATCACCCCGGCTGGAAGGGGCCGGAGCGGGGTCGATGGGGCGAAGAGCAGACCCATCTGTTCGAAAAAGGCTGGCTCAAGGGAATCGAGATCTGCAACGGAGACTATTACTTCCCCGAGGCCCATCAATGGGCCGTGGAGAAAAAACTCACCCTGCTGGGCAACTCCGACATGCACGGTCCGTCGCCCGCCATACCTTGGACGCCGGAGAAGCATCGAACGCTGACTCTGGTGTTCGCCCCGGAACGCTCGCTGGATGCCATTCACGCCGCGCTGACGGACGGGCGAACCGCGGTGTGGTGCCAGAACCGTCTGTATGGCCGGGAATCGGAGCTGTCGGCGCTTTTTGCGGCATCCGTTCGCGTTCAGCCGCCGCATCACCAGACCGAAGAGTACATCTCCTTCCGAGTCGACAACGCCTGCGAGCTGGATCTGGAGCTGGAACGGACGGGCCGTATAGGGCCAAAGACCCTTCGCCTGCCGGCCCGCTCGAGCGTCATCGTTCGCCTGCGTACCACTACGACCATGCCCACGGAGGGTATGAGCTACAAGGTCACCAACGTGCTGATCGGCCCGAATCAACCGTTGTCCGTGAGACTGGCCGTTCCCGCGCTGGAAGGTGCTGCCCCGCAAGAATGATGTCCGGTCCGGCGAATATGCGGCATGGTCGGCATGCCAGGGGTTCTAGCCAACGCACCAGGCAGCGGATATGATACGCCGCCCCTGGCGTGGAGCCGCCGGCCGCGGCCGCCTGGGAACGCGCGTTGTATTGAGCAGGAGACCTTCCGATGCCCGTTGTTGACTACAAGACCTATTCCCGGATGCTGGACAACGCCCGGGCGGGCGGGTTTGCCTACCCGGCCATCAACGTCACGTCCACCAACACCGCCAATGCAGCCCTGGCGGGCTTCGCGGAAGCCAGGTCGGACGGAATCATCCAGGTCTCCACGGGCGGCGGCGAGCACGCCTCAGGAACGGCCGTGAAAGACATGGTGCTGGGAGCCATGTCCATCGCCCAGCATGTGCACCTGATGGCGCAGAAATACGACGTGTTCGTCGCACTGCATACCGACCATTGCACGTCGGACAAACTGGACAAGTTCGTCAAGCCCCTGATCGCCGAGACCGCCCGGCGGCGCAAGGCGGGACTGCCGAACCTGTTCAATTCGCACATGTTCGACGGCGGGAACCTGCCGCTGGCCGAGAACCTCCGAATCGCCAAAGAACTCCTGGCGCTCTGCCACGAGAACGAAATCATCCTGGAAATCGAGGCCGGGGTGGTGGGCGGCGAGGAAGACGGCGTGGCCCACGAGAAGTCCGACAAGCTCTACACCACGCCGGAGGACATGTTGCAGGTGGCCCGTGAGATGCGGACGGTGTCCGGCGCCCGGTTCATGTTTGCCGCGTGTTTCGGCAACGTGCATGGCGTCTACAAACCGGGCGACGTGGTGCTCAAGCCGACCATCCTGCGGGATGGACAGGCCGCGGTGGAGAAGGAGTTGGGCAAGGCGGCCCGATTCGACCTCGTCTTCCACGGCGGGTCCGGTTCGGATATCAAGGACATTCACGAGGCCATCTCCTACGGCGTCGTGAAGATGAATATCGATACCGACACGCAATACACGTTCACTCGGCCCATCGTGGACCACATAATGAAGAACTATGACGGCGTGCTGCGCATCGACGGCGAGGTGGGCAACAAGAAAACGTACGATCCGCGAAGCTACCTGAAACTGGCCGAACAGAGCATGGCCAGGCGCGTCGTGCAGGCGTGCGCCGATCTGAAAAGCACCGGCACGACGATGGCGGGAAAGTGATTCCGCAGACCGGAGTTCCGGGCGCCGGCCCGGCGGGATCGCGGGCCGACCGGCGACCCTCGCCCCGCCCAGACCACTGGAACATACGGGCGCAAACGGCACACGGTGCATGACATCGAGGCGCAGTCATGAGTCTCCAGGCCCCGCGCGGCATGCGGGATTTTTACCCCGAAGACATGATCTGGCGCACGTGGCTGTTCGAAACCTGGACGGCCACGGCCCGCCGGCACGGCTTTGAACAGTATGACGCGCCGGTCGTCGAGCATCTGGACCTCCTGACCCGCAAGGCCGGCGAAGAGATCGTCGATCAGATATACGCGTTTGAAGACAAATCCGGACGCCGACTCGCCCTGCGCCCGGAAGTCACGCCCTCTCTGGTACGTCTGGTGGCCGCTCGTCGGAATCAGATCGTCCTGCCGGCCAAATGGTTCACCATCGCCCAGTGCTTCCGATACGAGCGGATGAGCAAGGGCCGGAAGCGTGAACATTTTCAGTGGAACCTGGACATCCTCGGAACGGACGACATCACCGCGGACCTCGAGGTGATGGCGACGGCGGTCGACGCTCTGCGGGCGCTGGGCCTTTCCGCCGAAGATGTCACGCTCCGGATCGGCAGTCGCAGGCTCGTGGCCGCCCTGCTGACCGCGCTGGGCGTGCCGGACGCGCAGCAACTGAGCGTGCTGATGGTGCTGGACAAGCGCGGCAAGGTTTCGGACGCGGTGCTGCACGAGATGCTCCGGGAGGCGGGGATCGCGGCCGATCTGGCATCGCGCATCATGGGCATCTTTGAAATCGACAGCCTGGAGGACGCCGCCCGGCAGTTGCCGACCGACTCCCCCGCCGTGGCGGAACTGCGACAGTTGTTCATTCTGGCGGACAAGGCGGGCGTGGCGCCGTTTCTGGAGTTTGACATTGCGGTGGTGCGCGGGCTGGCCTATTACACCGGCATTGTGTTTGAAGCGTTTGACACGCGCCGGCAGTTCCGGGCGGTCCTCGGCGGCGGTCGCTACGATCGCCTCTTCGAGTCACTGGGCGAATCGCCGCTGCCGGCCAT
>JBPOIK010000043.1:0-21612 GCA_052034525.1 Planctomycetota bacterium
AGTGATTGATTCCAACAGGTTTCTGGGTGGGCCGGTTGTCCAACGATTTGCCGCTGCCTTCGCCACGTACTGCGGCGTTGACTATTGCATTCCCTGTGGCAGCGGGACGGACGCCATTCACCTGGCCCTTCGGGCCGCGCTGGGCATCGGCGACGGCGAACAGGAGGTCATCACCGTATCGCACACCTTCGTCGGCACGGTGGAGGCGATTGCGCAGGCCGGATTCCAGCCCGTGCTCGTGGACGTGAATCCGCGGACGTATCTGATGGACCTCGATCAGGCGGAGAAGGCGATCACGTCACGCACGCGAGCTATCGTGCCCGTGCACCAGTATGGCCAGATGGTGGACATGCCGCGCCTTGCCCGGATCGCCCGCGAACACGATCTGGTCATCATCGAAGACGCCGCGCAATGCCCGGGCGCCGCCTTCGACGGATACAAGCCCGGACAGCTCAGCCACGCGGCCGCATTCGGTTTTCACCCGGACGCGAACCTCGGTGCCTGGGGCAATGCGGGCGCGGTTGTCACGCAGTACGAACCACTCGCCCAGGCCGCCCTCATGCTCTCCGATCATGGACGACAGGCCGGCGGCGAGCACGGCGAAATAGGCATGGATTCCCGCATTGACGCCATCCAGGCTGCCGTCCTGAACGCCAAACTGCGACACCTGGATCGGTGGAATAAGGCCCGCCGCCAGGTCGCCGGCTGGTATCATGAGAATCTGACACAAGACGATGCCTGCATTCCGCCCGCCGCCGACCCGAAGGCCCAGCACGTGTATCACCAGTTCGTGATCCAGGTGGAGGATCGAAACGACCTGCTGAAGCACCTTCAGAAAGAGGGTGTCGCGGCCGGCAGCCACTACCCGATCCCCGTGCATGAGCAGCCGGCCTATGAATTCCTCGGGCTCGCCCCGCAGGATCTGCCCGTGACCCACGGATTGTGCAAACGCATTCTTTCCCTGCCGATCCATCCCGGCATGACCCGGGCCGAGGTCCAGCGTGTGGCCGGTCTGGTGCGATCGGCCGTGGCCGTCTGATTCAACCGATTCACACCCTGACGCCGGCAGCGCTTCCAGATGGCCCGGCGGCGGCAGCGATCGGCGCATTTGTGGCCGGACGGTTCGGGGGCCGGCGTCGAACTGGGGCATTTCTGTAGGAAATCGTCCAGTCGATCCAAGAATTCTCGGGCGCGGCGAAATATCCGTTTGCCATGGTGCCTGGAAAGAAGGTGCAGGGCGTATTGCCCTGACCCCTGGGCTTGGATGGCTGAAAGAGCGGGGACATTCCGCATCGCAGTTCAGCAGGATTCCGGCGTGAAATGGATGGCATTTGAATCTTCGGCCGCCATTGGAATCGTTGCCAGGCGGATGATCGTGTACAATGTGGGAGGACAGGGGCCGGGCGGCTCGCTGCCCGGTTGCCGATCGGCAGGGACGCGGGTAGAATGGGGCGTCGGTTGGAACGGGCGACCCAATCGGCAACGTCGGCTCCATCTCCCGCTATCTTTCTCGTTGAGGTAAGTCTCGATCTGCGCTCACATTATGTGCGGAGTTACCGAATGCCCGGAATTCCATCTGCTTGTTCCGTGTGCGAATCGGCGGCCCGCCGACCCACCGTCTCATTGGCCGTCCGGGCTGTGAAGCGAGTGCTTGCCGTCAGTCTGGTGGTGTTGGTGGCTGTGCGGCCGGCGATGGGCCGAATTACGGGGGACATCGAGAGCGTGGGCTATCGTGCCGGGCCGAATCAGGCGGGGGTGGGGGCCGGTGTCCGAGTCGGTTCGTGGGTTCCGATCGTGGTCAGTCTGGCGTTGGACGGAGCGACCAGCTTTGAAGGGGAACTGCGGGTCGAGCAGCGGGACTCCGACGGTGATTTCTGCTACGACGCGCGGCCGGTGTACCTGACGTCAGAAGCGGGTTTTCACTTCTTCGAATTGTACTCGGTGGTTGGAGCCCCCGACGGTTCTCCGATAGCCGTCAGCCTTTACGACCGGAATGGCCGAGTGGTGCCGGTGGTCTCGGGCGGCCAGGTGGTAACCCGGCTGGTGCCGAGCTTCCCGGTGGAGGTCATTACGGACCAGGAGCCCCTGGTGCTGTATGTGGCGCCGCCGGAATGGATGCTGGGCAAGGTGGATTCGATTCGCACAGCGGGTTCTCTGCGCGGATCGGTCCACCTGGTCACCCGATCGCCAGCGCAGCTCCCGGGCCGATGGATCGGGCTGGAGATGGTGGATTATGTGATCTGGGACCACGCGGATTCGACGGACCTGACGGCAGCCCAGCAGTCGGCGCTGGTGGAGTGGGTTCGCCAGGGGGGTACGCTGGTGATTGCGTCAGCGGCGCGTGCCGACACGCTGGCGCGATCCGAGGTGTTCGAGCCGTTGCTGCCGGTGAAGCTTGGGCAGGTCGTTCGGACGCCGGATCTGCCAAGGTTCCGGCGGCAATTTCTCAAGGTCGACGTGGAGGCGGAGGGGCCGTCATACCGCAGCGGAATCTCTCTCGTACAGACGACCTTGCGGGACGCGCCATTGGTTGAGGCGTTTCTGGAGGAGGATCTTCCTTCGGCGGGTGCGAACGCGGCAGCGTCCACCGTTCTGGTCGCCAGCCGCGGCGTGGGCCGCGGACGCTTGATTTTTGTGGGGGCGACGGTGCGGGATCTGCTGGAACCCGCGCGCAATCCCGAGTCCTTTCTGATCCCGCTGCTGGGGCTCCGTTTGCCGACGATCGAGACAGGCATGTCTCACGCGTCGTGTCCGTTGTTTCCCCATTTGCAGGAGGTTGTCGGCTTCCAGGCCACGGGCGCATCATACCTGGCGCTGGCCTTCCTGATGAGCCTGGTCTATTTGTTCGGATCGACGTTCGGATCGTGGGCGTTCTTGAAATCCCAGGGCAGACAGCAGCACAACTGGACCCTGTTCGCCGTGCTTGCGATCATCGCCAGCCTGTTGAGCGTGTCGGCGGTGCAGGCGGTGCGGGGCGTAGGGCAGAGGCTTCACCAGTTGAGCGTCGTGGACATTTCGGCCGGCAGTGCGGAGGCCGTGGCGACCGCTTATTTCGGCCTGAAAACGGGCCTGTATTCGGAGGTGGACGTGTGGCTGCCGGACGACACCACGTCGGCGGCGGAATCGCCGGATGTGCGCAGCTACGTGCGGCCGATGATCGAGATGGCGCGAGACCTCGGCGATTCACAGTGGCACTTTACAGACCCGGCGGAGTATCGCTTGCGGCCGGCGTCCGCCAAGCTGGATGACGTGCCTGTGCGGGCGACTCTCAAGCGGCTGGAAGGCCGCTGGAGCGGCACGATCACCGGCAGTGTTCAAGCATCCATTCGCGTGCTGCGAGACAGCGTGGGTTCGGAGGATTCCCAGACCGGAGATGACGCCAATGCTCTGGTCGTCGACGAGATCGCCCCGGAAAGCACCATTACGAACCATTTGGGCGTGGATCTGTACGATTGCTATCTCATTCAGGCGGAGGTGGATGCGTTTGACAAGGAGCGTGGTTTCCTTTGCCGTTCTCCGCGAGGGCAGAAACCGACGGCGGGAAGAATGGCCTTCGTGTATCCACTGGGCGGCATCCGTGATGGAGAGACCATCCGGGTGGCCGATCGCATCACCCGAGACGCCGCCGGGCGGCCTGTTCGGCGCCGCGACTGGATTGAAAAGAACACCATGCATGCGCGGCATGAACAGTGGAACAGTCCGTTTCGAAGCTTCATCTTTGCGGCGGACCTCCCGACCGCCGGGCTGGACAGCGCGCGGCAGAATTTTCAGAAAGCTCTTCTTCTGCTGACGACGCTGGCGGAGTACGATCCGGCCACACAGCGTGTTAGTCGCTATTGGGACGGCGGACTCGAATTGCTGCCCGACCGCTGCCGCGAACTGGATCTGAGCGATCGACTCACCCGCCATGCGATGATCCTGGTGGGGTTCGCCAATCATGGGGGACCCGTGAAGCTCTTCACGCGCACGGGTGGCAGGGAGTACGAAAGGCGCATTCCAGCCGAAGCGTGGACGATGTATCGAGTCGTGATTCCGGTATCGTAAGATGGGGCCGGCCAGGGGCCGCCGTGTATCAGGAGACGTGCCGCGGTGATCATCGAAACGATCAACCTGACCAAAAAGTACGGCAACCTGACCGCCCTGGACAACCTTCATCTGAAGATCCAGGACGGTGAGTGCTTCGGGTACATCGGGCCGAACGGGGCGGGCAAGACCACCACCATCAAGATCCTCGCCACGTTGCTTCAGCCGACCTGGGGGGAGGCTCGTGTGTGCGGCCATGTGGTGGGCTACGAATCCCGCAAGATCCGTCCGCTCATCGGGTACGTGCCGGACTTCTTCGGGGCGTACGAGGACATGGTGGTCCGGGAGTATCTGGAGTTCTTCGCCTCGGCCTACAACATCACGGGCCAGCAGCGGCGGAGGGTTGTGGCGGACGTGCTGGAATTGACCGACCTGGGCGGCAAGGCCACCGCGCTGGTCGATTCGCTCTCGCGTGGAATGCAGCAAAGGCTGAGCGTGGCGCGGGTGCTGCTGCACGATCCGAGAGTCCTGCTCATGGACGAGCCGGCCAGCGGTCTGGATCCGCGGGCCCGCATCGAGATCCGCGAGCTGCTCAAAGAGCTGCGAAACATGGGCAAGACGATCATCATCAGCTCACACATTCTGCATGAACTGGCCGAGCTGTGCACGACGGTGGGCATCATCGAGGAGGGCAAACTCCTCTTTCACGGGTCCATCGCGGAAATCATACGCCGCGTGAAGCTGGCGACCCGGGTGTGCGTGAAAGTGGCCGAACAACAGGATCTGGCGGCCCTGATGCTGCAGCGGCTCAAACACGTTCGGAAGGTCGAGCAGCACAACAGCGCTCTGATCGTTGAACTCGACAGCGACACGCATGACTTCTCCGGTCTGGTCCGCGCGTTGCTGGACAACAATTTCCGCGTCCGGGAGATCAGAGAGGAAGAGGTGAACCTGGAAACGGCCTTCATGCGGCTGACGAAGGGAATCGTGCAGTAGGAAGGGACGGAGAGACGGAGGGACGAAGGGACGGAGGGATCCCGGCGCGCCGGGACAGGCTTCGGGACGCAGGGACAGACAAGTTTGGGCGGACAGGGCACAAGCGACGGGGGCGGTGATGACGATTCCATTTGGGAACCTGGGGATGTGGTTCTGGCGGCTGCTGCCGGGCAACCCGATTCTGGTGCGGGTGGTCGGCGGCAAGTCGCGCCGGTCGCGACACCTGTGGCTGCGCTTCGTCTACCTGGGCGCGCTGGTGGGCGTGGTGATGATCTCGCTGATGGTCTCCGGCACCAGCGCCACCGCCTCGCTGTCGGACCTGGCCCGCGGTGCGTCGCAGACGTTCCGCTGGGCATCCATCGTACAGCTTGCGCTGATGTGCGTACTGGCCCCGGTGTTCACCGCCGACGCCATCACCCAGGAACGCGACGCCCAGACGTTCAACATTCTGTTGACCACGCCGCTGTCCAACGCCCAGATCGTGCTCGGGTCGCTGGCCAGCCGGCTCTTTTTCGTGGTGACGCTGCTTCTGTCGGGCTTGCCGGTCTTCCTGCTCACCACCATCTATGGCGGCGTGACGACTTCGCAGATCGTGCAGAGCTTTCTGATCGCCGGAGCCACCGCCCTGATCACCGGGTCGCTGGCCATTGCGGTCAGCATGGTTCGCGTGGGGACGCGGCGAACGATCTTCTCGTTCTACCTGCTCATCGGCACGTACCTTCTGGCCGTTTATGCCTTGGGACAGTGGAACGTGACCCGCGTTCCGGAGGCCCCCCGGAGTGTGACGAACGCACAGTTGAGCTGGCTGGCGGCGTTTCATCCTTTTCTGTGCCTGCAGGTCGCCCTGAACCAGGTGCAGGCCCCGAGTTTGGCCGAGGTGGCTCATTACAACTGGTTGGCGAGATACTCCATCGCGCATCCGCACACCGTCTACGTGACGCTTTGCGTTCTCTGTTCCGCGGCGCTCATCCTGGTCAGCCTGTTCTTCGTGCGGCGATCGACGAAGGAGGGCGAATCCAACTTCTGGACGAAGATTCGGAGCCGATTCGTCCGGGGCGGCAACGGCGAACGGCACCGCACGCCCCGCGTGGTCTGGCGGAATCCCGTCGCCTGGCGGGAGGCGGCCACCCGGGCCTCCGCGCTGAGCCGGGGGTTCCTGACGTACGTTCTGGTGGGCGGAGGCCTGCTGACGGCCATTCTGCTGCTGGCGTATTACGGGACAGGAGACCTCACCGCGCGGAACGTCCAGGAGTGGCTGTACGTGGTGGTTCTGATCGAGTTTGTCATCATTCTGCTTATTGCGACAAACACCGCGGCGACGGCCATCACGAAGGAACGCGAGTCGAACACGATGGACCTGCTGCTGTGCACGCCCCTGACCAGCCGGTACATCGTGTGGGGCAAATTGCGGGGGCTGGTGAGCTTCGCCGTGCCGCTGATCTGCGTGCCGGTCGGGAGTCTGCTGCTGTTTGGCCTGTATGACCTGGTGCGCAGGCCTCTTTACACGGCTGTTTTTGTCGAGACCGCGCTGGAGGTCGGCGTACTGATGGTGATCTACACGGCGCTCGCCTGTATGATCGGCATGGGCCAGTCGCTCCGGAACAAAAGAACGGTCCAGGCCGTGATGGTCAGCGTGGCATGGCTCGTCGTGGCGGGTCTGGCCACGTGGGCAGTCTGGCATGCGATCGTCTCCCAGATGGGCGAGGGCGGAGCGCTGTTGGGTCCTTTTGCGCCGATCACCGCCCTGGAGACACTGGTGAATCCGACCATGCTTTTTGACGGAGACTCCAAAGCGCTGGCCGACGCCTCGGTGCGGGTCCGCGTAATGGCGATGTTCGGATCCGCGGCGGCGACCGGCATGGTGGCGCTGATCGTGGCGGGCATGTACAAATCGATGGTTCGCAACTTCGATATGATCGTGCGGAAGCAGTCGGCGAAATAGGAGCACAAACGCCGAAAAGACTCGGGCCGGGGGGACGGGAGTGCCCCTTCGTTCGAACAGCGGCCACTCCTGTTGAGGACGCCTGTGCGGCAGACGAGGATCTGGCCCGGGACCGGGTGCCGGAATCGGCTCGGCTTGGCGGGTTCAGCCGCCCTCCCTTGACGGGGCTGCGGCCGGGGCTAGACTACGCTGCCTGCCGTTGCCCAGGCAGGGTCGGTTCGGCGGCGTAGCCAAGTGGACTAAGGCGCGGGTTTGCAAAACCCGTATTCATCGGTTCGAATCCGATCGCCGCCTGTTTCTCTTCCTTTCATGTGCTTCCGAGCCGGAGTGTTCCATTGCGCAGGCCCCGGCACGGGGCGGCTGTGGGGCGCTATGGACGAACCGGGTCCGGCGGGACGCGCGGCGCCGGGCAATTCTCAGCCGTAAACCCCCGCGGCAGAACAGTCTTACGGCAGGCCTGCGAAAGCCCATCGGATGCGAACCCTTCGAGATCACCACGGCGTTTCGCTGCGATTCGGCGGAACGAGTCAACGCCATGACCCCAACGAAACAGGGCGTTCCATCTCAGGAACGCCCCGCAGGCGGACTCGTTGCCCGTAGAACCGATCACGGCTGCCACAGCGTTGGAAAAACCGGAACCGGCGAACCGGGATTCGGGCTTGTGTCGGACACCAGGCGGAAGCGGGCAGCGCTGGCCGACCAGACGGTTGTGCGGAAGTCCGGGATCGGCGCCCAGCACAGCGGCGCGAAACCGCGCGACAGCATCATCAACTGATCGTGAAACGATATGGACACGGCCGGCGCGCCGGCTCGCAGGAACGTGTCCAGACTGTCCGTGACGCCGACGGATCCGAAGACGAGCTCACCCAGGCTGGTCGGCCGGGGGTAATGAAGAATTTTCAACTCCGCGCTGGGAGGGATGTTGGCCATGGATCGCGCCGCTTCGATTGCCTCGGTGATGCCGCCCAGCTCGTCCACCAGGCCGATCTCCTTCGCGTCCCGGCCGGTCCAGATGCGGCCTTGGGCGATCTTGTCGACCATTTCCGCCGGAATGCGCCGGGTCTGGGCCACGCGGTCGATGAAGATTCTGTAGAAGTCGTCCATGTGCTTCTGGAGAAACTCCCGGTCGGACGAGGTCATATCCCTGTGCGGCGCGCCCAGCAGGCTGCGAGCCCCGCGTTCGAAGGCCGCCAGCTCATAGTCCATGCGATTCAGTTGCGACCGGGGTGACTGGAGGACCGCGAGCACGCCGATCGATCCCGTGAGCGTCGTCGGCTGGGCAAAAATGCGGCGGCCGGGACAGGCAATGTAGTAGCCGCCGGAGGCAGCCATTTCGCCCATGCTCACAACCAGCGGTTTCTCCTCATCCAGCTCGCGCAGAGCTTTCCAGATGGCATCGGACGCATAGCCGGAGCCGCCGGGCGAATCAACATGCAGTACCACGGCCTTGATGGATTTGTTTTTCTTGAGCTCGTCGATGGTCTTGACCATGTCGTCCCGGCAGATCACCGATGACGAAAGGGCCGCGCCCAGGCTGGCGTCGATGATCGGGCCGCGGGCGTGCAGCACGGCGATCTTCGGACCGACCGCTTTGCGGGCCTCCTCTGCTTTGCGGAGCTGCTGGTTGACGGCTTCGACGAGATCCTGGATGGAGTTGACGCCCGCGAGTCCGTCCTCCGCCTGGTAGTATCGCCTCATGCGGTTCTGCCGCAGCAGACGATCGCGGTATTCGTCGTAATAGGCGATGACGTCGATCAGCCCGCGCTGCTGGGCCTGCGGTGCATCGAAGAGGGCGATGTCCACGATTTCGCTGACCGCCTCCTCACTGAGCTTCCGGCTGGCGGCGATGATCTGTTTGTAATCGTTGAACCAACTGTCGAAAATGGCGTTAAACTGCTCGGAGAACCAGCGGTCCGGCTCGCGGCGGTTGAGGAAACCGGGATACTTGTACTTGCCGGCGGTGATGACCTCGAACTCCAGCCCCTGCATCTGGTAATGACCCTTCAGGAACGGAAAGAGCCGACCCAATCCCGACAGAATCACAGTCCCGGTCGGCGCCGTGGCGATCTCGTCCGCGGCGCAGGCAAGCAGGTAGGCGTTGTCGCCGCCGGTTTGAAGGAAGGCCATGACCTTCTTGTTCATCTTCCGGAGCCGCTCGATGCCCGAGCGCAGCTCCTGGATGTCCGGCAGTGGAAGGTCCACATCGCCGACGTTCAACAACACCGCGCCGATGCCGTCGTCGTGGCCCCATTGATCCATCTGCTCGATGATCTCCTGCAGGGTCCGGGTGCGACCGGGGATCGGCAGGTTGATGGCGCGAGCCGCGATGACGGTTTCGTCAATCCGCAGTTCGGCCAGACGCGGGATGGGACTTGCCTGGGTCTGGCCTTCGGGGAGAGCCGCGGCGTCCGAGGGCTCGTCCGCGCTCTTGGCCGGCGGCTCGTCCGCCAGAACGGGCGCAAAAAACAGACCGAGGATCAACAGGCTGCGAAATACCCACGACTTCATGAGAGGTTCTCCTTCTTCCGATTCCTGGTGACCGCGCCGCCGGATGCCCGCGAGCGGCGGGGATTCCGGCTCGCGGTGGTTATCCTTGCGTCTCCGCGGGTTGCGAGGTCGCCGCGCGGGCCGGCTTTTCGACGCGGTGAATCTGCCCGTTTTCGTCAATGAACAGCTTCTCGAGGTGGTCGAAGGTGCCGGGGGCAAACCCCAGCCGCCACGACTCGCGGCCCCATTCGATCACGTAAATGCTGTCATCGATGCCGCTGAACAGATCGTCTTCGTCGTCCTCGTCTGGCTGCCTGTCCGCTTCGCCGGAGGCGAAGAGGTCGCGGGCAAAGGCACGCCAGGTCTGCCTGGAGGACAGCTCGACCCGCAGCAGGTACGGATTGCCGGCAAAATCCACGTATCCGTCAAGCTCTCGCACTTCCGCGGGCCAACGGCCCACGTCCTTGCGGAACAGCCGGGCATGGTGATAAAGCACCCTCAGCTTGCGCGTCGCGTCGCGCTCCCGGGCGAGATCCGTTCCGCCGGACGTTTCCGCCAGGGATGCCGCCGCCAGGGCCGGCACCACCACAACGCCCGCTGGAACGGGTCCGTCGTGCCGGATTTCCAGCCCGGTGTACTGCATTTGAGCGGTGAGCATTCCGTCCGTCAGCCGACGGCTCACCTCCTCGAAGTCCGGCAGCAGGCTGCTGCGGGTGACGGAGCTGATGGTGACGTTCAGGTACGGGGCCGCGTGTCGATACACCTGCTTCCAGTTCACCCAGGCTTGCCCCCGTGTACCGGTCCTCGACGGCAGAAAGCGGCGTGCCTGATGCCGGGGGAAGTTGAGCCAGCGCCTGATCAGCCTTTCGGGTGACGTGCTCGTGGAGCCGACGACGAGGATGTTGCGCTGCTGGCCGGCGGCGTCCGTCTCGGTCGTGAGGAAAAGAACCGTTCGCATCTGGAATGTTATGCCGCCGCCCAGCCAAGACTCCGATTCTCTCCAGAAGACGACGCGATCATCGACGGTTTCGCGATGCCAGGGCGGCTCCTCGTCATGGTCGCGACAACGCTGGTTCTGCCGGCTGATGGCCTGCCCGACGGATTTGAGGAACGATTCGGGCGACGATCGAAGCCGAACCTGAAAGACCACGTCGGGAACCGGAAAGAACCCCGTGCCCGGCAGAGCGGTGATGCACACCTCCGGCCGGATGCTTTCCGCCACGGGACCAGGGACGAAGGGGGATTCGCCCTCCACGCCGGCGGCCTGCTCAAGAATGCTGCTGGACGCCAGGGAATTCGCCACCATGCTGGCGAACGCCTCGTCCGGAACGAAGAACGTTTGTTTGACTTTGTCGAATACGCTCTTGGCGCCCAGGCCGGTAATGGGCGGCCAGTGTACATGAACCGTCTCGATCCAGTTGCCGTCCGGGTTCACCCGAGCCGCGTACACGACGTCCGTCACGAAGCTGATCGAGGAGAAAAATGTTGCCCCGCTGTCTTTTTCCGTCTGCGTGAGATTCAGCCGGCAGACCAGCAGGGGCTCACCGTCTTCGTGGGTCTGGGCGGTCCCTGCAAAGGCCGGATCCGGGAACTCCACGTCGTCGAACGTCGTCAGCAGGGAGGCGGTCGGGCCGGCGGGCAGCAGGTAGGCCAGTGTCAATTCCGGAAGCGAGATGGTGTATCCGTCTGCCGGACCGCTGGTCAACACAACGTCCTTGAGAAGCTGCTGCGCGGCCTCCGACGCGATCAGGGCCGCCATCCGATCGCGCAACTCTCCGGCGGGCCATTGAATGCGTACGGCCCATCGGGGTCGGCCCTCACGATTCGGCGCGTACACGGCCAGATCGACAGGGGTGTCGGGCCAGTCCTCCATTGGCCGAAGCAGTTGGATGGCCTGGTCCACATCGACTTGCTGAGACGACGAACGTCCGGCTTCCACGATCATGCTGCCGACGGTCTGCAACAGAAAGCCCGCGTTGGATCGCTGCGCTTCGTGGAAAAGATGTCGCAGGGACGGCACGTGCAATTCGAATCGGGGCCGCAGACGGGGCTCCGGCGCCGGAGGTTCCGCCGGCTGCGAGGCGGGCGCTGGAGTGCCGTCGTCGGGTTCGGCCGGCTGCAAAGCTGGCGCTGGAGTGCCCTCGTCGAGTTCGGCCGGCTGCGAGGCGGGCGCGGGATTGCTCTCGTCGGGCTCCGCCGGCTGCGAGGCCGGCACGGGCGTGCTCTCGTCTGGTTCCGCAGCTTCATTGGTCGTCGGATACAGCGGCAACCACGCGGGAGAGGGCTGGCCAACGGCTGTCATTTGTGTCAGGCCGAAGCTCAGAAAAGCGACAAAGCAAGGCAGCCGCAGAGCGGACAAGAATCGTCCGCGGGATTCGGTCCAGCCCCATCGTGTCTTTGTCAACATGAAATGAAACCACCTTCCGGGCGTCCGGGTCGCATGGCAGGCCGCGAGCATTGCCCTCTTTTCACCCCGCTCGAT
Source organism: Planctomycetota bacterium (assembly GCA_052034525.1). Classification (GTDB taxonomy): domain Bacteria; phylum Planctomycetota; class Phycisphaerae; order UBA1845; family UBA1845; genus JAFGJQ01. The sequence continues at coordinate 11,931 of JBPOIK010000043.1, forward strand.
GCCCCGTGAGACTCGGCCAGTCCAGGCGAATCCCCCGTGGGCTGGGGAAAGGACTGACCAAATCCAACAGGTCGGGGGTGCCGGCGCTTCGGGCCGGGCATTGCATTAACGGATTCTCGCCCGCGGGTTCCGCCCGACCCAAGCCGAGCTTCACGGCGGACAGAGGCTGCCGCAACTGCATTGCAACCATGTATCATAGCTATTTTCGGTCAACAGAGGCTGTTTTTTCTTGTCAAAGGACGTGCGGGTCGTCGGGTGGGGCGACAATGGTGTGTGACCCACCGTGTCCAGCGACATTGAAATCCGCCTTCCCGCCTTGCGGCAATCCGGCAAGCGATGGCTCCAGCGGGGGGGCAATCAGCCCAAGGGAACGAATCGCCTGGGGTGCCTCCGAGGATGATCTTGGCGCCAAACGCCAGGCCGTTCGGTCCCAGCCCGGATTGACCCTGTACAGGCGCGGGGCTACTCTAGCCCGCTGTTGGCTTGATAGACGGCGATTAGAGAGGCCATCCATGCACACACGCTGGAGTCTGATTGGTTGGTGCGGGTTGCTGCTGCTGGCGATCGGTGTGGCGGCGGGCTGTCGGGATCGCACCCCGGCGGATCGGTACCCCACGAATCTCGGCACGGACGCGCAGCCGTTGCTTCCGACGCCCGTCGGGGCGTACAAGCCCCGGGTGCCGGACGGCAAGGCACAGATTGTGGCCTACCAGCCGGGGGCGCCTGGGGAAGCGACGGAGGATGAGACGACGCTGGAAGCGCCTTCGGATCAGCCGTTTTCCGCAGAGGACGTGGTGGCGGACCACACGGAACCGCAGGCTCCCGACACGGCCGGTGGGCCGCCGTCACCGGAAGACGAAGCGGCGATTCGAGAGTTGTGCCAGGCCGTCAAGGAAGGGGGGGTCGGGCAGTTGCAACGGTTTGTAGTGCCCGATCAGGCAGCCCGCGTGGGAGCCATTATCGGACCAGTGCAGGATCTGTTCGACGTGCTGGGGGAAATCAGCGAGGAATCGGCGGATACGGCGCCGCAGGCGGCGGCCATTGCACGGCAGACGCGGGAGCAGATCCTTGGAAACCTGGCAGGAGCGATGGGTGAAGTGTCGGACCTGCGCATGTTGGGCGCGGACCAGGCGACGGGCAAGAGCGGAGGGACGGATGTCTTCTTCGAGCGCGTGCAGGAACGGTGGCTGGTGCGGATTTCCGATCTGCCGGACGAGGGGAAAGCCACGGCCTTCGCCAACGCGATGCGCGACCTGATAGATGCGTTTCAGGATGTCGCGGACGGCCTTCGAAGCGGTGACCTCACGGATGCGGCGGCCGTCGCACGGATGACGACCGCGGCACAGCAATTCGCCTCGCAAACGGTGGGTTTGAATCCGTAGAATCCAGTCCGCCCTGTGGGTTCACGCCCGGACGCGGCGGGACCTTTCGGAAGGTGCCTGGAATGACTTCTGACCCGTTACCGGCGCACAGCCTGGCAGAAGCGTACCTGTACCTGATGGCGACGCCCTGCCCGAACTGTGGACGCGGTCCGCTTCATGGAGATGACGCCCGGCCCGTGCCGCAGACGAACCGGGTTCTCCTGGTCGTTCCCACCCAGTGCGGCGCGTGCAGTCATTGGCAAGATTTCGTTTTCGTCGTGGAGGGGGATCTGCTGAGCGTACAGGCGCAACAGTCCGCCGGCATCGGCGCACGCGTGAATCCATCCGGCCGTGCTTCTCGGATCATTGACGTGGCCCAGTGGATCCTGCTGTTCCGGATGATCAGCGAGGCAGCCGCACGGACCGAAGATAGACAGGATACGCGGCTTCTGGGCTACGAGGCGGCCCAATGCCTCGAAGAAGCGCTCAAATTCTACGAGGCGGACAACGACCTTCCGCCCGATAGCGCGCTTTTTCATGAATCCTCCCGGCAGCGGCGGCGCGACTATCCTCAGGAGTTCTCGCGCGAACGGCTCGTGGAGTTGAGAGCCAAGCTGCCCACCCTGGAGGTCATGGAGGCCAGTCGCTTCGTTTCCCGGAAACCGAAGAAACGATGGTGGGCGCCATGGCGATGAACCGCTGCCCCGGAGTCTGCGGCGGTGCCGTGGCTGTGTGGGCCTGGGCGGTGTTGGGCTCCGGCGCGGCCGGCGCCGAGCGGCCCGATCCGGCCATTCTCTCCCTGACGCGCGAAGTAACCGCCATTGAACAGCAACTCATCCACCTTGCGGACCCGAATGACACTGGAGATTCCCTGTTTTTCGACTGGCTGGACGAGCCGTATGGCCGGGCCACACTGGCCTGTGCCGGCAAGACCGTGCGGATTCTGGAGCGAGAGATAGTGCTTCGCCAGGCCGGCAGCGCCGCTCTGCGCGATAGGCAACTCCGCGGAATTCTGGACTGGCTGCGGGCAGCGCCGACCCGGGCACGGAACAGCCCGCACCGGGCCGGGTTCCTTCCGCACCGCCGGAGGATAAGCCTGGATGCGATTTCGTCCGATCCCGCGCCAGCACTGTTTGGATTCGTGGATCGTTCCACAGTGACTCGGCTGGACGACTGGTACGCGGATACCGACGTGCTTGCCGCCTGCGGGTTCCGAGTGGTCGCGCGGGCGGATCGTCCGCGCCTGTCGCCGGAGGCCTGGCGATCCCTGCAGGGTCATGCGAAGGCTCTGGGTCTGGCCCTGGTTCAGGTCAGCGATGGCATCGACGCCGAAGGCCGGGAGTCCGCTCCGGCAGGCGTTCTGTATCTGCAGCCCCGCACGCTGCGGGAGTGGATGAGCGGGGAGAATCGCATCGAGGGAAGCGTGCTGATCGATCCGCCACACGGTGAAACGTGGGGAGAGTCGCTCGCACGGCGCGCGTTGTATCGCGGACAAACCGGTGGACGCGGCGCGTGGGTCAGCGGATGGACCGTGCCCGAAACGCGGTCCAACGGGTCGGCCACGGCCACCCAGATTCGGGCGGCGATGTGGGTGCATGCGCTGGACGGGCAGCGGTTGGGGCTGCTGGAGGGGTGGCGCGACCTGCGGGATGGGTCGGCCAGTCCCTACGCGAGCCTGGCGGCCACGCCGGACGTCGTCGAGGCCGTCGCCCACACGGCGCTGGATCTGCTTTATTTTGATCCGATCATCCGCCTGTTTTCTTCAGAGATTCCTGTCGCGCTGATTGTCGGTGACGACGCTCTGGCTTCGACGGATCCGAATCGCTGGTCACCGACGTTCGGGAGGATGGCACAGGAGCTTTTTGAGGCGAACGTGCGGTTTGACGTGCTGCCGCGCGCCGTCACGCCGCAGAGAAAGGCGCAATACGTGCTGGCCTGCGAGGTGCGGCTGCCGCCCGATGGAGAGCCTGGCCTGGACGGCATCTATCGTCTCGGCCAGGCGCGGGAAGAGGCACCGCAGGAGCACGAGTCTCTGACCAGGTATCTGGAGCGGCTTGCGGCCGAGCAGGCCCAGCCACCGCCGGTACGCCTGACAGGTCCGGGGGAGGGCGTCTTCTGCCGATCCGCGCGGTCGGCGGACGGCGCGGTCTGGGTGGCCGTCGTGAACGTCAGTCCCTGGACGCGGCGGGTCAGCCTGGTGACCTCCGACGGTGCCCCAACGCGGGGGGCCGTGGACTACATCGACGGGTCTTCCCTCGGCAGCCTTTCCAACGGCGTTGACCTGGCAGCGTGGCAGGTGCGCCTTCTGGCGCTGAGACCGTAGCGCGGTGATCGCTGCTGCGGCACGGAGTGTGTCGGCCGGCGGGAGGTTGCGTGGGGATGTTCAGGGGAGCGTCCGCGTTCTGGTTTGTTCGATCCGGATTGACCGGATCGGCAGGCCAATCTACACTGCTGCCTGGAACAGAGTACCTCTTGGCTTGCGAGTCCTGACTTGTCCGCAGTGACGCTGGCGGAACTCTCCGGTTTTCTTCGCGACAAGGGCCTCTCGAACCGCGTCGAAGGCGACCGCGCCACGAGCGTTTACGCCGTCAACACGCTGGACGAAGCCGGCCCGGGCGAACTGACCTTTCTGACCAATCCGAAATACCGCGACATGGCGTCCCGGACCCGGGCATCCGCCATGATCGTCGGCCCGGAGATGGCGGGTTCCGCGTCGCTGCCCATGCTGGTCTGTGACGACGCATACGCGGCGCTGACGCTGTCGATCGTCCGCATTCACGGCTATCGGAAGCATCCACAGTGGGGGATCAGCCTCAAGGCGTTCGTCGCGGACAGTGCTCGGATCGGCGAGAACGCCAACATCGGGCCGGGGGTGACGATCGGCGCGGACGTCGTGGTTGGCCGGAACGCCACGATCTACCCGGGGTGTTACGTGGCCGACCGCGCGGTTCTCGGCGACGACGTGGTGCTCTATCCCAACGTGGTGATTTACGACGGGTGCCGGCTGGGCGATCGGGTAACCATTCACGCCGGCTCGGTCATCGGCGAAGACGGCCTGGGATACGCGCCGTTGAACGGCAAGTGGGCCAAGATTCCCCAGGTGGGTATTGTCGAGATCGACCACGACGTCGAGATCGGGGCCGCCTGCACCATCGACCGGGCCACGGTGGGGGTGACCCGGATCGGCGCCGGGACGAAGTTCAGCAATCTGATCGCCATCGGGCACGGCTGCAAGATCGGCGAAGACTGTATGTTTGTGGCTCAGGTGGGGTTGGCCGGTTCTGTGACGGTGGGGCGGCACGTGACGATTGCCGGACAGGCGGGGGTCGTCGGGCACATTCAGATCGGCGACAACGCACGGATCGGCGCCAAGGCCGGAGTGACGATTTCCGTGCCGCCCGGGCAGGAGGTGCTTGGCGCGCCAGCCCGCCCCATTCAGGAAACGCGGCGGGTGCTGGCGCTCGTCGGACGCCTGCCGGAGATGAGGGAGCGGCTGCGCGAGCTGGAGGCCGAGGTTCGACGGCTGCGCGAGCGACTGGACGGCGGCCAGTGAAGGTCGCGGTGACGCACTCTTGCGACGGACCAGGGACCGGGTGATCTCGAAACCATGTCGGCAGATCGTCCCACGATCGCAATCATTGCCGGAGCGACCCGGTTTCCCGTGATGGTGGCGGAGCGGGCTCGCCAGGCGGGCTATCGGGTGATCGTGGCGGGGTTGCGAGGGCTGGCCGATCCGATCCTGCGGGACCTGGCGGACGTGTTCCGTTGGGTGGGTGTCGTGCGGATCGGCGCGTGGGTGCGTTTTCTGCGGCGGCATGGCGTGCAGCGGGCGATTCTGGCGGGCTCGGTCCGCAAGTCGGATATGTATGGGCGATTCCGGCTCATCCGGTATTGGCCGGACTGCGTAGCCATCCGGCTGTGGTTCTTTCGGGCGGCCGACAAGCGGAACGACACACTGTTGCGCGTCTTGGCGGATCACCTCGAATCGAAAGGCATCACCTTGGAAAACAGCGTGCAATTCAACGCGGCGGACATGATGCCCGAGGGCGTGCTGACCTCTGTCGGCTTGACGGCCGCGCAGGAGCAGGATGTCGAGTTCGGATGGTTCATCGCCAAGGAAATGGGGCGGCTGGACATCGGGCAGTCCATCGCGGTGAAGGAACGCGAGGTTATCGCGGTGGAGGCGATTGAGGGAACGGACTGCATGATCTCGCGGGCGGGGGAGCTCTGCCGGCACGGCGGCTGGGTGCTGGTCAAGGTGGCCAAACCGAACCAGGATATGCGCTTTGACGTGCCCACCGTGGGCCCGGACACCGTGGAGAACCTCAAACGCCACGGCGGCCGCGTGCTCGTGGCGGAAGCGGACCGGACGTTCGTCGTAGACCGCGACAAAATGGTCGCGGCGGCGGACCGGCTGGGAGTGGTGATCGTGGGTCGGCGAGATCGCTGATTGCGGCAACGGCGAGTCCACACGGCCACCCCGATGCGGGGTGGCCGGCTGGATACCTCCAGAATCTCGACGACAGGGATACGGTCTCAGCGGACCAATTCGCGACCGGCCTTGGTCAGGGCGGCCGCACGGATGAACTGCCCCTTCTCGTTGTAGAGGCGACCGGTCCAGATATAGCCGGCTTCTTTGAGCGCATCGAGACAGCTCTCCATACGCTCGGCGGCACCGTCGGCGGAATAGCCGCTGTGTTCGGCTACCTCGCTGGCAAGCTCGAATTCCGTCAATGGGTGTGCCCGAAGCCGCCGCAGAATCACCAGCTCGTGCTGTCGCAGCTCATTCAACGTTTGCATGCACTCCACCCCCCTTCCATACGAAACAGCGGCCTGTGGACCGTAGAATCGCCTTGCTTATCCAGCATATTGTAGACCGGCCGTTGTGTCCATTTCCACCGCGCCCGCCGGAATCGATCGATTCCCGTCCTGGAATGTGCCGCCGATTCCGCACGGAGTAGGACGTGGGGAATTCTCCCAAGTCCGGAAATCGTAGTGCGAAAAAAGACAGAACGGAAACCGAGCGGCAGAAGCCGACCCGGCGCGGTGCGCTCCGCGCCACTCTCAGTGAATATATCCCAGGGATCGGAGTTGGTCGATGACCTCGGGTGTCAGGGCGCGGGTTGCGCCCTGGGCGACCACAGCTCGCAAAGCTTCCTCGGCGTCCAGCCAGCGCATCAGCTCCTGATCCAGTCGCTCGGCGACGTCCGGCCTCTCCACGAAGATGTCGTTCAATTCGCCCGGATCCAGGTTCAGGTCGTGCAGGCTGCGCCGACCACCGCGCCACAGGTGGAGTTTGTAATTCTCCTGTCGGACGGCATGGTGAAAGCCCATGAAGCTGGCGAACGCGGTGAGCTTCTCCGCTTCCTCCGGCGGACCGTAGAGCATCGGCACCAGACTGGTTCCCTGCAGAACGTCCGGAGGGCAGGCCCCGGCCAGGGCCGCCAGGGTGGGGTATACGTCGATACTGCGAACGACGGGCGCCACCCGCTTGCCCGCCGGCATGTCCAGACCGGCGAAGATGAGCGGCACGTGAATGGTTGCTTCGTCCGGGACGCCGGCGTGCCCGATTCTGCCGTGCTCGAAAAACCTCTCTCCATGATCCGCGATTACCACGATGAGCGTGCGATTCCGGCGGCCGTTCCGCTCCAGAATCTCCGGCAGGATCCGGAGAGCGTGGTCCAACTGGGCCAGTCCCGCGTCGTAGAGGTCGATGAACTGTCGCTGTGTTTCCGGACGCACGGACCGACGATCGTCCAGACGTCTCTTCACGCGGCTGTGCAGCCACTGCCGATAGCCCGGGTACGATTCGCGCGGCGTGGATCGCTCCGACCGGTCGAACTTCACGAACCACTCATAGTCCGGATCGTACGGCATGTGCGCGTCACGCGTGAGCATGAAGAAGAAAACCGGCTGGTCCGCCGGCTGGCCGGCCAGCCACCGGTCCAGGTCGCGCAGCATGGCCGAGGCGTCCATCTCGTGGGATGTGACCGCATCGTCGAACCCCTGGGTGGTGTTGTAGAACTCGCCGGCCTGCACGTTATTCACGCGGCAGGCGGTGGCGTAGCCCGCCTCCTTCAGGCACTCGGCGAGCGTTACGACGGTATCGGCCAGAATCCGCTGAGGCGTGAACTCTCCGGCGATGATGTCCCGATCGCCGGACATGTCCGTCAGGCCATGTACGTTCGGCGTCAGGCCGGTCAGAAGGCTGGCGACGGAGGGCTTGGTCCAGGAGGAGGCGCTGACGGCGTTCTCGAACAGTACGCCGGACGCGGCCAGAGAATCCAGAAACGGCGTGGTGTCCCGATCGTACCCGCCCAGCCCGGAGTGCGCCATGCGAAAGGTACAGAGGGTGATCAACGCAATATCGGGCTGCCGGATGCGAGCGGCGTCAGAGCGGCCGGCCGGTTCCGCTCGTCGGCACCCGCCGGCCGCCCCCGCCGCCAGCAGGCACACCCAGACCAGGCCTTGTCGCGGAAGCGTCTTCACCGCCTTGTCTCCACATTCGATGCCGCCGGAGGGCCACCGGTCCCCCCGGACAGGCAGAAGGAGCCGCGCCCGAAATGGACGCGGCTCCCTGCGTGCCAGTCGTAGCCGAAATCCCGCCGCAACGCTATTGCGCCGACGGTGCTCGATAGGTCACCGTTTGGCGGTTTGCCCCAAGCGTACGGCCATCCACTCCTGAGGCGGGCAGGTGGCGTGCGTGCGGCGGCGTTTCCACGGGGATCCCGCGGAAGGTCCGCTGATTCTTCTCGGCACCGCTGCCGTAATAGTCGTCACCGCCGTAGTCGTCATCGTACCAGTCGTAACCGTACCAGTCGTAATCGTACCAGTCGTAGTCATTCGGATCGTAGTAGTACGGATTGTCTCCTTCCCGCGGGCCGCAGTCAGCGCAGTCCGTTCCATACTCGCACAGCCCGGTGACGGCTCCCGGGCCGCCGTCGTCGCACTCGCCGTCGAAGGACCAGGTGCAGTAGTTGTAGCAGATTTCGTCCGCCGAACCGCCCCCGCCCAGTCTGTCGATGTTGGCCTGACCCTCATACGACTGGTCTGCGCCGCTGTTCAAGCGGGTGTCAAACCGAATGGTGTACACGCCGGGAGTGAACTGGGTCCCATCGGTCTTCATGAAGTACACGTAGCCGTCGGCAAAGGCCTGATCAAACGCCTGTTCGCCCTGTCCGCCGTTCGGGTCAATCACCGTCACCGTGCGGATGAAGACCGGTGCGTCAAAGTGGTAGAAGAACACGAGGTATACGATCGTGTCGCCAAAGGGGTTGGCATCCGCGAACTGGAACGCGGCGTCCAGATACCCGGTAGGCTCCGGCCCTGGCTGATCGCCGCCGTCGTCTCCCCCGCCGCCGTCGTCCGGATCGACCGGCGGCTGGCGATCGCCCGCCGGTTGGATGGAGTATGCCTCGAACACCGTTCGTTCGAACGTCTCGTACGCCATCCACATGAATCCGCGGTCGCCCCACTGGGTGCTCCAACTGTTCATGATGCGATACGCGCCGCGGCCTTCGTCGTACCCGAGGCAGGCCATCGCGTGGGCCGCGTGTATGCTGCCCTGCTGAAGCGGCACGCCGCTGCCGCGGTACACGGCGTTCCCCGTGTATTGCATGAAGTCGTTGTCCAACGTCGCTCCGAAAACGACGATCCGTCCCTGGGCCAGCTCGCCCTTGAGCGCGTTGCGGTTGGCCGGATCTACCCGGTTGAAACTCCCGATGCGGAAGTTTGCCGCGTCTGAAGCCGCCGGATCAAGGCACTGATTGTCGTAATACGGCTGGACCGCCAGGCTTGCACACCCCCGCGACACCAGCAGGTTCATCGCTGTGGCGATGTATGTGCCGCTGCCGCATTCCAGGTTGTCTTCGGAGAGCAACGTGTTGTACAGATACCCCGGGCTGGCCTGCTGCTGAGGGGCTGTGGGCGTCCACCCGAACGACTTGGCGGCCGTGTAGGTCGCCCCGGCGTAGCCGGCTGCCCAGGCCGTGCAGGATCCCAACTGTCCCTGATCTCCGATGGGTGGCATGTCGGATGAGAGATCAACCTGGTTGGGAAGCTGTACGTTGGCGTTCGCCGCAAACGGATTGATGGCCTGCGGCCGGCGATTCACTTCTTCCGCCGGCGGCTGCACGGCTCCCAGGGTGAACGAAGCCGGCGGCCCGCCGTGGCCTCCACCTCCGCCGCCCCCGCCCCCGGCACCCGTGGAGCATCCCACGTAACCGGCGATGCACAACGAACCCACCAGCGCGCCCGCGACCAGCCATAACCGAGACTTACAACACATCACAGATTCCTCCGTCTGCTCGAGTTCGCCGAAT
>JBPOIK010000012.1:0-12117 GCA_052034525.1 Planctomycetota bacterium
GCGGTCCGCGCGTTCGAGGACGAGTCCAACGAGTTCTTCCGTCTGGCCCTGGGCCTGAAGCGCGTCCCTTCGGAGGCCACGCTGCGGCAACGTCTGGACCGGCTCGGCGCCGAAGACGCCGCGGCCGACGAGTCCGAACCGCCGGTGCGGACGATCCTGCTGGAGGAGTCGGCCGAGATGGTGCGCCGGCACGCGCCGAAGCTGACGCCGTGCTGGAAGGACTGGATTGCCCTGGACGGGGACGTGGCGACAAACGACAACAGAAAATGCCAGAAAGAGGGCGTCGGCGACACCGACAAGGGAATCCAGGGCTACGACACCAAACGGGAAGACTTCGGCCAGCAGGGAGACTTCAGCAACAAACTCCGGCGGAAGGGGACGCTCCACCGGCAAGCCGGAGCGACGGCGGTCCGGGAGGAAACCTTCCGCCTCGCCCGAACAAGCACGGACGGACGGCTCCGGGGGCGGCTGCACGCGGGTTTTGACGACCTGGCGAACGTGCGGGGCGGTCGCCAGAAGGTCCACGGCCCGGGGGACTCGATCAGCAATCGGAACCGGCGGAAGGTGTCGCTGACGGAGGGGTTCGAGGAGGCCTCGGCCCACGGGGAACCGGTAGCGGGCCGCGCCGGCAAGGAAATCTGGTTCGGCGACGCCTGGCGGGAGCGCGACTACCGGCTGGAGCGGGTCGGGGTGCAGGCCATCCGGCGGGAGGCGACGGCGGACGGCCAGGCTCTGCGGGTGCCGGACTTGGAGATTCAGACGTTCTGGACGAGCAGGAAGCCGTCGGAGGGGTCGGCGTCGCAGGGGGTGGCCCTCTTTCACGATCACGGTACGAGCGAGCAGTTCCTCAGCGAGTGCAAGACGGACATGAACCTGGAGCGGGTGCCCAGCGGCAAGTTCGCGACCAACGCGCTGGTGCTGGAGTGCGGGCAGGTGGCCTACAACGTGTTGCGGCTGTGCGGGCAGGAGTCGCCGCGGCAGGATCGCGCGTTGCCGCCGGAGGAGAAAATGCCGGTCCGCCGGACGGTTCGCCGCCGGCGTTTGCGGAGCGTGATTCAGGACATGGTCTACCTGGCCTGCCGGTTAACGCGGCACGCCGGTCGCTGGCGTTTGGCGTTCTGGAAGAACAATCCGTGGCGTCCGGTGTGGCAGCGGGTGTACGAGCGTTTTCTGGCCCCCGGCCGGTCGGGTCTGCTTCCCGCCTCGGTCCCGCGCTAACCTTTCCCTGCGCAGTCCAATCAGAGAGCCTGTTTCCGGAAGGGGGACCTTGCGCGCCGAACCCGTCCTCTGATCGCGCGTGCCACGCCTCGTCGCCCCTTCCCGCCCTATAGACCCGTGTCACCATGCCTTGCGTGCGCGGTCGAACTCATGCAACGCTTCCCGTCCGCCCAATTCGACGATATCATCGCCCATGCGTCACGGATTCAGGTGTGAAACAGTACACGCCCGGCCACTGGGTCGCGACGGTGCGGAATCATGGCGTCATATAGGTATTTCACACAGATGGTCCGGCAGGCTGTGTCGGACCTGACAGCCGGAGCGCGCGACGCCCTGGGTCGGTCCTTCAATCCCGGGGATTCGCCGCGGAGTTGCAACGGAAGCTTCGCGAACGCCTGGAGCGCGGAGACCCCGCTGCTCCAGGTGCCCACTGGTACACCCGACCACTGGGGCGTAGAAGGTCGTGAAGCGGGACTGCGTTTGGAGACTGGACAACACGGGGATTCCGGTGGCGGAATGCAGAAGTAACAAGGCCACAGAGAGGAATCGAGAGCCGGAGAAAAAGGATCTGATCGTACGTCCCATTGCCGGCACCCGGAGCCCCTGGTAAGCTGTCGCGGAGCGTTCGAGCGGAGGACTCCGCTTCTCATCAAGGAGCGATCCAATGCCGGCCTTGACCATCGTCGCGGCGACCGGAAAAGGCAGTCAGAAGCGAACGAAGGGAAGCCCGCCCGAACGCAAGCCAACCTAACTCGTTGGTATATAACGAGTTATGCCGGAGTGGCGGAACTGGCAGACGCGCGGGATTCAAAATCCCGTCCTGGCAACAGGGTGTGGGTTCGATTCCCACCTCCGGCAATTCGCCCTCTCTGCTTGCTCCCGGCCGCCCCAGAGCCGTCGGCCTGCTTCACGGCCGGGGGAATGACATCTGGAAAATGGCGAAATCGGTCAGATCCACGTCTCCATCCACGTCCAGATCGGCGCCTTCACAGCCAAAAGAGGGTGTGGCTCCAGGGCCGGTCAGGCAATAGGCGAACCAGACGTAATCGGCAGTGTCCACCCTACCGTTCCAATCCAGATCGCCTCGATACAGTCCGGCCGAGGCACTGGTGACGGTACCGCACGAGTTCGACACGACAACATCGTATTGACCTTCATCTGCCGCGTGGAGCGGGCTGATGGTCAGCGTGTTCGTGGTGGCGCCGGCGATGCGGCCGTCGTCGTTCAGGGGCACGCTGTTTCTTCGCCAGCGGTAATCCGGTGCAGGCGTTCCGATGACTGAAACATCGAAGATCGCTTCATCCCCGACCACCAGTTGCATGGGCCCCGGGTTCGCCGTGATGGTCGGACCCACGTTCACCGTCAGGGCCGCATCGTTGCTTGTGGCGGATCCCGCGGAGTTGGTCACGACGCAGTTGTAGTTCGCGGCGGCATGACCGGGATAGGCCGGATTGATGGTCAGGGTCGGCGTGGTGACACCCGAGATGGACCCGCCGTTCAACAGTTCCGTCGTGCCCTTTCGCCATCGGTATGTCGGTGCGGGGTTGCCGGTGGCCGTCACGCTGAAGGTGGCGGAATCGCCGGAGCAGACGGCCTGGTTGGAGGGGTGGCTCGTGATGATCGGCGGCGTGCCCGCCGGTGTGATCCGGAAGTTCACGTCCGAGATGTCGAAGAAGATATTGCCGATCGCCTCGACGCGGATGCGCGCGGCGGTTGTCGAGATACTCGGAAGAGTGACTGTCTCGCTTCCGTCGTTCGGCGTGCTGTCGACCAGGACCGTGGGCCAGGTGTTTCCGCCGTTGGTGGACAGGAGAATGCGGACGTTCGCGCAGTTCACGGGCGATGCGTTGGTGTTCGCGACGTTCCACGTCACGGTTTGCGTGCCGGACCAGGTTACGGCGGTATTGGGCGAGGTCACCCGGAACGGGCCGGCCCCGGACGCGACCGTAATGACCATGTCATCGGAGTTCACGCCGCCGTTGCCGGCGCGGTTGTCGCGGGCGGTGCAGCGGAATTTCACGGTTCGACTGGTGTTGGGCAGTTGCTCACCGAACGCCCAGGTTCCGGCCAGGAGATTGCTCAGGCGCGGAACAATGCGCCGCGCGTCGGTCGTCGGCGTCCAGGGGCGGATGAACGGGCTGTATCCGTTGTCGGCGATGACGCCGCCGCTGGCGGACTGTGCCGGCCCGAGGTCTCGCTCCTCCCAGAAGTACGTCAACGGATCGCCATCCGGGTCGCTCCCGGTGGCCGTCAATTGGAAGGGCGTCTGTCTGGGAATGGTGTAGTTGGGTCCGGCGTTCACAATGGGCGGATTGTTGCCTGTGGAAAGAGTGCTCGCGCACGTGCCGCTGCCGATCACGTACGCCATGATCTCCCGGTAGCTCTCGGCTGAAAAATAGGCGTCGCTGTGCGCCTGAAGGTTGTCCGCGCCGCAGATTCCGGCATAACCCATGATGGTGGAGCCCGAGCCGGGCTCGTAGGCGGTCGCGGCGTTGCGGTTGCCGCCCCCGCAGGAGCCCGCCGTACCGTTGAAACTGTGATTGGCGCCGAACTGATGGCCCATTTCGTGCGCGACGTAATCTATGTAATACGGATCTCCGACGGGGTTGCTCGACCCGGTCACGCCGCCGGCCTTGTTGCTGCGGCACACGCATCCGAGGTATGCGACGCCTCCGCCGCCCGTCGAGAAGACATGGCCGATGTCGTAATTGGCGCTGCCGATGACGGAGTTGCAGGTGCTGATGTTCTGGGAAAGCATCGCGACGCCGTCATAGTTGCTGTACGGATCGGTCGCGGGGTTCGTGTAGACGATGCTCGTGTTGTTCGCGACGAGCACGAGGCGGATGGCGCACTCGGTCTCGTACACGCCCGTGACGCGGTTGATGGCGGTCACGATCGCGCTCTGGGCGGCTGCCACCGTTCCCCCGAAATAGGCGGCGTACTCGCCGGTGCAGGCGTTCGCGAGGCGGTAGGTGCGGCGCGTGCTGCCGGACGATCTGAGTTCCTCGGCATCGCGCAGGTTCGCCAGGTCGGCCGCAAGCTCGGATTCGATATCTTCTCCGGTCACCTGGCAGCAGAAGTCGTGGGTATTGGGCAGATCACGCTTGTAATAGCTGGCATAAAACTCATTGTCGTCACGTGTGTACGGATCCACGTAATAGTGCCCATGGGGTGATCGGACCTGTGCGTGGAATCCCAACGGCGTCGTATCCAGCCGGACGGTGGCCGTCGGGTCGTCAACGCCCTGACCGCAGTACGTGCGGATTTCGGGAAACTGTGCCGCCAGCTCCGGTTCCATGATCGGGGATTCGACGATGCGGAAACGGGCGAAGTTGCCGTCGGGGGTGGGCAGCGTGATCAGGCTCGCGACGGCGGCGTCCGGGGTGTCCTCCAGCGGAACCCTTCCCAGCACATCCGCCAGCACCGCGTTGTCCAGCAGTACCCCGTGATAGCGGTCGGGACGAATCCACGGTGCGCCTCGCAGGTGCTCCTCGGGCGGTTGGCAGACACTGAGCCACAGGCCGTCCGGAGAGAGTTCGTCCGCCCGGCCGGAGGTGGGCATCACCAGCGCGACCAGGGTAACGGCAACACCGATGTACAGGGAGTGCCGGTGGAAAACGGCATGGAGCAACGATGCGACCATCTGTCGTCTCCTGTGAAAAGGGGGCGGTTTTTGCCACTGCGGTGTTCGATCGTCGCGGGGCAGGTGTTCGAAAAACTCCGCGGGCTGCCCTTTGCGGCACGAGGCGATCCGGCTCCAATTGGGCAGATGGACCATCCGCAGCGCATCTGCTGATACATGTTATTGTATCAATTCTGGGGATTGTGAATCAATGGCTTGCTCAGAAAGCCGGCAACCGCGGACAGACCGGCGGGGCTGCCGAGCGGAATGACGCCCCGGGCGCAAGACAGCTCTCGGACGATGCCTCCGGGGCCCCCTCGGGCTGGTCGTGCCCGACCGTTTGCCGCACCCTCCGATCGTTGTTCCGGCGTTTCCGGTCGCTGCCTCGGCATCGGGGCAGCGCGACGGAATCCCGCGGAAACTTCGATTATCCGCAATCCGGCTGCGTATCTGATGTGGTCTGAGGCGTATCCACGACGTTTCCGACGATGCTGCCCAGCCGATGCAGCTCCATTGCCACGGATTGCGCGAGTCGCTGCAATTCGGCAAGCTCCGCCGTGGCGGCCGCGGCCTCGAGCCGTGCGGCGCGATGCGCCAGCGGCACGGCCTGCATCGCGGCTGCGGCCCCCTTGAGCTTGTGCGCCATGAGTTCCAACGTCCGGCGTTCCAGCGGTTCCAGCGCCGCCCGCAGGGATCCAAGCTGTGTTTGCGCGTCTGTCAGAAACCGAGCCAGCAGGCGCTCGAACGCATCCCGTCCGCCGCACTGTTGAATTGCCGCGGCCAAATCGATCGGCGGTGCCGGGTTCCGGGAAGCCGTGGATGTGGAAACGGATGCGACCGACGGCGCGACGGCGGGCGTGTCTGTCGGGCACGGATCGGTCGGGCAAGGCGCCGCTGGAAGCGCCACGCCGCGCGCGGTCAGGTGTTCGATCGCCCGCGCCAGGGCATCATACAGCTCGGTCCCTTTGACCGGCTTGCGCAGGTAATCGTTCATGCCGGCGTTCAGACACGCCTCCCGGTCGGCGGCGGAGGCGTTCGCGGTGAGGGCAATGATGTATACGTCGTGATCCAGCACGGACGAAGAGCGGTCGCGGACAGCCCGCGTCGCCGCAAGACCGTCCATCACCGGCATCCGGCCGTCCATGAGGACCGCGTCGTAGCGCCGAGCGCGCAGGGCGGCCAGGGCCTCCTGGCCGTCCGTCGCCACGTCGATTCTGTGGCCCATGCGCTCGACCAGAATGCGGATGATCGCCCGGTTGGTCTGATCGTCTTCCGCGTAGAGCACGCGCAGGGACCGATCGTGCCGCGGCAGAGGGGCGGTGGATGCATTGGCGCGGACAGACGCGGCCGGTTGCTCGGGACTGGCGATCGGCAGCTTCACGCGGAACCGGAACAAGGAGCCGCGTCCGGGCTCGCTCTCCACCTCGATGGTGCCGCCCATCAGATCGATCAGGCCCTTGCAGATGGACAATCCCAGGCCCGTTCCGCCGTACTGGCGGGTCGTGGAGGTGTCGGCCTGGTGAAACTTCTCGAACAGCCCGGCCAGGGCGTGCGGAGCGATGCCCACGCCGGAATCCCGCACGCTGACCTCCAGCATCACATCACGGGTCGTGCGCTCGGGGCAGAAGGCGTGAACGACCACGCCGCCATCGTGCGTGAACTTGATGGCGTTCGCGATCAGGTTGTTCAGGATCTGCCGCAGGCGCGTCGGGTCTCCGATCAGCGTCGTGGGAACGTTCGGGTCGATGTCACATGTCAGGATCAGGCCTTTCGCCCGGGCCTGCAATTGGAACGTCTCCACGGTCTGGAGCAGGACTTCGCGCGGTTGCAGGGGAATCGCCTCCAGCAACAGTTTGCCGGCCTCGATCCGGGACGTGTCCAGAACGTCCTCCAGGATCGACAGGAGCAGATCCGCGCTGTCCCGCGCCATCTGCGTGTATTGCTGCTGGTCGGGCGGCTGGGGCGATTTGAGCAGCACGTCGAGCATTCCGATCACGCCGCTCATCGGCGTGCGAATTTCATGGCTCATCACCGCCACGAAGTCGCTTTTGGCCCGCGTCGCCGCTTCGGCCGCCTCCTTGGCGGCCTGCAGGGCCTCCTGCGAGCGCTTCAGCCGAATGATGTCCCACATGCCGTTCATCAGCAGCGTGAGCTGCCGCACATCCGTCTCTTCATACTCCGTGGCCTTGTCGCCGACGCTGGCCACCAGAACGATCCGCTCGCCCTCGAACACGGGGATGTCCATGCGACGGATGAGGTTCAATTGTCCCGACGAGGCGCCGGCCTGTTGGGAATCCGTCGCAACGGGGCCGTTCGTGATGATGGGCCGGCGTTGACGAACCGCCTCGCCCCACAGTCCGGATGTCTGCACCGGGAATTCGACCGGCTTGTCCGCGACGACGCCTTCGTCCGCAGCGTTCCGGGACCAGGAGTACAGGGTCTGGACGCTTTCATCGTCGTTGAGGAAGGCCAGGCACCCGATCCGGCTGTCCGTGATCGCGACGGCGTTTTCGAGGGCGAAGTCGCTGATCTCCTTGACGCTCCGTTCTTTCATGGAATAGAGCCGGAGCATCGCCTCCAGGCGGATTTCGTTCAGGTGCCGCACCACCTCCGCCCGCTTGCGCTCGACCACCTCCACCTGCAGTTCTTCGTTTGTGCGGGCCAGTTCGGCCGTGCGCTCTTGAACGCGCTGTTCCAGATCGTCGCGGGCCGTCCGCAGAGCCTCCTCGGCCTTCTTGCGCGCCGTGATGTCCGTAACCATGGCGAAGGAGCCGACACGACGGCCGTGGCTGTCCCGGATCGGCGAGGCACTGAAGATGCAGTCCACCGCCTTCCCGTCGCCGCGGACCAGGCGGATTTCGTAGACGCTGGAATTGCCCGCCTTGCGGAGCTCGAGCTGACGCTCGAACTCCGCCTTGCCCGATTCGTCGGTCAGGTCGCGCATCCAGCGGCCGATGATCCGGTCCGGCCCCATCCCGAGCATGCGGCAGAGAGCCGGGTTGACCTCCTGAATCACGAAATCGTTGTCGACGGAGATGAAACCCTCAATACACGTGGTCAGGATGTTTCGAAAGCGCTTCTCGCGGTCGATGAGCTCCTGGTGCGAAAGCGCCCGCTCCCGGGCCAGGTAGAAGTGGCAGTTCTCCGGCTTGTTCTTGCCGTTGTAGATGGCGGTGGCCATCCCTTCACACGTGAGGTATCCGCACGACGTGCAGTTGTACAGATCATCCTCCGAGTACTTGTGCATCTGACCGAGAATGATCCAGCGGCTTCGCGCGTCGGGAATCCTGATCTTGTTCCGCCGGCGCTGGTCCGTATGCTGCCGGGCATAAAGGCCTCTCTGCCAGTACTGGGATACCGTCGTGGTGATGTCGGAAGCGCCGCCGGCCGCGTCCGGAGCGGCCGACTCCGCGGCTCGCGAAGCCACCGCCTGCTGACGCTTCCGGATCCAGTACTCGATCTCGTCCGGGGATTGCGCCAGCGTCAGAGCGGCCGGACCGGCGTTGCAGCCGAACTCGCAACTCAGGCAGTCGATCAGCAACGGGGCACGCCCCTTCTCCAGCACGCCGGGCAGCGCCCGCAGGTACTCGTAGACGACGGGGCTGCCCTCGATCCGGCGGGTGCGTTCCATCAGTTCCGGCATCCAGCGCTGGGCCGTGCACAGCAGGCCGCCCGGAGTCGAGAACGCCAAGGCGCGTTCGGCGGAGGGGTTCTCGAACGTTCCCGCGGGCTCGCGCGACAGGTCGATCCCCTCCTGTTGCAGATAGCGGGCCAGGGACTGATACGTGATGTTGTAGTCCCCGCAGGCCCCATCGGCGAGTTCCCGTTTTTTGGCGGCACACGGGGAAATGGCGGCAATCCGGCAGTCTGCGTACTGCGGGTAATACGTCCGGATCATCTTGATGGTGTGGAGCATCGGCGAATCGATCGGCGCCAGGTACTCCAGCAGCTCCGGATGGTATATCTGAATGAACGAGACGATGGCGGGGCAGGGCGAGGCAATAACGAGCCGGGGGTTCTCCGTTCGGATGTGCTCGACCAGGGAGTATGCCGTCAGCTCCGCACCGAAACTGACATCGAACGCGGCCTTCAGACCTCTGGCCTTCAGCCAGCCGACCAGGTTCAAATATGTTTCGGGAAAACTCGCGGCCGCCGACGGTGCGACAATTCCCACGATGGGCGTGCCGCCGGCCAGATCCGCGATGAACGCGTCGAAATCATCCACGTACCGACGGGCCTGGTGCAGACATGCCTTAAGGCAACTGCCGCAGCCGATGCAGGTGTCGGCGTCCACCGTCACATAATCGCCGCTGCCGTCGTTGCAGTACTTGACTGGACAGGCCGAAAGGCAGGCATGGCAGTTGACGCATTTGTCCTTGTCAACGGCAATGACCTGTGGCTGTGATGTCGGCAAGCCCTCCGTGGATTCCAAGGAGTCCTCCTTCAGGAATCAAAGGCACGTCCATTGTGGCGTTCAGTCATACTCATCGGAGAAGCGTGAAACCGCGTTCAATGCAAAGTCGCGGCGCACCGTGGCTGGTTCTCAAGGTTTATCGGACACGCCTTGCGGGTTTCGCGAACACCTCAACCTGACGTCGAGAGCGGGCCGGATTCTCGGACGCCGGCCGCAGCTCCAACGATCGGGCGGCGCAGGGTCCGTTTTCCACGGACCGAGTTTCCCGGAGCTCCGGCGCGACGGAAAGATCCCTCTTCCCCGCTCAGACGCACGGGGCCTCCCATGCACGACCTTCTCCATCACCTCCCTGTCGAACGCGGAACGCCCTCCCGGCGATCCGCGCGGAACCGGCGTGCAACCTTGTCGTCGCTCGGTACAATGCCGGCCGTCCGAGGAGGCTCAGCATTCATATGATCACGCACGACGTTTACGAATCTCCCCTGGTCGCCCGCAACGCGTCCGAAGAAATGTGCCGGTTTTTCGGAGCCCGCCACCGCATCGTAACCTGGCGGCGGCTGTGGGTGGCACTGGCCCAGGCCCAGCGCAAGCTGGGGCTGCCCATCTCGGCCGGACAGGTCGCCCAGCTTCGCCGCGCCGTCGAGGATATCGACTTCGCCGCAGCCGCCCGCTATGAGAAGAACCTCCGGCATGACGTCATGGCCCATCTGCACGCCTTCGCCGACAAAGCACCTGCCGCCCGCGGCATCCTGCACCTCGGGGCCACCAGCGCCTACATCGTCGACAATGCCGATCTCATCATCATGCGCGATGCGCTCGGGCTCATCCGCGACTGGCTGGTCAACGTGATCGACGCCCTTGGCCGCTTCGCCCGGCGGCACCGGGCCCGGCCCACGCTGGGCCTCACGCACTACCAGCCGGCCCAGCTCACCACCGTCGGCAAGCGCGCGACCCTGTGGTGCTGGGACTTCGTCCGCGACCTGGAAGAAATCGAAACCCGCCTGGCCCGTCTGCGGTTCCGCGGCGTCAAAGGCACCACCGGGACCCAGGCCAGCTTCGTCGAATTGTTTAACGGCAGCATGGCCAAGATCGCCCGCCTGGAGCGGGAGGTGGCCCGGGCGTTCGGCTTCAAAGACGTCGAGCCCGTGACCGGCCAGACATACTCCCGCAAAGTGGACGCCCAGGCGGTCTGCGCGCTGGCCGGCATCGCCGCCAGTGTGCACAAGTTCTGCAACGACATCCGTCTGCTGGCCAATCTGAAGGAAATCGAGGAACCGTTCGAAGAATCCCAGGTCGGCTCCAGCGCCATGGCCTACAAGCGCAACCCCATGCGGTGCGAACGGGCCACCGGCCTGGCCCGATTCGTAATCTCCCTGGCCTCCTCGCCGCTGCAGACCGCCGCGGAACAGTGGTTCGAGCGGACCCTGGACGATTCCGCCAACAAGCGGCTGGCCGTCCCCGAGCCCTTCCTGGCCACCGACGGCATGTTGCGGATCGTGCTCAACGTGACCCGTGGCCTGGTGGTATACCCCAAGATCATTGAGGCCCGCATTCGCGCGGAGCTGCCCTTCATGGCCACGGAAAACATCCTCATGGCGGCCGTGGCCGGCGGCGGCGACCGCCAGACCCTGCACGAGCGCATCCGCCGACACTCCCGGGCGAGCGCCCGGCGGGTCAAGGAGGAGGGCCGGGAAAACGACCTGCTGGACCGCATCGCGGCCGACCCTGCTTTTGCCGCAGTCAACGTCAAGGCGGCCACAGACCCCCGGGCCTTCATCGGCGCCGCCCCGCGACAGGTGGACGCGTTTCTTCGTGACTTCGTGGTTCCCATCCGGCAGCGGCATCGACGGGCCCTGGGCCGCGCCGCGGACCTGAGCGTCTGACGGCGGGTGTCTTCTCAACCGGCCGTTCCCCACGCTATACTCGGCGGCCGGCTTCGGGGCAGACGCGCGGCGTTCGACTCGAAAGGACAACGCATGAATCGGGACGAGTTGGGCAGGGCGATCCGGGCGGCGGCATACCTCGAGGGGGATTTCACGCTTCGTTCCGGCCGCAAGTCCAAATACTACCTCGACAAATACCGCTTCGAGACCCAGCCGCGCATTCTGGAGGCGGTCGGGCGGGCGCTGGCCGGGCATGTCGGGCCCGACACCGCACGGATCGCCGGGGCGGAACTGGGCGGCGTGCCGCTCGCCGCCGCCACGTCGATGGCCTGCGGACTGCCGTTTCTCATCGTGCGAAACCGAAAGAAGGACTACGGCACCGGCAAGCTCTTCGAAGGCGTGCTGGAAAAGGGCGAACGCGTGCTGCTGGTGGAGGACATCGCCACCACCGGCGGCCAGGTGCTGGAGGCGGCCAAGGATCTGACGGAGTTCGGGGCGATCGTCGAGAAAATCGTGGCGGTCATCGACCGCCAGGAGGGCGCGCGGCAGAACATCGGAGCCGCCGGCTTCACGTTCGCCTCACTGTACACCTCGTCGGACCTGGGGATTCAGAAATAAGAGCGTCTGACAGAACTCATGGTTGCGTCCTCTCCAGCAGATCGGCGTGCAGCCGAGGCTCAGGAAACCCTCGTCCTGAGTTCCGAGTGAGGCCCAGAAGCGTTCGTAAGCCCTCATTTGACAAGGGGGGATTCCGAAGTAACCGTTCACACCCTGATGGGCAAGAGCAAAGGGGCGGGGTGTCGTTGGAAGCCGGCGTAGATGGCGTCGCGCAGGCAGGCGAAAGCGGACCAGCCCTGGAATCCGCCGTATACTACACCGTCGCGGCTGGATGACCGGCCGAACACCAGCAGCCGGCTTCAGCCGGCCAGTCAGTGCCCCCGGCTTGAGCCGGGGGAAGAAGCCAGCTCCCCTCACTCCCT
>JBPOIK010000160.1:0-7939 GCA_052034525.1 Planctomycetota bacterium
CCAGGTACACTTCATCCAGAGCAATCACGAGTTGGCCCAGCTTACGAACCATGAAATCAGCAAAGGGGGGCGCATCGTCACGTACGATTTCTACAACGGCATCAAGGCGACCTATGCGGACGAGGCGGACGTCGTATACCAGGCTATTCTTGAGTTCATCAGCACGTTTCCGCTGGCCGCCCGCACGGCCAACCGCGTCTTCGTCTCCCATTCCCTGCCCGGGCATCGCGACGTGCCCCACTTTGACGTCTCCGTGTTCGACCGTCCGCTGAGCGAGTTGAACCTGAGTGAGAATGGAAGTGTGTATTCGCTTCTCTGGGGTCGCCATCAGAATGAACAGGCTCTGGCCGAGCTGGCCGAACGGCTGGACGTGGATCTGTTTGTGTGCGGCCACCAGCCGCAGGAAACCGGATACGACGTCCGGTTCGAGCGACTGCTTATCCTGGCCAGTGACCACAATCACGGTGTGATCCTGCCATTCGACCTTCGCAAAAACCACACAATGAGCCAGCTCGTTCAGATGATCCGCCCGCTGGCATCCGTCGCCTGAATCGACGATCCGTCTTCTGAAGTGTCAGTGGAACGATTGACATGTCCTGACAAGTATCGGCTCGTCCGATAATCGCGTGCCTCTTGGGGGCTGCCCGGGCCCCGGCATCACAAGCACGACCTGCGTGCTGACGTCACTCAGAATCAATGCTCTCGCTCAATATGCTCAGTCAACTCAGAGCTGCGGGACATTATCGGGCGTGCCTGCTTTGCGCCGTTTGCCCAGGTCTTACGACACGCACAGCGAAGAAAGGATTTGCGGGTTCCAGGCAGTCTCGGGACTCTGCGCTTTCCCGCGCAGGCATCCCTGTGGCTGCCCTGGGAAACCTGGGAAGATACTGGACGGATTCGTGCTCAACTCCGCGTCTCATCGTGCCGATGAAAATTCCTTCAAGAACCTTCCTCGCTGCGTCGATAATACATTCGGACGTGAGCGTACGCCGTCATGGGGAACCGATGGAACGGTTCGTTCCCGCCGCGGCATGGAATTCATCCCAGCGAACCTCAAGCGTTTTCAAGGAGGAAAAGCAAAAGGGCCGGGCATTCGTTGCCCGCGGGGGGTGTTGTTTAACACTCCGGCTCGCCAGGGGTTAGCTGGATGACGAGACCGGAGCACAATGGGCCGGAGCAACAACCTGTTGCGATCACCGGGTGAGTGGAGACCTTGATGAGCGAAATCACCAGGATTGACGGGATGGGGAGTCCCGCGCCCGGCGCATCCAGCCATGCGGTTGTGGTCGCGTCAGAGCCACGGAAGGTTGCGGACGCAGATGGCGCACCGCAAGACCGAGTAGAACTCTCTGAACTTGGCACTCTGCTGGCTGCGGCCCGCGATCTGCCTGACATTCGTATCGAGAAGGTCATCGCCGCTCGGCAGCAGATACAGGCGGGCACGTACGAGACGCCTGATAAGATTGCCATTACCGTCAACCGGCTTCTGGAAGACTTGGCCGGTTGACGCAACGCGAGTTAACCACCTGCACCACGAGGCCCGGCCGTCTCAGGCGACCGGGCCTGAGCCGTTTCCGGAAGGAGCTTCGGCGATCCTGCCAGTCTCCGGATCGATTCAAGCGGGGGCACCTGAATCGCCGATCCACGTGCGGTGTTCACACTGGCGATCATTCTGGCTCGGGCAGGCAGCAAAGGGCTGCCGGACAAGTCCGTTCGTAATTTGCGAGGTCGAGCGGTCATCGAATACACGTTCGATCACGCACTGGAAGCGCGACGTGTTGATGGTGTTGCGCTGAGCACAGACTCCGCGGACGCACTCTATCTGGCCCGCAACCGGGGCATGGTCTGTATCGAGCGCCCCGCACGCCTGGCGGACGACTCCGCGCGTGTGGATGAAGCGCTGCGCCACGCGGTGCTCGCGTACGAAGGGCAATGCCCTTCGCAGGCAGACCTCGTCGTTATGCTCTACGGCAATGTGCCCGTGCGGCGTCCCGGTATCATCGATCAGGGAATCCGGCATATCATCGAGACAGAAGCCGATTCCGTGCAGACCGTAGTCCCAGTGGGCAAGTACCACCCCGACTGGATGTTCCGACTGCGACAAGACCGGCTCGATCCGATTCAACCGAACCGCCACTACCGCAGACAGGATCTTGAGCCGCTCTACCTGCCCGACGGCGGTCTGACGGTGGTGACCCGATCGGCGCTCTTCAATGCCTTGGACGGCTCTGCAGAGCCGCACGCATTCCTGGGCTCGGATCGGCGTGCCATCGTCGTCGCGCCCCACGACACCGTCGATATTGACGAAGCGATCGACCTCTACCTCGCCGAGACTGTCCTGGCTGCCCGAGCCTCCGCGCCCTGAATGTCTCTGTCGCCCCGCCGCACACGTCTGGGGCGAACCGTTGCATCCGACAAACACCCCCTTCCAAACGTAACGAGCCGCCCAGCCTGATCGACCTCCACGACTACCGTTTGCGACGCGTTCGCCCCGGGCTTTCCGGACGTCCTGAACCCCGCAGACTGCTGGGAGGACACGGCACACTCCCTGAAGGCTCGTTCGGCCGGAGGGCGGAGAGACAAAAGGCTTTTCGGACCTGCCCGCTCGTTCCGATCAGCCTCTGGAGGGCGTAATCATGCGGCACGTCATCACCTGTGCTTTACCACTGCTTCTCACCCTGGCTGGCTGTCAGACAACACACTCATCCACCGATCCGACGTATTGCTGCTCCGAGCAGCCCGATTACAGTACAACTTTATTGTTCAACCGGGATGCTTCGCTGCCAACGGCTGGCGAATGGACTCAGCGCTCCATTTGGCCCGGAATCCTTTCTCCCACCCAACCGGGTGAGTCCGTTTTGGTCCGGGAACGGTTCATCGACTGGCAAGGACCGGGCATGCACGGTCGAGACTTCACGTACCGACGATTTGACGCATACCGAGTCGGCTACGAACGGCACTAGCGCGGCCGACTGTGCCGCTCCGCCCGGCCGACTGGTCCGAAGGGCCCGGTCTGCCCACCCGCACAACCCTGTCCGACCCCCCTGCGGCCGCGGAGCAAATTCGGGGCTTGATGGCGGAAACCTATTGCTGTAGGATAACTTATGTTGCCTGAACGGGTTACTTCCGCAGGGGGCATGGACCGCACGGGAGGGGTCTGGTCGTTGGTCAGGCGATGGAGTTGGACAGGAGGTCCGAGTCACTTGAGTTCTGGCGAGTCAGGTCACTTTTCTTGCGGCGCTGTGGGGAGCAGTTGATGTCCACCATCACTAAGAAAGAGCTGATCGACCGAATTGCGGATGGCACTGGGACCAAGCGCGTCCTGGTCAAGCGTATTGTCCAGAGCTTCCTGGACGAGATCATCGAAGAGTTGGGTCGCGGTAACCGGTTGGAGTTTCGCGACTTCGGGGTGTTTGAGTGCAAGGTACGCGCCGCGCGGGTTGCGCAGAACCCCAAGACGCTGGAGCGCGTCCCCGTGCCCTCCAAGCGTACCGTGAAGTTCAAGGTCGGCCGAGTCATGAAACTGCGTCTGGCAGATACCGCGCATCGGTTCGACGAAGCGACTGGAATGCCGCTCGATCCGCCGAGCGCGGCGGCCAGTCGATAACACCGTTCTACTCGTCGCCGCAGCTTGTCATTATCTTTCACAAGTGTCTTGTGGACACAGTGTTGCCGCCGGGAATCGCTTTGCGACTCCCGGCGTTTTCCTGCCCGGAGACGGGCGGGACGCACGAGTCACCAGCACCGCGCGGGATTGTGCAGAGGCTGGCAATGTGCCTCGCCAACGAACGGCCCCGCCGCCGCCAACCCGAACGCCGTAACGTCGCCGTGTCGCAAACGAGGGTCACTCGGCCGAATCCGAACGGGATGATGGCGACGGCTGATGTTCCTGCATGGACGGGCGAGTCGTCGGTGCCCGTTCCGGCTGTCGCCGCGCCGGAGCCTCTGGTATGACAGCAGGTTGCGCTTGGGCTGCGGCAGGAGGCAACAACCGAATGACTACCGTAACAAGCGCACTCGTGGCGGCGGACGGGAGCACGTCATCGGATTCCGAGATCAGGCCCATGCGGTGCTGTGCGTCTAATCCGGCGTCGGACAGCCCATCTTTGTCTGTCCCGTCCGTACGTGACGGCGTGGCGGCGGGCGCGGCGGCGCTCGCCGCAGCCGGAGCCCCCAGGGGCTCTGGCGGGATCTCGTCTCGGCGAGCCGAGCGCTCGCGGTGGGACTCCGATTTCGGAGAGGCACTCTCGTCGGTGCTCACCTCGTCCGCGTCCGCATCTGTCTGAGACGCCCAGTCATCGTCTGTCAGGCCCATAGAGACGGTCCACCCCATACGCCGCGCGCGCCGCGTCTGTCGGGCCGCCGGCGACCCCACGCGCTGCGCACCGGCCTCAGATGCGTCCGCCAGCGTACCGGTCGGTTCGTCAAAAACGGGCAGGCCCATCGTCAACAAGCTGAGGCCGGCGACTCTGCCGCGCGCGGCGGCTGACCCCACGCGAACGGTCACGTTTCGCTCGGCATCCGCGGATTCCAGCACGGCGCCGAAGAGTCTTTCCACATGCTGCGGGGCTATACGGACCAGTATCTGTTGCTCTCCCGACTCGGCAAAATTCACCTTTGGCTGTCCGAGAATGAAGAACGGCGACGTTCGCTCCAGCGCCGGTGCCAGCCCCAGAAAATTCAAAAACGCCGTTTGCCGAACCTCCGGAATCTCCTGTTCATCCAGCACATGCGCGAGCCGCGCGGCGGCGGCCTGGCGTGCCGCCTCCGTTGCAAATGCTACCTGCACCTGCGTCCGCTCATTAGCGAACGGATGACGGGCAACATCCGTCGGCGAGGCGCCGTCCGCCAGCTTCTGCTCAACCGTCGCGCGGGCGTCATCCGACAACCGGCGCAACTCGGACATGCCCCGCTCCCACATGTCCGCCATCGCGCCGGCGAACGTAGGTTCGGCCGAATCCCCAGATGGGGCCAGCGTCGCCGGCTCTCGTGCCTCGCCCGTGGCCGCCGTCGCTTCACTGGCAGATCCCAGGGATTCCGATCGCAAGCCTGCCGTCAGACGCCTGTCTTCCATCCCCCGGGACGGCACTGCGCTGGCCGTCCGATCGGATTCACTTCCTTTCGTACTCCGATCAGGGGCCGCCGCAAACACCTGATCGCCCGATTCGCGCCGGTCCGCGTCCTTCGAGCCACGCTGTCCAGGCCCAGATGTGCGGCTCCGATCCGCCACGACCGTATCGGGCCTCCCCGTCGGCAGAGTCAGAGACTTGGCGGCGCCGTCCACGGGGGACGATCTGGGTTCAGACGCAGATTGCTCGGGGGCAGTCTGACTCCCGATCACTGGCGAGTCGGCCTTGGCAGGCGTCCTATCCCGAACCGGGGCCTCCGACGACGGAGCAGACACCACGACGGGACTGGGACGCTCCCCACTTCTTGCGGGCGCCCGAAAGATGTACCACGCCCCACTTGCACAGATCGCCACCAGCGCTGCCGACGCCGCCACGGACAGCCACTGACGCCGGCCACTCCTGCGTGGATGTGAGGTGTTCAGGTCTTCCAGGAGCTCATCCCGCTCCAGTCGGGACATCACGTCTTCCATCAGGCTCGGCGGGGCCGACCGCCGCGGCAAGGCGGAAATGAGCTCCACAGTGCCCCGCATCGCCTCCAACCGATGCCGAACGGAAGCATCCTGCTCCAGCAGGGCATCCACTTCAGCTCGCTGAGCCTCTGTCAATTCGCCGTCAAGATAGGCCGACAGTTGCTCGTCCAGGTTGTCTCGATCCAAAGGGCTCATCGCAAGTCCAACGTCGCCTCGTCAATGCACTACCCATCGGGGCTCATGTGTGCCAGGAGTGCCTCCCGCAGGGCCTGCCGCCCGCGGGCGATCCGGGATTTCACCGTTCCCTTCGGCACGTCCAGGATCTCCGCAATCTCCTCATAATCGAAACCTTCAATATCGCGCAGCACGACGGCCACGCGGTACGTCTCGTCGAGTTCCCGCAGCGCCCGCGACACGTGGCCGCACATTTCGCCGGCCGCAACCCGCTGGAGGGGGTTCGGCGCGGCCGGGTCGGCCCAGCCGGCCATCCTGGACAGCCCCTCGCCCTCTCCATCCATGCTGACCTGGCGGGCGCGGGTGGTTCGCCGTCGATGGCTGATGGCCAGATTCACGGCCACACGAAACAGCCAGGTGTAGAAGCTGCTGGCCCCGCGAAAGGACTTGATAGACTCAAACGCCTTGAGGAACGCTTCCTGCGTCACGTCGCGCGCGTCCTCGACGTTTCCGCACAGCCGGCAGCAGGTGTTGTGGACCCTGTCCTGGTACTTCAGGACAAGCTGCGCGTACGCCTGAACGTCCCCCGACTGGACCTGCCGAACAACGGCGGCGTCCTCGAACGGGATCGTGCGGGCCGGCGACTCCACGCCTGCCCTTCTGCCGGATTGGACGTCCGGCCCCCCCGGCGGGTTCCCGACGGGTGGCCGGTACGGAGAGTCGGCCATCGGATTCCTCACGTCAGCCCTCATCTTGCCCGCGGTCGGCGCGGGGGTCAACGCGGTTTTGGGACGCTGGGCGGGGTTGGGGGCCGGGCGGACTCTGGCCGGGCCCTCCCGGGATATGGTACGTGCAGGTCAGCCCTGCGGTTGCGGGGGCCAGAGTCCGGACAACTGGATGGAATGCGGGGTAGGGGGCGCAGACCAAGCCAGAAGCTCGATCATCGCTTTCGGTCGAGGCTGCGCACGCAACGCCCCTCGACGCCTCACCCGGGGGGTTGCAGCACAACCCTGCAGGCCACGATCTGAGCCGATGAGCCCACCAACGATCGTTGGAGGCGTCAATCAAGCCCGGGGCTTTGGGCGTGATACAGCGCCACCCACTCGTCCACAATCTCTGGCAGCCGGGCAAGCACCTCGGTTCCGACAAGCACCTCGTCGACATAGCCCATGTGCAACATGTCCACGATGCGACACAAGTAGGACCGACCGCAGTCCCACCACGTATAGTGCGCGTCAATAATAAGGTAGTGCTTGCAGTCGATCCCTTCGGACTTCCGCAGCTCTTCCAGTTCCATTCCGTCAAGCAGTGTTTCGTAGACGCCGTCCGCAACGCGACTCCCGAAGGTCGTCGTGTGGTAGTACTCCTTGATCTCCCAGACGGCGATCGGGTTCACGGCCGAGGGGAACGCGCCGTCGATGCGTCGGGCGAGCGTGCGGAGTGGCGTGCCCTCGCGAGTGAAGGTTGTCAGTTCGCGCGGGTCATAGTCACAGGGAAGGCCGCGAATGTTCGCGTCGATCAGCATGTTGACCATCGCCGTGAGATACGCGGGCTTCTTCTTGCTCCCCTTCTGCTTGTTCATCGGCACCCGCCGTCTGGATTTGGTTTCCTTCTTGACACGTGCAAAGGCTCTGGCAGCCTGGCGGGCGTCCATCAGGCACGGTTCCACAAGGTTGTTCAGCGTGTCAGCGCGATAGGCGAAGTACTCCACCAAAGCACGACCCAGGCTCGTCGGCCTCAGGGACGAGTCAGCAGCGTGCTCTGTGTCGAGGCCCAAATCTGCAAGGGTCGCGATGATGGCTGCCAGATCGGGAACCCGAATCTGCCGAGTCCCTCTGGCGGTATAGCCCATGTGCTGGCTGATGGAGCGCACACTCGCCCAGAAGTGCTTGGGCTGGCGCAGGAATCGCGGGTCCGGCTTCAATCCCCATTCTCCAGCCGCCGTACGAATTCCGCGAGCGAAACGCCCACGGCGCAGCAGATGTCCCGGAGTTCCAGAATGTCCACTCGTCGCTCACCGGACTCGTACTTGCTCACAAAAGACTGAGGCTGTTGCAGTTTGCGTGCCAGGTCGGCTTGGCGCAGACCGGCATCGACTCGCATCTGCCGCAGAAGCGACAGTAGACGCTCCCGCTCGGCTGCTTGACGTCGCCGCACCATGTCGGT
>JBPOIK010000104.1:0-5059 GCA_052034525.1 Planctomycetota bacterium
CTGCCAAGGCCACCAGCACAGGCCGATCCACTCGGCGGACTGGCTGCAAGGTCTGAGGATCGACAAAAGCGACATAGTCGATCGTGGTTCCGGGGAGGCCCATAATCATCGATCGCAAGTGGGCGGCCAGCAGAGCAGTGTCCTTTTGGCCACTTGATACCTGCTCTTTGACCGCACACAAAGCCCGCCACAAAATCGTCGCCTTTTGCCGAGACTCCGGACTCAGATAGCGGTTTCTCGAGCTCATGGCCAAGCCGTCCGGCTCCCGCACGGTGGGACAAATCCGGATTTCGACCGGCACGTTCAAATCCACGACCATGTGTTGGATGACCAGAGCCTGTTGATAATCTTTTTGGCCGAACCAGGCAATATCCGGTTGGACGATATTCAAAAGTTTGAGCACCACCGTGGCCACACCTCGGAAGTGCCCAGGTCGGCACTTGCCCTCCAGGGGTTCTGCCACAGAACCGACTTCGAGCCAAGTGGCAAATCCGGGAGGATACATTTCTTCATTTGTTGGAGTAAAGACGGCGTCCGCACCGCAGTCGGTCAAAAGGGCCAGGTCCTGGGCCAAGTTCCGGGGATATTGGGCAAAGTCCTCCTGAGGTCCGAATTGTGTGGGATTGACATAGATGGACACCACGGTGTAATCGCACGCCTGGTGTGCAGCCCGTACCAAACTCAAATGCCCCTCGTGCAATGCTCCCATGGTAGGGACCAAACCAATCCGTCGGCCTTGCCTCCGGGCTGCTGCCGCCAGGTCCCGAATGCCCGCCACCGTGGAAACTACTTGGGGTTTTTCTCCCTCAGATGTCGTCATCCGCTTCGCTCCTCGCACTCAGTTTTCCAAAACTTTCCAGGAGTATTCCATGACCTCCGTGGGGGGATTATTGCACGGCTTCCATAGCGATTTGGACCTCGCTTGTAGCCTGGGAAAGGTCTTCCTCAGGGTCTGCCAGCGGAATCCGCAAAATGGGGCCTCTCCATGCCGTTTTGAGCAGATCTTTCAGAGACCGATGGGAGAGAAAAATAGCATCTTGTGTTGGGCACGCTTTTGTTCTCGGAAAACTCCCTTCTGAAAGATTCGGTCGCAAGCAGGAAACCTCTGTTGGAGGAACACCAGGACTGCACTGCGCAGGTAAGCTGCCCGGAGTCTGCTTCTCGAACAGGATCAACAATTTTGGGGACATGGTGCTATGATGGACCCTATTCCAAAGACGCTGCAAATCCTTTTCTGTTTCCTGCCCTGGGAGAGCTTCTGCCCAGGCCAGGCACTGCGGGAGCCAAAAATCGCTCATGACCCACCGGCCTGTGGTCCATCGGGGGTGATCCCGGACCAATAATTCTGCAAGGAATTCCAACCATTGTATAACAGTCCGGATCGACTGAGTAGCCTCAGAAACCGCGGATGGGGAAAATCGCGGGGAATCTGGACGGGAAGGAGCGTGGACCTTGCCGAACCCAGGGGAAAAGGCCTTCCGGAGTGCTTCGACGAACTGCCCGCCTGAGAGGAGTTCGGCCCCGGTTTGCTCGGCCAGTTGCCGGGCCAGCCGAGTATGGACTTCCGGCGAACAACCCGCGGTGGCCAGGTAGGGAGGGGCGGTCCGGAGATGATCGAAAAGCTCTTGCACGGTCCAGCCGATTCTGGGGTGTACCATCCGACCGGCCACGAGGGCGGCTGGCTCCAAGACGAATCGCCGCCAGGCCATGGCCGGGTGCGGTATCTGCAATGTGGTCGTCTCCACCACCAGATCGTCATAAAGGAGCACATCTAAATCCAGGGTTCGAGGACCCCATCGATGATCGCGCACCCGTCCCAATTGGGTTTCGATCTGGAGCAATCGGCCCAACAAGGCCTGGGGAGACAGGGAGGTTTCTAACAGGGCGGCTCCGTTGAGGAAATCGGGTTGCCCCGGGGGACCACCCACCGCCCGCGTAGCCAACCAGGGGCTGACAGCCCGCAGACAGATGCCCGGACTGGCGCCTAATAGGTCCACGGCCCTTTGTAAGATTTCCTCGCGGGGCCCAAGATTGGAACCAAGACTAATGAGCACTTCAGCCATGAAAGAAACCGAAACGCAAGAAAAAAGGGCAATCGTTCCCGGGTCTCTAAACGCTTGCCCTTATTATAACCGGTCTGGTCATAGGGACACTGGGGGACTGGAAAGAGCCAAACTGAAAAGAGCTAATAGGTAGAGGAGAGCCAATGGGTAGAAGAGTTCTCTGGACCCTCGGTTCTGTGCGAAGGAGACGTGTCAGAGGCGAGAAGCCACCGGGTGCCTTTTCGGCGCACTCCCAGAGGGGGCCTTGGCCCGATGGGTGCCTTGGATTGTCAACTCGACCGGCTTTTGTTTACCATAGGGGTATATTCTCCAACCTGTGTTTTTGCTAGGCGGGTGGAATGGATCGTTGCTTGGCGGATTCCTGTGGGGCGAGTTTTTGGCCCGATCACCAATAGGACGATCATTGTGCCGCCGGGGTGGGCGGAGAGCCGTGGAGGAACGAGTATGGAAAGGGGCCTAGGTGAGTACGCTTTTTGAATCGGCGGAGCAAAACCATCTGAACGAGGCGATGCCGCTGGCCGCCCGGATGCGACCCCGGACGTTAGAGGAGTTTGTCGGGCAGCGGCATTTCCTGGGAGAAGGGAAACTATTGCGTCGGCTGCTGAAAGCAGATCGACTGGGTTCGGTCATTTTTTACGGGCCGCCCGGAACGGGCAAAACCACACTCGCCCGGCTTTTGGCCTCCGAAACCCGCAGTGCTTTTGTTCAGATCAGTGCGGTGGCCAGTGGTGTGAAAGAACTGCGCGAGATATTGACCGAGGCCCGGCACCGATTGGCTGCCGAGGGCCGTCGCACCGTTCTGTTTGTCGATGAAATCCACCGTTTCAACCGGGCCCAACAGGATGTGCTTTTGCCGGAAGTGGAAGAAGGGATCGTCATTCTCGTCGGCGCCACCACGGAAAATCCTTTCTTCGCCATTACGAGTCCCTTGGTCAGCCGAAGTCGGGTCTTCCAATTCGAACCTCTCTCCAAAGACGACATCCAAACGATTCTGCGGCGGGCTTTGACCGATCCAGAACGAGGATTGGGCCAGCATCCTATCCGTATGCACGAGGATGCTTTGGAGTTCCTGGCCGAGACGTGCGACGGCGACGCCCGACGGGCTTTGTCGGCCTTGGAAGTCGGAGTGCTTTCCACGGAGCAGCGTCCCGTGGAGTTTACTCGCCAATTGGCCGTGGAATCGGTCCAGCGCAAGGCCATCCAGTATGATCGCCTCGGGGATGCCCATTATGAGACAATCAGTGCTTTGATCAAAAGCATTCGGGGGAGTGATCCGGATGCGGCTTTGTACTGGTTGGCCCGGATGCTCGAAGGCGGGGAAGATGTTCGGTTTCTCTGCCGGCGATTGGTGATCCTGGCCAGCGAAGACATCGGCAATGCAGACCCGGGGGCGCTCCGGTTGGCCGTGGCGGCGGCCCAGGCTTGTGAAATCGTCGGACTACCCGAATGCCAATTGAACCTGGCCCAGGCAGTAACCTACCTGGCCTGTGCGCCGAAATCGAATGCTTCCTATGTTGGCTTGGCGGAAGCGCAACAGGATATTCGGGAAGGTCGGCTTTTGCCGGTACCCGTCCATCTGCGGGATACTCATTATCCGGGGGCGGCCCGACTGGGGCATGGCCAGGGCTATCAATATGCCCATGAATTTCCCGAAGGCATTGCCCCACAAGATTATTTGGGGGTGGAACGAATCTATTACCGACCGACGGATCGAGGATTTGAACAGGAATTGGCCCGGCGATTGGAAGGGATTCGTGCCCGGCTTCGGGAGGCCAAGAGGAGGACCCAAAACGCCCAGGGTTCAGACCCAAGCCAACCGGAACCCATCCCCGAACCAACCGAGAACAGTGCCGAGCCATTGGCAGAGGAAAAGCCCCCAGCACTATCCTCCACTGAAGCCTCTCAGCCGCGTAAGGAGCAAAAGGAGCAAAGGGAGCAAAAACAGTCTCGACGCATACCCAAAAAACGGTCTTCTTGAACATTTGGCCCCATGGGATGTTCAGGGGCTTTTTGGACATGGGGTTGCAGGCTGGGCCGAACACCGCTGTTTTCGAGCAGTTCGGATACGTGGATCCTTCACAGATGCTTCGTTAGGACGAGGAACCGGTACTTTTGGCCAAGTCGTCTAGAAGACTTTCATAATGCTGGCCGTAAGCACGAAGGGAAAACCGCCTGCTGTGAGGCCCTGTGATTTCAATCTCAATTTCCAGCCGATCCGGCGGAAGACACTCTAAAACTCGATCCGCCCACTCGATCACGGTAATCCCATCGGCCTCGAAATATTCTTCCGGGCCTAGGTCCCAAAACTCCTCCTGAGAAGAAACCCGATAGGCGTCGATATGATACATCGGACGTCGGCCCGGATACTGATGGATGAGCACGAAGGTCGGACTGACCGCCAAATGCTCTGGGACCCCCTCGGCCTGAGCTAATGCCTGCACGAACCGCGTTTTTCCTGCACCTAAAGTGCCTATCAGGGCCACTATAGCGCGGTCGGGCAACCGACGAGCTAGTGCCTGGGCCAACCGCTCTGTGTCCCACTCGTCCTTGGCCTGAAACACCCACTGCTTCATCCGAAAAATCCTCGTTGAGCTTCCCCTGCTTCTAACCATTCACTACACCCGCCGGGTACACTCCCATGTTCGCAGATTTCGCCGCGAAAATCGGGACCGTCTCCGGGGACAATGTCCCCAGCTTTTTGCAAGACGCCTATTGGGCGGCACAATCGACCCCACAACGAAACTCCCTTCTCCCTTAACCGTCTAAACGGTGGACCCATCCGGTGGCTGACAGAGGAACGAGTCCGCCCTCGGGTACAACTTGCCAGAGTCCAGGCTTGTCAATAAACTCACCGATCCGGTGTAGGGGCACTTCCAACGGCTGGTCTGCCAGGATCCGGTGTGCTTCTTCGGCTGGCACGGCCAAAATGAGTTCAAAATCTTCACCATCGGACAGGGCGTGGTCCAAGGGGGTGGAGCCGTCGGCCAATTGCTCGG
>JBPOIK010000023.1:0-5485 GCA_052034525.1 Planctomycetota bacterium
TGATCTTCCTGCCTCGATCGGTTGTATTGCCCATGGGGGCTCCTCCTTTCAAAGTGCTTTCGCAAAAAACACTTATGGAGGATGCCCCTCGCCTTTTCAAATTCCACAGGAAGTGAGACTACCTCCACTGAGTTTGCCCCCGTCGAGTTTCCACCCCGCGAAGGCAGC
This sequence comes from Planctomycetota bacterium, assembly GCA_052034525.1. GTDB lineage: Bacteria > Planctomycetota > Phycisphaerae > UBA1845 > UBA1845 > JAFGJQ01. The sequence goes on from JBPOIK010000023.1 coordinate 169, forward strand.
TCTCGGTGAATGGTGGTCAAGCGTGTTTCCGTCGAAGACAAGCTCATGGACATTGTACATGTAGACGCCGCTGGTGTTGAACGAGACTGCACCAGCGGCCGTGTTCTTGCTCACTACAGTGTTGCGGATTTCCGGACTCATCGTAAAGACGTTCCAGGGTTGCTGCCCCACGCAGATTCCGCCTCCGTGCCCAGTATGCGCCTCATTGCGGTGTCGCCGGCCGGGACACCGGCCACGCAGCCGATTCGGCACGCCCCACTCGATCGGCGATCCGCCGCAATCCGCACGATCCCGAAACAACACCGGGACCGGCCCTCGTCGGAAGGACCGGTCCCGAAAAGGTTGTTGTCTCATTCGGCCGGGGACTCAGCGGGCTCGGCGCCGCCGCAACAGCGGCACACCCAGAACCAGCAGGCTGAGCGCACCCGGTTCGGGAATCAGCGTGAACTGCACGTTGTCATACGAGGCGGTCCGCTTGTAGAAGCTGCTTCCGGCGTAGAGCGAAACGGCCCTCGCTTGCAGCTCGTACGTACCGGGCTCCAGCGTGCCCTGCCAGTCGAAGGATCCGGCGACGGTGGAATAGTGAATGTCGTTCCCGCCGACCGGCCGCAAACGAATGCGGACCGAGGGCCCGCTGACGGAATCCTTACTCAACGCGCCGGTGAGCGTATAGTCCTGCGCGGTGTCAATCGAGAACTGGATCCAGAAATACGATTCCACGTTCACCTGGGCGAAGTTCGGCGAACTGCCGCTGACGTTTGCAAAGGCGTAGGCGCTGCCCGAGGTCGTCAGCGACGTGAAGGTCGTGCTTCCGTCCAGCGAGGAGCTCTGGATCGCGATGCCGTCCGCCTTGACCTGCGCGGTCGACGAAATCCCGTGGTACTCCAGCGTTTCATTGAACGCCGCGCCCAGGGCGGACGGAGTCCACGTCGTCGGCCCCCACGTCGACGTGCCGCTGCCGTCGATACAGTCCACCTGAGCCTTGATCAAGCGGTTGTCGGCCGTGATCGTCGCCTGGCCCATCGCCACGTTCGGCGCTACCAACCCCAGCGCGCAGATTCCAACTGCGGCCTGCACAAGCCATAGTCTCTTCATCGATACCTCTCCCTCTCTCTGCGAAGCTGCTTGACTTGGACGAGAACCTCTCTCTGTCCCTCGCTCCAACCTGTCAGACTACAGATATCGAGCCGTCCATGCAACACGCGAGTAGAGGTTTTTCGGAAGCCCGGATTCCCCGCCCCACCGTACCGGCCGGCGACCGCGTTATCCCACCCGCTCCGGCCACCGACGGAAGATCGCAACCTCTCCCGGCGCCAATGATTGGGGGGATTCTGTAATGGGGACCGGTGTGGGCCGGACACCGGCGCGATGAGTCCGGCCCGACATCCGCGCAGCGCCTTCTGCGGGTGAACAATGGGCGGCCACCCTAAGGGCATGCACTCATTCCGCTGCCGCCCCGAGAAAGTGTGTGCAACCCGGGGCGAACAAGGAGGTTGGGGGAATCGGGGGACACCATACCTGTTTTTCGCTTCGTTTCGACTTTCGGCCGGGCCTCGCGGGAATGAGGGGGTGGTTGAGCATGGATTCGAGTCGCGACGGGAGATCCTCGCCGGCGGCTTCGCCCCGGAACCTTGCCGCGCGCGATCCGAGGCATCGGGTCATCGTACGGGGACTCGCCCCTCGACGCAAGAAATAGCTATGATGTCCTCCGACTTCCCCGGGCAGGATTCGTTACCTGCCGGGTTCCTCCGAACGGTTTCATGCATATGGCTCATGGGCCCATGTCGCGTTCCTCCTTTCCCAGGCTTTCCGTGGCGCACCCACACTCCGGGCATACACCGGATACATTGCCAACCAGGCAGTAGCCGCAGTTCGAGCAGGTGGGCAGATCGCCACCCGTAACGCGCTGCCGGGGAAATATCGGGACGTCGTACAGCCATCCCACCAGAAACGCACCCGGAAGCGCAATCAGCGAAAAGACCGTAACCGTTCACACCCCGATAGGCAAGAGTAAAGGGGCGGGGTGTCGTTGGAAGTAGGCGTAGATGGCGTCGCGCAGGTAGGCGAAGGCGGACCGACCCTGCTGGGCGCACGTCGCGAGCACCGTCCAGATTCGCTCGCACCACCGGCGGCCTTTCACGCTACGCGTGCCTTGTGTGATTCGCCGGTCAATCACCACGAACCGAATCGCCTGTTCAGCCGGGTTGTTCGTCGGCTCCACTCCCGGAGTCGTGATGAACCGGAAGTACGCGTTGACGATGTCGCTGGAGGGCGGTTTGGACGAGTTGGAGGAGCTTTTGCGGACTTTCACCACCTCCGCTTCCAGCTTCTCGATGCGGACGAGCAACCGGCGGACCCGCGCGATCAGTTCTTCCTTGGTGTACGATTCCCGCGACTTGCTGTTTCCATGGATCGGACGCAGCCGCCATTTCACATCACCCCGTCAGTCGAAAAGCCCATGAACGGTTACTGGAAACCCAAGTCGATGCATCCCGTCAGCTTTATCACCCGTGACGAGGGGGGGTAGAAGTCGAATCCTCTTAGTACATAATACACGCCCCCGCACCTTGGATACGCCGTATTCTTGCGCCACGGCGGCCGTCGTGCTACGGTGCGGTTACGGGCAGATTCCACAGTCGATCGCACGCATCTCGCCGGGCGGATGCCATCCCTCCCCGGAAGATGAACGCGCGGCCGATCCGGCCGGATGACGCCGCTCCGGTTGGCCGGCCTCCACTTCGTGTCTCCCCGGCACCCCGGCAGCAGTGCGATACCACCCTCGGCCACCGGCGGCCAGGTCGTTCTTCCCGGCTCGCGGACGATATCCTCATGTTTCACCTCAGTTGCCTGATCGATCTCGGCCTGTACGCCGGGGTGAGAGCCCTGCTTTATAGCAGGACAGCGAATGCAACATCAGGCTCTCGTTTGCGGTCGGCAATAGAATCACCCCTCACCAGCCGTGATGCGGCTCAGAAACCCGTCATCCGATTGGCTCGCACCTGCCCGCCCTCAAGTCAGGCTATCGAGCAGGTTGCGGATGAAGCCCGCAACATCGGCTTGCAGGGCGTCCTCCGGACCGCCCAGGAACTCTGCCACGCGAGCGGGACCCACAGCATCGACGTGTACGAAGTCTCGCTGAAGCACCGACACCGCCTCGTGGACCTCGGATCGATCCCCGAAGCCGCGAATCCGTTGACCGATACGTTCGAAACCGTCCGGGTGATTGCGCAACACGTAGTAAAGGTCGTAAGCGTCTTTGGGCTTGCCGCGTTTATCGAACGCCAGGGCCTTCAGCACGATGAACGCGCCCGGTCCGCAGACCTGAATCGTTCGCTCCGCCATACCGCCGCTCGGCAACGCCCCGGCAAGCTCGACCTCTTGGACATCTTCAAAGGCCAGGTCCAATGCGGGGGTGATGATTGCGGCGAAGCCTTCCTCCAGGTTGCGCAGGCGCCCGCCACGGTCTGCACTGGACGATGGCGGAATCAGAAAATCGACGGTGACGCCTTGCCTGGATACCCAACGCTGGGTGGTCGGCTTGCCGGCCGATTTCGTGTCCGGGCTGAAGTCCGCGTCTCGCAGCCGTTTGGCAATCTTTTCGTACAACTGGTCGTCCAACACCGCGACGGACAGGCCCAGGTCCAGGTCGATTGTCCCGATGTGTTCTTCGACGCCGGACCCTCGGCGGGCCTGATCGATGATCAAGGACGGCACCAAGCCGCCAACGACACACATCTGTTCGCGGAAATCGCCAAGCCGGGTCGCCACTTCAAGGCAAGTGCGGCGGACAGGCTCGCTGCAGCCGGGTGCATAGTCGGCGGCCACGCTTGGGTCTTTGCTCATTGCCATTTGAGCCGCTCCTTCCGAAGATGCTCTGCCGCTTCCTCGGCCCGTTCCGGCAGGTTGCGCAGATCCAGATAGACCTGGACGGGGCTCACACATACCATGCTCTTGACGTTCTCCGCACCGTGGAACACACCCTCATCATTGGGCCGGATCAGCCAGAGGTTCGCCCCTCGCTTCTCCTCATGCCATTTGAGCCGCTGGAGGAGCTTGTCGTTCGCCAACTTGCGAAGGTAGACCGTAACCAACCGGTATCCTGCGAACGGAGCCAGCAACCAAGCCGCGGCCAGGCCGGTCAGCGCGTAGTCGAAGTCGAGTCCCTGGCACGCTTCGGCGACTTGCCGTGCGAGTTCCTCTCCTGAACGGGCCGCGACATGGCCTTGGCGGATGTCGTGGCGACGCAGGTCATATTGAGCTTGCCATGCTTCCAGCAGCAGGTTCGGATCGCGTGGCCGTAGGCTGCCCTCAGAGTCGCGTTCAATCAGGTGGTCTTCTTCCAGGCGGCGGCAGATTCGGCTCACATAACCGGCCCCGACTTGTCCCGCGCGGGCCAGTTCGACCTGGCGCCACCATCGCTTCGGCTCGGCAAGCAAGATGCGGGCTAGGCGAGAACTCTTGGGTGCGAATACGGAAGACGGCCGACCCCGTTGCACGAACAGGTTGGGCTTGCCGGCGACATGAATGCGCAGACCGGGTGCGTTGATATCCGCGTTCCCGGACAGGTCCATGTAACTCACACCATGTTCCTGGCAGATTTTGCGGCCAACTTCGCCCATGAACGGAACCGCGACCAGCGGAATCGCCCCCGGCTTCCCTTTGCTGGCGGCCTGGCGAGCGCTCTCGGCCGCCTGGGCAACCAGGCCCGCTCGGGAGTTGGTCTTGACCTCCACGGCCAGCAGGTGCGGCCCGAGGCGCAGCAGGAGATCGGCGTTCTCCCCCTGCCGGACACTCTTCACCGGCAGGCCCGCCAGTTCAGCCAGGAGATCGGGAAGCCGTTCCAGGATGTCGTTCTCGTTGACCATCATCATTAAAATCGACTTGTTGACCGCACATTCAACACGTGTATTTTAATAAACTATGCCCGATGTCCAATCCATTATTCTCCAACTGATTCCGGACCGCTGAGTCGGGCGATGACCCCGATCGCAACGCGTGTCCGTGAGGGCATCTGTTCTCAACGCGTCAGCACATCCGCCAAGGCAGCGTCCGTCTCCCGGAGCCGCGCAAACGCGGCCCCGAGCCGCTCCTTTCGGTCGTCTCAACTCTTTTGTGGACAATTGGTTACGACAGAATCGGTTGAGTATTATAAACCGCAGGTCGTCGGTTCGAATGTCGCCGGGCGGGCAGAACCGGCCAGGAGCGGGCGGGTGAAAACCGGCCATCTTGAGGAGTGGGTGATTTGCCGTAATGGCTTCCTCCGCCCCGTGTGGGCAGGAGGCCCGAATGGCGAATCACCTCAAGATGGCAGACGTGC
>JBPOIK010000188.1:0-3079 GCA_052034525.1 Planctomycetota bacterium
CGGGCGAGGTCAACCTGAACGCCGAGACCAAGATCGTCTTCGCCGATCCCTTCTACGCCCAGGCGGACACCAGTTACGCGGTCGTGCTGCTCACCAACAGCACCAACTACCGCGTGCGCATCGCCACTCTGGGGCAACTGGGGCAGAACGGCGTCATCACCCGGCAGACCTATGTGGCGGGCGTACTGCTGGAAAGCTCCAACGCCGAGACCTGGACGCCGCTCAACGGCTCGGACCTCGCCATGCGCATTTACGGATACGATTTCCAGAACGCGGGCGTGATCCAGTTCCTGCCGATCAGCGGCCAACAGTTCTCCGACCTGAACATCGACGAGTATTCGGCCATCCCCGAGGGCTGCGGCATCCTGTGGGAGTACTCGATGGACGGCGGCGCGACGTGGGACGCCATCGTGCCCGCCGAGGAAGAGCGGCTGCCGAACCTCGCCACGAGCGTGCTGGTGCGGGTCCGCTTCGAATCGGGTCTGACCAACGACACGCCCGCGCTCAACTTCCGCGACGTGAACCTGGTCGGCTACCTGAACCAGACGACCGGCGCGTACATCACGCGCGAGAACGAACTGACCCAGGGCGTCGAGTCCACGAAGCTCTACGCCCAGATGGACATCCCCAGCGGCACGACCGTGAGTTGGTTCGCCAGCAACGACGGCGGCGCCACATGGGAACCGATGACCATCGACGAGACGCGCCCCATCGATCAGGACTGGACCGAGTACACGCTCTCGCGAACCTTCGCCGATCTCACCGGGCGCAAGGTGCGCTACAAGGCCGAGATGACCGGGACGGTCCTGACCTTCCCGCGCATCCATTCTCTCGGCGCGACGCTGAGTTGAGGGAGGCCCGGAGATGATCGTCAAACGCAACGGGGGGATGACCGAGTTCATCCCCTCGCCACGGGAAAAGCGCGAGAGCCTGATCCGCGACCACGTCCTCGAAATGGTCGGCCTGCTGCACGACCGGCTCTGCCTGATCGAGGAGGCGGCGGGCATCGACGCCGAACGGGCAGAGCGGTGCCGCCTTCTGCTGGACCGCATTCGCGCCGAGGAGCGGCAGACCCGCGACCTCAACCGCCGCCTGGCCGAGGAAGGCATCCAGCACGGTTCGCCCGCTCTGATCTGAACACGCCCGATTTTGCCTCTGAATCGCGCCCCGGACTGCCCTTTGGCTGTGTTTTCCGGGGCGCGTTTCTTTTGGGGCCGGTCGGCGTAAGTCCCGACGTTTCCGGCGTTTGCGGCGAGACCGGCATAAACCGTTGGAAATAAAGGGGTTGGAAGTCTGTTTTTCGTGTTCTTCGACTTGATTTCAGGCCCCGAACCAAGCGTGTATGTGTCGTGAGCAGCCGAACACAAAGGGCTGAAAAAGAACGACTTAGAGAAACGGAGAACACCGCATGGACATGAGAGCAATCAGGTTCGGGATCGAGATCGAAACCATCAAGCGCACGCGCGAGCAGACCGCCGCCGCCATCCACTCGGTGGTCGGCGGGACCATCCGCCACGTCGGCTACCCGGCCAGCTACGACCCCTGGGAGGTCGAGGACCTGCGCGGGCGCAAATGGAAGGTCGTCGCCGACGCCTCGCTGTCGAGCGTCCCGAAACACTTGCAGGCCGAGATCGTCAGCCCGGTCCTGACCTACGAAGACATCCCGCAACTGCAGGAGGTCATCCGGGCCGCACGGCGGGCGGGCTGCAAGGTGGACAGCCGCTGTGGCATCCACATCCACGTCGACGGCGCGGTCTTCGACACGAAGAAGCTGCTCAACCTCGCCAAGACCTTCTACAAGCAGGAGGAACTGATCCTCCACGCCCTTGGCATCCACGCCGACCGCCAGCGTTACTGCCGCCGCCTGAGCGACGACTTCATCCGGCGGATCGAGCAGCGCCGCCCCCGCACGCTACGCGACCTGAACCGCGCGTGGTATGGCCGCGAGAACACCGCTCCGCAGCATTACGACTCGACCCGCTACGCCACGCTCAACCTGCACAATCTCTGGTATCGCAACACGGTCGAGATGCGGGCGGCCAACTCGACGCTCCACGCGGGCAAGGTCAAAGCCTACAACCAGTTCGTGCTCGCGCTGGCCGCCAAGGCCATCAGCGCCCGCGCCGCCTCCAGCCGCAAGCGCGAGTTCAATCCCGAGAGCGCCAAGTATGACCTGCGCGTCCTGCTGCTAAGGCTCGGGATGATCGGCGACGAGTTCAAGACCGCCCGCATGCACCTGATGGCCAACATGCCCGGCGACGCCGCCTTCAAGACCCGCGAGCAACGCATCAAGCACACGGCCAAACGCAACGCCCAGGCGGCGAAGGCTGCCGCCGTAACGCCCGCGCCGGCGAACCCGGAATGACCATGAACCCCCAACCACAAGGAGACAAAGACATGCTGATTCTACTGAGAGACACCGACCTGGACGGCCAGCCGATTATCGGAAGCGGCCTGCAGATCCCCGGCGAGACCGCGCTGGAGATCATCCAGAAGATGCAAGCCACCTCGCCCTTCAACAACGGCGATCTGGATGGCTACATGCGGCGCGTGCTCGAAGCCGCGGGCGACGAGGAGCCCTTGCCCGAGGACGGGGAACCGGCGGCACGGGCCTTCCTCGAACGCCTCGCCCGGCATGGGCTGGTCGAGTTCGTGAAGGAGGAATCGGTCGAGTCCGCCCCGCCCGAGCAGTTTGAGAAGGCCTTGCTCGCCGTGCGCGACAGCGGCCTGACCAACATGCTCGACCACCCCGTGGTTACGCGGCTGGCCCGCGAGTTCGGCTTTCCCGAGGCTGCTGACTGGATCGAGGCGCATCCCACCGACTACACCCGTCTGCTGCTGAGCGGCGGGGTTCGGCTCCTGCGGGACAACTTCGCCGGAAAGGGGGACGCGCCATGTGCGGACAAGCGGGACTGATCCTCGGCAGGAAGCGGCGAAGCGAGGCCGAGGTCGCCATCCTGAAGACGGTCTTCTCCGGCCTGCTCATGCACAACGAAGCCCGTGGACGCCACGCCAGCGGGCTGGCGGTGATCGACCGGGACGGGGAATACCGGCTCTGCAAGCGTCCGATTCCCGCGAC
>JBPOIK010000118.1:0-17899 GCA_052034525.1 Planctomycetota bacterium
GTGGTGCGCGTGCGGTATCGGACGGAGGACACGCGCGTCGGGCAGCGCACGAATTATGACCGGCTGATCATCGAGGTCTGGACGCGCGGGACCCTGCTTCCGGAGGACGCGGTTGTCGAGGCAGCCAAGATCCTCCGCAAGCATCTCAACCCCTTTGTCCAGTACTACGAGCTGGGGCAGGATACGGTGCGCGAAGCGCCGCCGCATCCCGTGGCGGAGGAGCGGCTCGGCTCGGAGATGCAGGCCACCCTGGCGCGACCGATCTCGGACCTGGACCTTTCCGTTCGGGCCAGCAATTGTCTGGAATCCGCCCGGGTCACCACCATCGGCGAACTGATCCGCAAGACCGAAGCCGACCTGCTCCGCGTGCGGAGCTTCGGCAAGACGTCGCTGCGGGAGGTGAGGCGCAAACTGGCGGATCTCGGTCTGACACTGGGGATGAGCATGGGCGGAGGCGGCCCGGACGCTTCACTGCCTGTCGGCAATCTGAGCGAACCCGAGGCCGAGAGAGGCGCCCTGGAGGAACCGCTGGAAAGCGTGTGAGGTCCGCGTGACGCCCGCACGCGCGCCCGCGGGAAGGTTGTCGGAGAATTGCAAGGGCTGTCCTGCCGGGGCGGGGGCGGCCGTGGTTCCGTGAATCGGACGGTCCAGGACTATGAGACACCGCATATCCAAGAAAAAGTTGAACCGGACCTCGGCGCATCGCCGGGCCATGCAGCGCAACCTCGCGCAGAGCCTCTTCGAGCACGGCGAGGTGAAAACCACGCTGGCCAAAGCGAAGGACATCCGCCCGTTCGCCGAGAAGCTGATCACCCTGGCCAAGGCGGCCCACAACGGCAGCCAGACGGCCCGACGGCAGATTCACAAGCTTCTGTCCGACCGCGCGATCATTCCCGCCGAACACCAGGAAGCCTACGACGGGATGTCGGATCCCAAGCGTCAAGAGACGATGCGCTATCGCAGCGGACGGCGACACCGCACCGGCCAGCCCCGTGGTCGCCAGGCGTTCACGAGCGAGTCCGTGACGTACCGGCTGATCCACACGATCGCCCCGCGGTTTGCGGATCGCAGTGGAGGCTACACCCGGATCATCCGCGTGGCCCGTCCGCGCATCGGAGACCACAGCCCTCAGGCCATCGTTCAATTGGTCGGGCAGGAAAAGGGGCCGGGTTCCCTGGTACGTCCGCCCAAGACGGCGCGACGTCGCCGGGCCGATGCTCGGTACGCGTTCGCCGTGGCCATGACCCGCAAGACAACCAGGAGTGACCGTCCCGCCGCCGAGCCGAAGGCTGCCGAAGAAGTGGACTCCAAGGGCGATTGATCGCGCGGGGCCTGTCTGTCCCACGGCATCGATGCGGGGGCGGGTCGGGCTGGCGGCGGCCCTCGCGGCGGGGAAGGAGGGCACAATGCCTCAGGATCCGGACTGCACCTTCTGTCGCATCGCCCGGGGCGACATTCCCTGCCACAAAGTCCATCAGACCGAGCACGGGCTGGCGTTTCTGGATATTGGGCCGCTCGCGGAAGGCCATCTCCTGTGGATTCCCCGGACCCACATCGCGTCCCTGGACGACCTGACGGAGTCACAGGCATCGGACCTCTGCCGATCCCTGCCTCGGCTGGGACAGGCACTGCGCGCCGCCCTGTCGGCGGAGGGGTACAACGTGCTCCAGAACAACGGACGTGTGGCCGGCCAGGAGGTCATGCATCTTCACTTCCATCTGATTCCTCGCACCCGGGGAGATGGCTTGGGCTATCGCTGGCGGCCCGGACGGTATGAGCCGGGCCGGGCGGAGGCCCTGGTCCATGCCTTTCGAACGGCTCTGGGGGAATAGAAATGCCGCGACCCGGGGAGGGTGGCGTGTCGGTAACCGTTGTACCCAGCAGGGCGTCAAGCTAAAATAAGACATCATCATCACGGCCCGGGGGCAAAGCAGGCGCGGAACGCCCATCTGGGATCGGGTGCCAGAGGATGAGTGTCGTCTATGCCGCATTATACACTCAACTACGCGATCTACGGGGTGTACTGCCTGATCATGCTGATGATCTGTCTGTACGGGCTGCACCGTTACCATCTGGTCTACCTGTACTACAAGCACGCGCGGAACGTGCCGAAGAAACCGCCCGCCCAGTTCGGCGAACTGCCGCGCGTCACGATTCAGCTTCCGATGTATAACGAGCGCTACGTGGCTGAGCGGATCATCGAGACCACGTGCGCGGTGGAGTATCCGCCGGATCGGTTGCAGATCCAGGTTCTGGATGATTCCACGGATGATACTGTGGAGATCGCGCAGGCCGCGGTGGATCGGATGCGTCGGGCGGGGCATGACATCGTGTACATCCACCGGACGGACCGCACCGGCTACAAGGCCGGCGCGCTGGAGAACGGACTCGCCACCGCATCGGGCGAGTTCGTGTGCATTTTTGACGCGGATTTCGTGCCGCCGACCAGCATTCTGACGGACACCATTCACTACTTCACGGACGAACGCGTGGGCATGGTGCAGGCGCGATGGGAGCACATCAACCGCGAGCATTCGCTGCTGACCCGGACCCAGGCCATTCTGCTGGACGGCCATTTCGTGATGGAGCACGGGGCACGCAACCGCAGCGGGCGATTCATGAGCTTCAACGGCACGGCGGGCGTCTGGCGCCGGTCGTGCATTCGGGATGCCGGCGGATGGGAGCATGATACGCTGACCGAAGATCTTGATCTTTCCTATCGCGCGCAGCTCAAAGGCTGGAAATTCCTTTTCCTGCCCACCGTGGCGTCGCCGGCGGAGCTCCCACCGGACATGGCGGCCTTCAAATCGCAGCAGCATCGCTGGGCCAAGGGCGGGGCCCAGACCTGTCGCAAACTGCTTCCGCGAATCATGCGGTCACGACTGCCCGCGCGCATCAAGCTGGAGGCGTTCTTTCACCTGACCAGTTGCACCGTTTATCTCTACATGGTCGCCTTGACGTTGCTGCTGCTGCCGGTACTGCTGTTGCGCTGGGGCGGAGCGCCGGCGTCGCCGGTCCGGATCTATCTGGTGGACGTGTCGCTGTTCATCGTGGCGACCTGCTCGGCCAGCAGCTTCTACGTGTGCAGTCAGCGCGAGCTGCAGCGAACGTGGGTGGAGAGCCTGAAGTATCTGCCGTTCCTGATGGCGCTGGGTATCGGCATCTGCTACAACAACGCCCTGGCCACGCTGGAGGGTTTTACGGGAAAAGTCAGCGAGTTCGTGCGCACGCCCAAGTTCGGCGTGGCCAGCTCTCAGGAGCGGGCCTGGCGGCAGCGGACCGCGTACTCGAAGCGACGTCGACGACGCGTGCCCTGGCTGGCCATGCTGGAAATCGTCATGGGCTTCAACATGTTCCTCTGCCTGCTCCTGTGCATCCGAAGCGGCTGGATCACCATCGGCGCCTTCTTCATGTCCTTGTTCTCCGTGGGTTTCCTCTACGTCGGCCTCAGCACCGTCCTGGGCCCCTGGCTGGCCCGGGCTGGCGAACCGGCGGACGTGCCGCATGACCTCTCGGCACAAGCCGTCCCTCCTATCCATGACGGACCCCACTCTTCATAACCCGCGCGGAGCTGTCTCGCTGGGGCAAGCGTGTGCGCAGCTCGGATGGCGAGAGTTGGATTGCGGATTCACAAAAGAGTCATAACATTATTATTTAAGCATAGTTACGTGTCAGGCAAAATATGGACTATAAAAACTCCCGGATGGCTTGACATCCAGGCAAGTCCGGTGTACTTTAGTCGTATCGGGCCGAGGGGTAAGTGGAGGGGTCACAAGGGGGGACAGGCGGGGAGAGGATGCGGGGATCCCCGGCGAACTCGCGGGGAGAGCCGGGAGTCGTGCGAGTCGCATGGTGAAACCCCAGTGGGCAGGCTGAAACGCCTGCCCAGTTTTATGCGCGAGTCGGATGGGTTCCCGGCGAGTGTGCGAATGAACAGGACGACGCGATGTCGGGCTTACTCTTCTCTTGCGCGCCCACGGTCGTAGTGGTCGGGGGGCCAACACCACCCGGTTTTTCCGATACGATTAGAGATACTCGCAGAGCAGCTCACGCGAGGGGCCGGGGATGGTGACGGCGGAAACGAGCAGTCCCTTCCTGCGCACGACCTCTGCGGCAGCCTGCACCGATGCCTGAACGTCGGACACGGTACCGGCCATCAGCATGTAGCCTTTGCCGCCGAGCGCCATGGCCATGTGGATGCGGAAGAGGGTGACGTTCGCTGCCTTCGCCGCGGCGTCGGCCGCCTCCAGCACGCTGACACCGGAGAAGGTTTCCACCACTCCGAGCGCCTTGGGCGGGTGGTCCGCGTCGACATCGGCGTGCGGAACGTGCAGTTCCACGCCGCCGCCGAGCGCGCGGAATACGGTCGGATGAATGCGCGGGATGACGCAGTGGTCGATCACACCGTCGGGAGCCGCCTCCAGTCCGTTCTCGACTGCGGCGGTCACGGGTGCCACCTGCCCGGTCACCGCAATGATGTACTTGCCGGAGCAGATCGTGCGGCCCAGCACCAGCCGAACGTCCGCCGCCTTGAGCATGGCGTCCTGCACGAGGTATCCGATGCCCACGCTGGTCAGTTCGATGATTCCGACGGATTCAAGCATATGCGATCACTCCAACGTCACCGGGCCGCAGTGATGATCACGCGGTCGTTCGAGAGCTCACAGATCCCTTCGATGCTGGCGTGGATTGCGGCCCCCAGGGCGTTTTCGGTCGGCCGTGCCACCACGTCGCCGCGATGCACGCGGACGCCGGAGGCCACAACGGGCTCGGCCGGGACGCCCGCGTGTTGCTTGAACGGAAGAACCACGCGTTTGGGCTGCCAGTCCGGCTTCACCAGCGGGCCGTCGTTGGTGAATTGCCAGAGGCCGAGTTTGCGGATGAGCCGGCTGATCGGGACGCGCCGATCGTCCAAGTGCAGTCGGGCGCGGTCCGGATTCGCGTCGACCTTCCACCGGCGGCCCTCGGCGGCAAGCCGGCGCTTGTTGTGCGTGCAGACGTTCTTGGGGTCCAGATCCTCCGGGCAGGCGATCATCGTGCAAAGATTGCACTCGCAGCAGAACTGAGAACCGAGAACCGTCGGTTCGCGATCCTCCACGAACCCCAGCGACCGCATGGTTTTGTGCGGTTCGATCGGGTGGCCCAGCAGGTAGCGCGGGCAGAACTCGGTGCAGAAAGTGCATTGGTCGCACGCACTGGCCCCGATTCGGGCGATCTGCCTCCAGGAGCTCTCGTATCGTCGGATGAGCACATGGTCCGACCCCAGTACGATGAGCCCTCCGCACGTTTTCGTGATGGGCTCATCGAGTGACGCCGCCAGCCGACCCATCATGACGCCGCCGATCAAAACGCGCGGATCATCGACGATGGGCCCGCCGGCCAGGTTGATGGCTTCCGCGATCCGGATTCCCACCGGCACGCGAAGGGTCACCGGTCGGTGGACAGCGCCGGCAACCGTGAGAAATTTCTCGGTGACCGGCTCGTCCCGGCCGATGTTGTAGGCCGTCTCCACGTTCAGAGTGGCGCAGGCGACGGCCAGAGGGAGGCCGCCGGGCGGGATGATCCGCCCCGTCACGTCGTGAACCAGGATGAACTCGTCTCCGGCCGGGTAGGCGTCGTGAAGAGGCACGATACGGCCGCGCGACGCCATGAGGGGTCGCAGTCGCTCGATGAGGTCCGTGTACTTTCCCTTGATGCCGACCACGACATCCCGTGCATCCATCAGTTCGGCGGCCGCAATCAGGCCGGCCAGAATTTGCCGGGGGTAATGCCGCAGCAGCTCCTTGTCCTTGTGAAGGAGCGGTTCGCATTCGGCGGCGTTCAGAATGACGGTGTCTGCCTTGCCGGCCAGTTTTACGTGCGTGGGGAAGCCGGCCCCGCCGGCCCCGACGACGCCGTTGGCGGCGATCCGATCCAGCAGACCCGTGGTATCGAGTCTGGCGATCGTCATGACCACGTCCCAATTCCGCGGAGCCGACCGCGATGGTAGGCCAGGCGCTCCTCGCTGGTCATCTTGGAGAAGTCGGGCTGGGTGCGCGGTTTGCGGCCGGATGGGGCGCGGGCGGTGCCGTCACGCCGTGCGGGCGGCAGGCTGATGGTATGCCCGCCGCCGTAGCTCATGGCCGCGCTCGTCAGTTGCAGGTCATCCTCCAGGGGCCGGTGCGGGCGGATGTTCAGGGCCTGAAGCACTCCGTGGTAGGCGTGAACCGCCTCTTCCGGCGACAGGTCGCCGTCCACGATGCGGCGAAGCATCTCGACGAAGGCCAACTGGTGCTCGGCGTTGTTGATCTTGCGGCCGAAGAGGGCGACGCGGGCGCCGTATTTCTGAGCGTCGGCGATCAGCTTGAACGCATCATAGGTGGTGCCGGACGCGCCGCCCAGCACGCCGACCACGAGTTTCGGATCGTAATGGGCCAGCTCTTCGGTGAATTTCGGTCCGTGGTAGACCATTTTGAGGAAGATGGGTCGACCGGAATCGGGAACGCCCGCGAGCATTCGCACGACCATGTCGTTGATGAAACCGCCGAGCTGGGCGGGGTCGATGGGGTTCTGCGGCTTGTTGGGGTCGAAGACTTCCAGGAAGTGGCGAAAGCCCTTTCGTTCCGCTTCAAGGCGAAACGCTTTGTATCGCTCCATCGTCTGCCGATCGAGCTCCACATCATTGTTGAACGTGACGCTGTAGAGCCCGAGATTGGCGCCGGTCGAGCGGTCTTCCTCGCGGCAGTCGATGTAGCCGCACTGAATATGGTCGATCGTCGTGCTCTGGAACGGCCGCGAGGGTTCGTTCGTGTACACGCCCTGGCGTGCGACGTGGATGTCCGTGGTGTCGTTGGCCCGGGCCGCCGGCGTCACGTGGGAATCCTCGAAGAGCTTCTCCCGGACGGTCAGGATGGAGTTTGTGTGCGCGGACATCAGCATGACGTCCACGCGGCCATGACGCACGACCTGTCGGATGGACTCACGATAGTCTTCCAGGCTGCGGAAGCGCGCTTCATGGGCGTGCATCTCCGGACTTTTGCCCGGGGCCGCGATGCCGTACGCCATGTCCGCGTCCTTCGCGTCCGCGATGATGAACTCCCGGCAGTTGCGGTCTGCCTTGATTCGAGCCAGTTTGATGTCGAGGGATTTGGTCGCCATGGTTCTTGCCTCATTCTGCTTTCGAGTGGCCGGCATCCACGTGGTCCAGGATGGCCGCCACATACGCGTCGATCGGGACCAGCCGCGGATGGAACGGCATGGCCGCTTCACGACCCTCGGAAATCGAGACAACAGAGCCGATTCCGGCGCTGATTTCGTCGTACGCCACGATGGATTCTGCGGCGCTGGGTGACCCATCGCGCAACGAAACCAGTCCGCGGGGCCGCACGAGCAGGAATCGCCCGCCGGCCACATTCTCCAGCCGATGCGAAAGAGTCACCGTGCCAATCACATTGCCTACGCGCATGGTCCGTTCGCTCCGGGGTCGGGAGCTCCGCCGGCGCCGGGCGCCGCGGCTCCCGTCAACGCCGCCTCCACCGCCGGATTCAGCTCTCCTTTTCCGGCAAGAAACGTCTCGATGCTTGCCTGCATCTGCCGCAGAGACATCCCGTGCGGTTCCAGGATCAGCACGTTGGTGTTCAGATCCTTCAGCAGACCGTACAGATCGGACGGCCTGGCCAGAACGGCGGCTCGCACCCGGGAGTTCCGGTTTGCCACGCAGTTGATGATGCCCACCGCCCGGACCAACACAATGCCGCGGCGCTGCGAGCATTGAGCCAGGCCTTCACACATACGGCGAACGGCGTCGAGGCAGCCAGCCAGGTGTCCCTGGCAGGGCAGAAAATCCAGAGAATCGTGTTTCCGTTCCAGGATGGACCGAAGCGTCTGGACAGCGGGATCCCCGGCGTCGCCGAGCAGGTAAACCGTCGGGCCGGGCGCCGGCCAGCCAGCGCTGAGCCCGTCCTGACGCACGGGCAGACGGGTGGCCTGCAGCCAGTCTTGTGCCGCCGGCGTGATGATCGCATTTGCCGGCAGGGTGATGGCCGTGCCCGCGCGGGATTGGGCGATCAGGGTCTTGACGGTGATCAGCGGGCGGCCCATGGTTCGGTCACATCCTCCGTGTTGTCCACAATGCCAACGATTGTCCAGCGGGCGGGGGAGGTGGGATCGCCGACGAACTCCCGCGTGCCTTTGCCGTCGCTGGAGATCATCACCAGATCCCCGATGGCCGTCCCGATGCGGTCCACGGCCAGCACGGGTTCCGCAGTCATCGACCGGACGGGCTGCACCAGCACCAGTTTCACGCCGCGCAGCGAGGGGTGCTTGATGGTCGAGGTTGCGTGTCCTTCCACGGTGCCCAGCAGCATGCGTGTCTCCCGTTTCTCACACGATCCGCAGGTTGTCCACCATCACGCAGCGCCGGGCTCGCGTGAACGACAGCGGGCTGGTCACCCCCTCGCCGGTGGGGGAGGCGATGGAGAACGAGGCGTATCCCTCGCCGCCGACGCTCAGCCCGGCGGAGCAGGGGCCGTTCTTGACGAAGATGGTGGCGTCGCTGGCCCGGCCCATCTTCGTCAGGTTCTCCACGTTGCGTGACCACATCATGACGGTGTGCCGGAAGCCGTGTTCATAATGCACGGCCTTGGCGATGGCTTCGTCTACGTCTGCGACGGGAACGATCGGCAGCACCGGCATCATCTGCTCGCAGGGTACGAACGGATTGGTCTCGTCGGTTTGCGCGAACAACACCAGCGCGTCCGAACGGACGTTCACGCCGATCGTTTCGGCCAAAACCTGCGGATCCTTCCCGACGAATTCTCTCTTCGGATGATAGTGGCCGGTCTTCTCATCGCGGTGAAGCACCTGTTGCGCCAGCCGATCCAGCTCGGCCGGTGTGAGACGGTGTCCGCTGTGGCGTTCCATCGCGTCCATCAGTTGATCGGCCACAGACCGCACCACGAAGACCTCTTTCTCGCCGATGCAGAGCAGGTCGTTGTCGAAGGACGCGCCCTCGATGATGCCTGCCGCCGCTTTTTCGATATCGGCCGTTTCATCAACTACGACGGGCGGGTTGCCCGGACCGGCCACGACCGCGCGCTTGCCCGACGCGAGCGCGGCTTTGGCCACCGCGGGCCCGCCCGTGGCGCAGAGCATCCGTATGCCGGGATGATGAAAAATCCGGTTGGCGCTTTCAATCGTGGGGTTCTCGATCAGGCAGATGAGGTTGTCGATGCCGATCTTCTGCACGATTTCACGGTTGAATCGGCGAGTCGCCTCCACGGCGCACCGGGCGCCGGACGGGTGCGGATTGCAGACCATGCTGTTTCCGGCCGCGATCATCATGATGGCGTTGCACCCGACGGTGGGAATGTTGTGCGTGACGGGCGTGACCACGCCGATGACTCCGTAAGGGGCGTATTCCGTGATGGTCAGCCCGTGGTCGCCGCTGACGGCGTCCGTGCGCAGCATCTCCACGCCGGGCACGGTTGCCGCCAGGTCGAGTTTGGCGAGTTTGTGGGCCAGGCGGCCCATTTTCGTCTCGGCGAACTCGATGCGGGCGAGTTCCTCGCGGTCGCGCCGCATGACGTGCCGGATGCATTCCACCGCCGCTTCGCGCATGGCCAGCGTGCCGTCGGCCAACTGGCGCTGGGCTTGCGTGGCCGCCTCCACCGCCGCGTCCACGTCCTGGAAGATGCCCAGGCGGCTCGTTGCCGCGGAGGGCGGGCTTGCGGCGGGCGGCTCGGTCGCCGCCGACACCGGGCCCAGACGGGCCAGCACCGCGTTGACCACGTCCGCAATCAGAGTCTCGTTCATGGTTCTGCCCGTTGTCACCATGACTTCATTCCGTCAATCTGTCCCGGAGCCGGTCGGCTCCGCCGAGAGTGCCGTCAGCCCGCCGCAGCACGCGGTCGTGCAGCCGCACGGCATCGACAATGCCGATCACTACTGCGTCGACGGGCATGGTCTTGGTCTGTTCGGTCATGCGGGCCGAACTGCCCTGGGTGACCAGCACGAACTCCCCCACGCCCGCCCCGAGCGAATCGATCGCCACGAGCACTCGTCCGGTCGGCTTGAGCCCGGCACCGCCGGGCCCCTCCGCATTGCAGGCCTCGACCACCAGAAGTTTCACCTCGGCGATGCTCGGCTCTTTCTGTGTGGTCACCACGTGGCCGGTCACTCTGCCGATGAACATGGATTCACCCCCGTTTCACAGTGAGGCGGCGTCACTTTTTCGGCATGATCTTCTCGAGTTCGTCGTGCGGACGCGAAAGCACCTCGACCGAGACCACTTCGCCCAGACGCGCGGCCGCCGCGGCGCCGGCTTCCGTGGCCGCCCGAACGGCCGCCACGTCACCCACCAGGCTGATGCTGATCAACCCGGAACCGGTCTGACGCGCGCCGGCGAAGGTGACGTTTGCCGCCTTAAGCCCCACATCCGTGGCTTCGACGGCCGGGATGAGGCCCCTTGTCTCGATCAACCCCAGTGCCTGCTTAGCCATAACCATCTCCTTGCTTGGTCGTAATCCAGGGAGCCGGGTCCGTCGTGCGGATCGACTCCGAATGCCTGCTTATCGTGTCGTCAGCACCTGTTTTGTCTGTCGGGCGACGATCAACTCCTCATTTGTCTGAATCGCCAGGATGCGAACGGGGGCGCCGTCCACCGACAGTGTCGCTTCGGCGCCGGCGGCTTCGTTCCGCGCGGGATCCAGCCGGATGCCCACGAAATCCAGGCCCGCGCACACCCGCCGCCGCACCTCCGGCGATCGCTCGCCGATTCCGCCGGTGAAGACAAGCACGTCCAGCCCGCCCAGCGCCAGCAGGTATGCTCCGATGTAATCCCGCACGCTTTCCACGAAAACACTCAGCGCCAGTTCTGCGTCCTCGTGCCCGGCCCGGGCCGCCTCCACCAGCTTCTGCATGTCATTGGTCAGCCCGCTGATGCCCAGAAGGCCGCCGTGGGTCGCCATGGCGGCGAGCATGGCATCAAGATCCATTCCCGTCCGGGCCCGAACCGCTAGCAGGGCGTACGAATCAAAATCCCCCACGCGATTGTTCTGCGGCAACCCGGACTGAGGCGTCATGCCGAAGCTGTTGGCGACGCTCCGTCCGTTCCGGATGGCGCAGATGGAGCTGCTGCCCCCCAGATGGCAGGAGATGATCCGCAGGTCGCGACGGCCCAGAAGCTCGGCGATCCGCACGGCGATGTACCGGTGCGACGCGCCATGAAAACCGTAGCGTCGCACGCCGAACTCCGTTCGCCACTCGCGAGGCACCGCGAAAGTCGTCCGCGCGGGCGCGATCGTCTGGTGAAAACCGGTCTCGAAAGCGGCCACCAGGGGAACCTGCGGCATTTTCGCCTGAAACGCCCGCATCGCGGCTACATACGGCGGGTTGTGCGCGGGCACTGCGTCCGCGAACTCCTCCATGATGCGCAGCACCTCGTTCGTCACCCGAACCGGGTCGGCGATCCATCCGCCATGCACGGCCTTGAAGCCGACGGCGTCCACGGAGCACGGCAGGCCGCTCATGCAGATGGCGACGGCTGCCGCCGGATCCGGCACCGGCTGATGGGTGACTGCGGGCGAAGCGCCCCCCACGCGGAAGGTGACCACCGATTGGGGCTTGCCCACGCCTTCCACTCCACCTTGGGCCAGAACCCTCTCGTCCGTCATGTCGAACAGGCGGAATTTGAAGGATGTACTGCCGATGTTGACGACCAGAACGTTCATGGTTCCTATCGCGTGGCGAGGGAGACTACCCCATCATTGCGGGCATCAGGTCCTCGTGCGGCTGCGGAATCACGTGGGCGCTGACCAACTCGCCGGCCGCGTTGGCGGCCTCTGCTCCGGCATCCACCGCGGCCTTCACGCTGCCCACGTCACCGCGAACGATGGTGGTGACATACCCGCTGCCGATCTCCACGCTGCCCACCAAGGTCACGCTTGCCGCCTTGCACATGGCGTCTGCCGCCTGAATGGATGGGTTTGCGCCGACGGTCTCAACCAGTCCGATTGCCTGATCCATGATTGCTCTCCGGACTTCAAATGCCGCGTCGTGCCGATCCGATCACAGAACGCCGGATCGCGCCCGACTGGCCAAGCCTCAACGATTCTACTTGCCTGCGCTCTTCTTCATTCTGCCGCGGTCGGGATACAGGCCTGACAGCTCTTCATGGGGGCGCGGGATGATGTGCACGGCCACCACCTCCCCGACCTTGGCGGCGGCGGCTTCCCCTGCGGCCACGGCCGACTTCACCGCGGCCACGTCGCCTGTGATGAAGCTGGTGACCAGGCCGCGCCCGACCTTCCGCCAGCCGAGCATTTCCACGCTTGCGGCTTTCAGCATGGCATCCGACGCCTCGAACAGGGCCACCAGCCCGCGCGTCTCGATCATTCCCAGTGCCTGAATTGTTGCCATATCGCTTTCTCCGTCGGCCGTATTGCATCGCCCGGCCGGGCTGTTTCTCGCAATGGTCTATCGCGCCTTCTCAAGGCGTATATGCGTTGCCAGAGCCAGATTGCAGCAGTTGCCCTCGTCCGTATCCACGTGCACTTCGAGTTTGAAGGCGGGATGCACTCGGACGATGACACCTTGCAACGTGGTGGCGCACGTTGCGTGTTCGACCACCAGATTCATGGAGTCGCCCGCCTGAACGCCGTAATGCTCGGCATCCTTCGGGCTCATATGCACGTGCCGCTGCGCCCGGATCACCCCCTGGGCCAACTCCAGCCGACCGGCCGGTCCGAGCAGCAGGCAGCCGGGGGTGCCCTCGTGGTTGCCGCTCATTCGAACGGGCACGTCAATTCCTAATCCGATCGCATCCGTGAACGCCAGTTCGACCTGCGTGGTCGGCCGGACGGGCCCCAGTATCCGCACGTTGGTCAGAATGCGTCGGCGCGGCCCCACCACGTCCACCGTCTGCTCGCTGGCGAACTCTCCTGTCTGATACAGCGGGCGGAACGGGGACAATTCCGCCCCGGTGCCGAAGAGGTGTTCCAGGTGCTCCTGCGAAATATGCAGGTGGCGGGCTGAAACATTCACGACCAGGGGCGCCGGACCGGACGAATGTCGCGGCTGAAAACGGTCGGCGATGATTTCGCGGACGATGCGCTCAATCCGCTCCCGGTCCGGCCCGGTCTGGGAGTCACGCCGGGTCATGGCATTTCTCCCGCGTCGTTGTTCTCGCGACCGGCCGCCGAAGCAAGGCGAATCTCCGTGCCGCGCGACTCCAGAAGGCTCACCCAGCGACTGTCGAGTTCGTCGTCGCTGACCAGATGCTGGAACTCGCCGAGCTCACAGAGTTTCGCCAAGGCTTTCCGACCGAACTTGGAGTGATCTACGGCGATAATCACTTCCTCGGCCGATTGCATCATGAGCCGCTCAACCTCCACCATGAGAAGGTGGGAGTTGAACAGCCCCTCTTCGGTGATGCCGGCCGTTCCCATGATGGCCAGGCGCACGTTGAGCGAACGGAGCATGTTCTCGGCGTGCGGCCCCAGGGCCACGCCCGCCTGCGGCATGACATAGCCGCCGAGGAAAACGAGCTCTGTCAACGGCGCGTTCCCCAGCAGGTTGGCGACAGGCAGGGAGTTCGTCACGACCTGAAGGGGACGCCCGCGCAGGTGCCGGGCGACCTGATACGTTGTGGTGCCTCCGTCGAGGATCAGGGAGTCGCCGTCACGCACCATCTCGGCGACCACCCGGCCGATCGCCTCTTTGGAGCGGGTGAACCGAACCTCCCGGATGGCGTAACTCAGTGGATGCTCGCGAGTCCCGACGAAATAGGCGCCGCCGCGCGTCCGCCGCAGGAGCCCCCGTCGCTGCATATCCTGCAGGTCCCGACGCGCAGTGGACTCCGAAACCGCGAAGCGAGCCATCAGGTCCGCGATCGATGCGTATCCACGTTCAGCCAGGTAGGCGGACATCTCTTTCTGGCGATCCGGTGCAGTCACGGCCTTCGATCCAAAGCGTAAGGCACGCTGAATGATATCGCACAAACAGAGACCGAAATCGGAATTGTACTGACGGAAATCATTCATGCAACGATAATTTCCGCTGAATTGATGATTCAAACCAATCAAGAAATGAAAGTGTGAACGGAATTCTGTATGGATTGCTGTACGAATCCTGCGTGATCGTTTCGGCCAGTACTGATTGGCGGGACGGCGTGTGGGAGAGTGGCGGAACGGGTCCGGCGCGCCTAGGGTAGGGCAGGGGGAGGGAAGATCATGTCCTTGCAGGAAACGTCCGGATTGCGTCTGATCAGGGGGGACGGGCGACCGTGCCTCGGGCTGACCCGCCCACAGCGGCAGGCCATTTTCCGGGCGATGGTCGCCGGGGAACTGAGACGCGGCGGAATGTCGCGCAGGCGCTGGCGACGACTCGTGCAGTATGGGGCGCTGCTGGATCTGTCGGCGGTGGAGGCGGGTGAACTGATCATGCAGGCTCGGGAGGCCGTGAATCGCCCGGAGCCGTTTGCGTGCGGGTTGACACCTGCGGAGCGTCCGCCGACGGAGAATGCCGCGTGGCCGTTGTGGGCGAAGGTGTCGGTGGGATGCGCGTTATTCGCGGTCGCGGATGCCGTCTGGCTGCACTGGGTGCTGTGAAATCCACGGCTATGGAACCCCCCCGCGCTATCAGGCCTGCTCGCCTTCAATCCGGCGGAGGATGCGCTGGGCTTGAACGAAGAGGCGGGCCTTACGCCACGTGAGGACGGCGAACGCGATACCGAACCCCGCGAAGACGATTGTGGCCAGGAGGAAGCCCGAATCAGACACCGTCAGGAGGGCCAGGAGCCCGGCCAGCCCGACGCTCAGAAGCGTACACGCCAACTCGGAGCCGGGAAATGGAGCCGCTTGGGGCACGAAGATTCCCATGAGGCGGTGATCGCGCGCGTTGTAGGAGTGGCCACATTCCGGGCATCTGCCGGAATAAGGCAGGCCTCGCAGGTTGTAGCCGCACGTGCCACAGAACAGGGGCGTGTCGATGCCCCACCCGGCCACCGATTGGCTCATCATTCGGTCGATCTCGTCTGATCCAAGACTCATTGGCGGCGATCCGACACAAAGGAAGCCGGTGGGTGGAGTCACTCCGTGGCGAACATCGCGCTCATGAACTGGGCGGGATCGAAAGGTTCGATGTCCTCCGGCGTCTCGCCCAGCCCGACGAATTTCACCGGTACGTTCAACTGATCGCGAATGCCGATGACGATGCCGCCTTTGGCACTGCCATCGAGCTTGGCCAGGATGATTCCCGTAAGGGAAACGTGCTCACTGAAGACCCGTGCCTGGTTCACGGCGTTCTGACCGATGGTTGCATCCAAAACCAGGAGCACTTCGTGAGGCGCTCCGGGAATCTTGCGTTCGACGACTTTCTGGATCTTGCCCAGCTCGCGCATGAGGTGGTCCTGGGTGTGCAGGCGACCGGCGGTGTCGATGAGCAGAACGTCGGCGTTGCGGGCGAGGACGGCATCGCACGCGTCGTACGCCACGGCGCCCGGATCCGCGCCGTGCTTATGCTTGACGATCTGGACGCCGATCCGGTTGGACCATTCGGTGAGCTGCTCGATGGCGGCGGCGCGATAGGTGTCGCAGGCGCCGAGAATGACGGTTTTGCCCGAACGAGAAAGGTGGTTCGCCAGCTTGGCGACGCTGGTCGTCTTGCCGGAGCCGTTGATCCCCGTGACCAGAATGACCGTAGGTCCGCTCGGCGCGAACTGGATGGAGCGGTCCGCCGCCGGCCACATCGCGATCACATGATCCTGGATGAACGCGGCGATTTCCTGGGCCTCGCGGATTTTGCCGTGCTTCCAGGCCTGACGGGTCACCTCGATGAGCTTGGCGACGGTGGTCGGTCCGACGTCGGCCAGCAAAAGGGTGTCTTGCAGATCGTTCAGCAGCTTGTCGTCAATCGGCTTGCCGAAGGGCAGGATGGCGCGCACGCCGCCCGCAACCTTCTCACGCGTTCTGGCTAGGCCCTTGCGCAGTCGATCCAACAGACCCATTATGCAGTGTCCTTTCCCCGGGCGGCGGATTGCACCTTGTAGAGCGCGTCAAGCACGCCGTTCACGAAACGCGGGGACTCCGCCGCCCCGTATTCCCGGCTGATTTCGATGGCCTCATTCATGACTACGCGGGGAGGCACCGTGCCGGCCTCCAACTCCGCCAGGGCCAGCCGGATCAGACTCCGGTCGACCGGCAGCATGCGTTCCAGCGACCAATGTTCCGCGACGGCGCGGATTCGTCCATCCCAGACCTGGCGATTGGACCAGCTCCGCCGGGCCAGGTCGGCCGCGTAGGCCCGGGTCGCACGGGTGGCTGGAAGCTCCGCTGCATCCAGGAAGGCGTCGAACTCGTCCAGGAACGAGTCTCCCTGGGCATCGAGCTGGGCGAGCAGTTGCATGGCGAGAATACGGGCCTGGTGGCGGTCAAGACTCACAGGTGCAATCAGTCCTTCTTGCCGGCACGGCCGCCGGGGGCCTGAAGCTGGGCGTAGAGATTCACCAGCTCGATCGCGGCCAAAGCCGCGTCCGAACCCTTGTTTCCGGCCTTCGTGCCAGCCCGTTCAATGGCCTGCTCAAGCGTGTCGGCCGTGATGACACCGAAAGTGACCGGGATTCCGGATTCCATCGCAACCTGGGCGATTCCCTTGGCGCATTCAGCGGCAATGTACTCAAAATGAGGAGTCTGGCCGCGGATGATGCACCCCAGACAGATCACCGCGTCATATTGACCGGTCCCGACCAGCTTCCGCGCCGCCAGGGGCAACTCGTATGATCCGGGGATCCGCACAACGGTCATCTGCCCGTCCGGGCATCCGTGGCGTTGCAGTGTGTCTACAGCTCCGGCCAGGAGCTTGGACGTGATGAAATCGTTGAAACGCGTTACCAGCAGAGCGAAACGCTGCTGCCGAACGACCAGGTTGCCCTGAATTTCCTGTGGCATGCGGCCTTCTCCGGAGACAGGCGGCTGCGGGCCGGCTTGGGCTGCATCTCAAAACACAAAACGCCGGGCTCCTGTGCCTGCCGGCCGCTATCCTACCCCCGCGCTTCGTGGAGTCAAAAGCACGTGTTTGTGCCGCTTCCAGAGTTGCCGCGGCAGGGGGGGGCGACCGGCCACCAAAAGTGCATCCACCCCGGCGTCAGCGCTTTCGGTGGCTTTGCACACGCTGGGCTTCTTCCGCGCGTTTCTGCAGGTCGCGGATCCGGCGGGCCAGCCAGGAGGGTGGCCGGGGCGGGCGTTTCGGATCCTTGCCGGGGCCGCCGGCCAGTTTGTCTCGTTCCTTGACCTTGCGGATGTGCTTGCGGATGTAGTACTGCTCCAGCGTACCGAACAGACTGCTGGTCATAATGTACAGGTTCAGGCCGCTGGGCATCGCGTACAGGATGAGGCTGAAGAACACCGACATGACCGGCATCATCTTCTGCATCTGGGCGGCCTGATCGAACTGCGGGCTCGAACCGGTGCCGGCGGGCGAGGGCGGCGCCTGCGGCTTGGGCATGAGCTTCTGCTGCAGATACATGGTGATGCCCATCAGGATGGGCAACAGGTTGAAGGCCTGGAGGGGGCCGGTCAGCGAGCTCAGAAGCGGGACGTGATACGACTGGCTGAACGGGATGAGGGCGTCCGGGGCGGTCAGGTCGTGAATCCACAGCACGAAGGGCTGATGCCGCATCTGGATGTTGTTGGCCAGGCTGGTGTACAGGGCGATCCAGATGGGCATCTGGATCATCATGGGGAGGCAGGAGTTGAACATGGAGCTGGCCGGGTTGATTCCCTCCTCCTTATACACCCGCATGGTTTCCTGCTGGAGCCGGACCTTATCGCTGGCATACTGCTTCTTGATCTGCTCGATCTTCGGCTGCAGCTTGCCCATCCGCTCCTGCATGCGGACCATGTTGATCTGCCCTGTGCGCGTCCAT
>JBPOIK010000126.1:0-12881 GCA_052034525.1 Planctomycetota bacterium
GCGCCGGCCCCCCCGTGCCCCCAGCGCCCGCCGGGCGGCCGCGGCCGCCCGACAGTCAGGCAAAGGTGCATACACGCCGGGGCGTAGCGCACGGCTTGTGCCGGCGTTCCACCGTCCGGGGCCTGCCGGACCTTTCGCACGCGCGCTTACTCGGTCGGGGGCTCCTCCGGAAACTCCATGGCGAGGACGGCTTTCTCCGGATCCTTGTCAAACGCTCGCTGGCACTCGACCGAACAGAATTTCATGGTGTAGCCTTCGACGACGATCGTGTTCTCATCGTTGCCGTCCACGCTCAGCTTGCAGGCCGCACACTTGCTGACCACCTTGTCCTCGGCCCCATCCAGGGCGTCCGCCCGGGCGAGATTCGCCAGGATCTTGGCTTTGTCCTCTTCGGTCAGTTCTTTCTTGGCCTCCGTGACGGCACCGACGATCGCTTCGGCCGCTGATTCCACCGCGTCCCCGGCCTTCTCCAGCGCATCCTCCGCTTTCTCGATCGCGTCCTTGGCCGTTTCGGCTGCCTTGTCCGCCGCGGCGTCCACCGCCTCTCCGGCCTTTTCGGCGACGTCTT
Source organism: Planctomycetota bacterium (assembly GCA_052034525.1). Lineage (GTDB taxonomy): Bacteria > Planctomycetota > Phycisphaerae > UBA1845 > UBA1845 > JAFGJQ01. The sequence goes on from JBPOIK010000126.1 coordinate 569, forward strand.
TCGCGGCGTCGGCGACCTCCTGCACCTTGGTCTCCCGCGTGTCGCCTCCCGGCGGCTTCGCCGGAGCAGGTTCCTCTTTCTTGCAGCCCGCGCCGACGAGCAGCGCAAGCACCATCAGCACGCCCGCCGCGTGCCACCACGTCCGCATCGCATCCATGACGACTCCTCCGTGAAAGGGTGTCGGTTCGCGCGGCACCCGTGCGGGCGGCGCCCGCCCGGGCCGCTATCCGCGGTTATTCGCGAGTCACCCGCAGGTAGTCCAGGCCGAACAAGGTGTTCATGGATTTCTCGTTCTTGCCCACGATCTGCGCGGTGAGTGTGTTTTCGCCGGCCTTCAGGTCAAAGACTCCCAGAACTCGTTCCTCGCCGGGCGTCACGCCATCATGGTACAGGTCGATCGGTTCCCCGGCAGGCTGGTCGTTTATGGAAAGCTGGGCAATCCCGTAGTCGCCGGCGGTAAGGAACCGGGCGGTCACCTTATACCGTCCAGCCTCCGCGACCGGGAATCCGAGTACAAGCTTGTCGCCCGGCTTGTTATCCGTCCACCACAGATGTCTCTCCATGCTCAGGCCGCCCCATTCCTGCGGGCGGACGTTCCCGGTTGAAGCGATGATACGGAAGTCTTCGCCCTCCAGCGCCCCGGTGACCTTGGGCAGGATGTACGCGGGCATGTCCGGCACCCGCAGGTCGGCGGGTGGCGGCAGAATCGCGCGGTCCCTGGCGCCCGGACGGGCGTACCAGTAGCTCATCGCGGCCACCGTCACCGTGAAGTCCTCCGTCCAGTGCCAGATTTCCATGTCGAACCGGAAGCTTCTGGTGAATGGGATGGGGTCGAGTATGTGCCAGCGATTGACGGCGGTGTGGCCATAGTTGGCCGGCCCGTCGCAACGAGGCTGGTTGTGATAGGCGTGGGTGAAGATTTCGGAGCTGCACCAGGCATATCCGAAGTAGTCTTCCGTTCCGGTACCGAAGTGACTGGGGAAGGTCTCGCCATCGACGTAGATTTTCTCGTCGCCTTCGCCCCACCATACCTTGGTTTTGTTGGCCACGTACTGGGCGGCCCCGACGAATACGCCCTGTCCGTCGATCTCAATGAAGTTCCAGTCACGAAACGGACGGGTGGGTATGTCGTGCTGGATGCGCCATTTCGCGTGGAAGTACATGGAGCGATCGTCCCACGCGTACGGTTCCGTGGCTGCACCCATCGTGACGGCGGCGGGTTTGTCGGTGTGATTGGTCAGAGTGATCCTGGCTTCCTTGCGGAAGGGCATTTTCCAGTGCGACCACATCCGGCCGCCGGCGGAGACCCCCATCGGCAGGGATTCGTACGGCGAACGGCCCGGAGCCGTGCCGAAGAAGTCGCCGAGCGGCGCGGTTACGGTCGGTAGCCCGTCGAACTCGACGGTCATCAGAATGCCCCGCAGCGCGGCGTCTGGGTCGGGCGCCTGGAGGTCTTCCACAGCGAGCACGCCCACCGCCGCGGGACCGGAAAGCGTGGCCACAAGCTCGGTTTTGCCCGGCTCCAGCTTGACCGGTCGGGCCCGGACCGTTCCTTCCGGCGCCAGCGTTCCAGGGGTGGCCAGTTTTCGCGCGATTTCCCGGATGCGCGGTTTGAGTTCTTCCGCCTGAAGCGGCGTAAAGGACTTTACGTTTGTACCGGCCGGGTAGGTTCGGTAGTTCACGTGATAATAGAAGTCTTTGTCGTCACTGGTGACTTTGCACCACTTGGCGTACGGGATCGGAAGGTAGCTGTTCCAGCCGGCGCTGCGGACGTGAGCGATCGGTTCGGGGTTATACGGCACCTCACCGCTGAGAAAGTCGCTCATGGGGACTTCGATGACCGGTTCGGGGTCTTCATCCAGGTACACTCGGAGCGTGCCTTTGGGGTTGGCGGACCAGATGCGCACGATGGCGCCGGGTCCCTCGGCGTCCATCAGGACGTACTCCGTGCGATCCGGGCGGGTTTCCTCCCGCAAGAAATGGCCGGCATCCGCGTTGGCGAACCAGTCCTGCTCGGGCGATTTGGACGCCCGGTCATAGCTGGAGAACTGGCGGCATGTGTACGGGGGGTCCGGCAGGCGGGTCAGGCGGGCCAGGTCGGTCATTTCATCAAGGAGCGTTTCGAACGAGACTTCGGGCATCTGGGCGGATGCCGCCAACGCGAGAAAAGCCAGGCACGCAGCAATCATTCATGATATCCTTTGACAGGAGCCGTTCGTCGGGGGCTGACCCCCACTGCGCCACCCGCGTATAGGTACGCAAAACAGAGCCTGGATGCAAGCGTCGGTACGCGCGTGGCGTCACGGGTCTGGCGCCGCGGCGCTGCGTCGTCTTGGTCCGGCCGGGGGCAGGCGAGGGCAACTCCGGCGGATTTCCCGTCGCACCTCATCCCTCGCGGCCTCCGCGGCCGGCGGGGCGCGGACCCGGTCGGGTTGTGCGTTGGCGGTTGATTTGCGGGGGGGCTGCGGATAGGCTGAGGCCCGCGCACGGTGCCAGCGCCGCGACCCGGGAAGCGGGAAGGCGGCGTCGATCCTTGAGGAACAGCATTCCGTCACCATGAGCACACGCCTTGGCCCGATGACCAGCCTTGCCCTGCTTGCCGGCCTGCTCGGAGGCTGCGCGGAGCGCAGCGAGGAGACTCAGGCGGTTCTGCGGGTGGCCAACTGGGGCAGTCCGCGCGTCGAAGAAGACTTCATGTCTCTGGAGCGACAGCTCTGGGATGCATTCGTGCGGACTCGTCCGGGCGTGGTCCTGCGGCAGGAGCAGGTTCCGGGCCTGGGATTGTACGCGCCGAAAATGATCATGATGCATCTGGCCGGGAGCATGCCGGATGTCATGCATCTGGACGGGGCCTACTCCGCCGTGTTCATGAAGAACGGAGTCGTTCAGGATCTGAGGCCGTTCCTCGAGAAAGACCCGGATTTTCACCTGTCAGACTATTCCGACCGCGCTCTTTCCTTCGCGCAGCGACACGGCGCGCTGTACGCCATTCCGTGGGACTTTACGCCCATGGTCGTGTGGTACAACAGGGAGTTGTTCGACACGGAGCTGTTGCGGATTCCGCTTCCGGCCGCCATGGCCGGCCCGCTGGACTACCAGGGCGGCGATCCCTACCGGGAGCTGCGCGGGCGTCCGGTGCCCGTTCCCCCGGATCTGCGCGACGCCCTTGCGTCGCACGGCATCGAGTTGGCGTCCGACGCGCAGTTGGCCATTGAGCTGGCGGAACCGGACACCCAGAGCGGCGCGACTCTCGCGTGGCGCTGGGGGTTCACCCACGCCGATCAGAAGTACACCGTACGGCGTCTGGGGACTGCGGACGGCGCGGAGTTCGCGGTCGTGTTTCGCGCCGAGGGCAAGGCGCCGTATCCACGCTGGGGCTGGACGTGGAGCGAGTTCCTGGATACGTGCCGGGCGGTCAGCGTGTTTCCCGCCGATTATCATCCCGATCGTGATCTGCCGCAGGTCTATGCGATCACGTTTGAGAACTTCGTGCCGTTCTGGACGCCCTGGATCTGGACCAACGGCGGCGACGTGCTGAATCCGGAGGGCAATCGCGCCACCGGCTACCTGGACGGGCCGCAGACGGTGGAAGCGATGCGGTTCCTGACGGACCTTTTCTTCAAGTTCCATTACGCTCCGACGCTGCTGGAACGCGAGCGGATCGGGCAGGATCCGTTCCTCAACGGGCAGGCGGCGATGGACCTCAAGGGGCACTGGATGATGATCGACTATCGCGCCAGGCGGTTTGACGTGGGGATCACCACCATCCCCACCAACGGGATACCGCCGGTGACGGTCATCTTTCCGGTCGGGCTGGCGATCACGACGAAGGCGGCCCATCCGGACCTCGCCTGGGACTACATCAAGTACATGACATCGCCGGATGTGCAGGCCCAGCGGATGGCGCAGGGCGTTGCGGTCTCCGGCAACCGCCTGGCGGCCGAGCGCTTCGCGGACGATCCGCTGGAGCAGGCGTTTCTGCGGGCGGCGGAGATCGCCCGTCCGCCGTGGGGCGTCGTGGTGGAGGACTACGCCTTCGTGGAGGACCTGCTGCGGGAGATGATGGAGACGGTGCATTACCAGCGGCGGGACGTGTCGGAGGCGCTTCGGAACACCGCCCGGCTGATTGACGCCGCGCTGGAGAAGTGATGCGGGAACGAGCGGGTACCAACTGGCGGGGCTATGCGTTCATCGGTCCGGCGACGATCTACCTGGCGGTGTTCTCGCTGTTGCCGATCGTCCTGGCCCTGTTCATGAGTCTTTTCCGCTGGAGCCTGCTGGACCCGCAGCATGATTTTGTGGGCCTGGGCAACTACGGCAGGCTGATGCGTGACCCCTTCTTCCTCGGGGCCGTCAAAAACACGCTCATTTACGTCGCGACAAGCGTGCCGCTGGGAGTGATCACGGCGTTGCTGGTGGCGTTGCTGGTGGCCCGGCCGCTGGCCGGCATGGGGCTGTTCCGCACGTTGTTCTACGTTCCGGGAATCTGCTCGCAGGTGGCGCTTTCGATGGTGGTGATGTGGATTCTGATGCCCGAGATCGGCCTGCTGAACTACGGTCTGGGGCTGATCAACCGGATCGCCGGCACGGGGATCCCCACACACACGGCCTTCCTGCGCGAGCCGGGCTGGGCGATGGCCGCCTTGGTGGCCATGAGCCTGTGGATCGGGCTGGGGCCGCGGATGATCATTTTCGTGGCCGGCATTCAGAACATTTCGGAGGAACTGTACGAGGCCGCCTCGCTGGACGGCTGCGTGGGGTGGCGTCGATTCACGAACATCACGCTGCCCATGCTGGCTCCGACGTTGCTGTTCGTGTCCGTCACGACGACGATTGCCGCGTTCCAGTTGTTCACGCCGGTGTACGTCATGACCAAGGGCGGGCCGGATCGTTCGACGGACGTCGTGTTGTTTCACATTTTCAAGGAGCTGTGGTGGCGTCGGGAGATCGGGTCGGCCAGCGCCATGTCGTGCGTGTTGCTGGCGCTGATTCTGCTGATCGCGGCGGTTCAACTGTACGTCATGCGGCGCGGCCTGTACACGGAGGAAACGCGGTGAGGCGGGCCCGGGCACCCTTTCGCCGCCGGATCGGCCGACTGGCGTTGTACGCGACGCTGATCGCCATCGCATTGTCCACGATCGTTCCGTTTGTCTGGATGTGTTTCACGTCGCTGCACAGCAAGCAGGCCCAGGTCCCGACGCTGCGGAACCTGTTTGTGCCGGACGACCGGACCTACCACTTCGAGAACTACAAGTTCGTCCTGACGTTTCCGGAACTGCCCGTCGCCCGCTTTGCTCTCAACTCCCTGGTCGTTACGGGCGGCGTCGTGGCGTTTCAACTGACGATCTGCTCGCTGGCGGCGTACGGGTTCGCGCGGCTGCGTTTCCGCGGGCGAGACGTCATCTTCTTCGTTTTTCTGTTCACCATGGCCGTCCCGGCCCAGGTGCTGGTCGTGCCGCTGTTCAACCTGGTGGCGAGCTTCGGGTGGTTGGACACGTACTGGGGTCTGATTCTTCCGTACCCGTACCTGAGCACGGCGTTCGCCACCTTCCTGTTGCGGCAGTTTTTCATCACGATCCCGCGCAGCCTGGATGACGCCGCCCGACTCGACGGCTGCGGCGACCTGCGGATTCTCTGGCATGTGGTGCTGCCCTCCTCGAAGCCGGTCCTGGCGACGGCGGGGGCGTTCGGTTTCATCTGGACCTGGACCGATTTCTACTGGCCCATGCTGGCGACCAGCACGACGCCGATGCGCACCCTCGAGGTGGGGCTCTCGGTGTTCCAGGAGGCGTACACGGACACGTTCTGGTCCATTCGCATGGCGGCCGCGATCATCGTGCTGATTCCGGTCCTGATCGTCTTCCTGTTCCTTCAGCGATTCTTCGTGCGGGGAGTGGTCAGCAGCGGCATCAAGGGCTGACGGCGGCGGGCACGGCAGCGGAACCCTCTGGACCCGGCGAGGCAGCCATGGCAAAGAAGAAACGATTCGTCATTGGCGTGGACGTCGGCACGGGCAGTGTGCGGGCCGGCGTGTTTGATCTGAAAGGCGGGGGGCACGGCTTCGCCGTCCGGTCGATCCGGCTCTGGCGGCCGGCCGCGGATTTCGTCGAGCAATCGTCGGAGGACATCTGGCGGGCCTGCGCGGCGGCGGTCAAGGCTGCCCTGAAGGCGGCGGGCGCCGCCGGCAAGCACGTGGCCGGCATCTCCTTTGACGCGACCTGCTCGCTTGTCTGTCTCGATGCCGACGACAGACCGCTGACCGTCTCTCCCACGGGCCGACCCGAGCAGAATGTGATCGTCTGGATGGATCATCGTGCCATCGAGCAGGCCGATCGCATCAACGCCACGCGGCACAAGGTTCTCCGCTACGTGGGCGGCGGCGTGTCGCCGGAGATGGAGCCGCCCAAGCTGCTGTGGCTCAAGGAACACCTGCCGCGGACCTGGAAAGCGGCCGGGCGCTTCCTCGACCTGGCCGACTTCATGACCTACCGATCCACGGGCGTCGACGTGCGAAGCCTCTGCACCACCGTCTGCAAGTGGACGTACCAGGGCCACCGGGGGCGGCGCGGCAAGAGCGCGCCCAGCGTGGGGCAATGGGACGACTCCTTCTGGAGCGCGATCGGCCTGGAGGATCTGGTGACCGACGGGCACCGGAAGATCGGGCAGCGCGTTCGACCCATGGGCGAGCCGATCGGCGCCGGCCGGACTGGCGCCGCCGCACGGTCGCTCGGCCTGGAGCCGGGCACGCCGGTCGGCGTGGGCATCATTGACGCCCACGCGGGCGGCCTGGGCATGATCGGGGCGACGCTGGACGGCGAGGTTTTCATTCCCGAGACCGCGCATCAGCGGCTCGCCCTCATCGGCGGGACAAGTACATGCCACATGGCGGTCGCGCGGCAGCCGCAGTTCATCCGCGGCATCTGGGGGCCGTATTATTCCGCCATGGTCCCGGGCCTGTGGCTGACGGAAGGGGGGCAATCGGCTACCGGCGCTTTGATCGATCATTGCATCCGCTCCAGCGCCCACGCGGCCGCTCTCGACAAAGAAGCGAAGAAGACGGGCAAGACCGTTTACGAGCTGCTCAACGCCCGCCTGAAGGTGCTGGCCGGCAACCGACCCCTGGCGTCGTTGACCGCCCGGTTCCACGTGCTGGGCGACCACCACGGAAACCGCTCGCCGCGGGCCAATCCGCACGCCCGGGGCATGGTGGCCGGGCTGACGCTCAATGACACACTGGATACGCTGGCTCTGGAATACCTGGCCACGATCCAGGCGGTGGCGTACGGCACGCGCCACATCATCGAGCAGATGAACCGCAAAGGGTTTTCCATCTGGCACGTGATGGCCTGTGGCGGCGGCACGAAGAACCCGGTTTTTCTGCAGCAGCACGCCGACATCACCGGGTGCCCGCTGATTCTGCCCCGGGAGCCGGAGGCGGTCCTGCTGGGCTCGGCCGTGCTGGCGGCGGTGGCGGCGGGCGCGTACGCGAACTGCGTGTCCGCCATGGCGGCAATGAACCGGGTGGGCCAGACCGTTCGGCCGGCCGGCGGAGACGCACGGGCGTATCATGATTGCAAGTACCAGGTGTACAAGCGGATGTACGACGATCAGCAGCGATACGACGCCATGATGTCGCCGGCCGGCGGATAGTCTCTTGTTCGGGAAGCAGGCGGCGGAACGCAACGTCCGGCACCTGCCCTGCTCAGCGAGGAACCCATGCATACAAACTCACGGAGGTGGCTGGTGGTGGGCTTCTCCGTTCTGTGCGGCGTACAGGCGGTCCGGGCGGAGAAGACCACTCGAACCGTTATCGATCTGAGCGGCCCCGGCTGGAATCTCTGGCTGGACAAGCAGGCCGCGTGGGAGGCCGACGAACTCTTCCTGCCGCCGGTTGATCCGGCGAACCTGCCGGTGAATCCCCCGACCGCCGGCTGGGAGGCGTTGGGAACCAACGGCCTGCCGGTTTGCGTGCCCGGCACCGTGGAGGAGTACCTCTGGGACGCGGAGGGCGGCGACTATCGCGGCGTAAGCTGGTGGTGGCGCGATATCACGATCCCCCCGGAAGCGGCGGGCCGACAGGTGTTGCTGCGTGTGGATTCCGTCCGTTTGCGGGCCGAGGTGTTCGTCAATGAGTCGCTGGTCGGCTATGACCTGATCGGCAACACCCCGTTTGAAGTGGACCTGACCGGCAGGCTGTCGCCCGGCCAGCCGGCCCGTCTGGCCTTCCGTATCACGGATCCCGGCGGCAACTTTGACTGGATCGATTACGACGCCCACCGGTGGGGCAAGTATACCCTGCCGGCCAGCCACGGGTTCGGCGGCCTGACGGGCCACTTGCGCCTGCTCGTGCTGGATCCGCTGTATGTGGACGACATTTTCGTTCGGAACAAGCCCGCGCTGCGCGAGGTGGACGTCGAAGTCACCGTGCGAAACGTCACGGACGAGGTGGTCACCCGCGACCTGGCGTTTCGGATCGCCGATGCGGACGATCCGTCCGACGTTCTGCTGGAAGAGACGCTGAAAGATCAGCGGTTTTCGAACGGCCTGCAAACCGTCACGGTCACGCTGTCCGCGCCGTCCGCGCGGCTGTGGAGTCTGGAGTCTCCCGCGTTGTACGTCTGCCGGGTGTCGCTGGGCGGTCTGGACGCGGACAGCCGGCGGTTCGGTTTTCGCTGGTTCGCGCCCGAGGGGATCGGCGAGGACGCGGTGTTCCGGCTCAATGGTCGGCGCATCGTGTTGCGCAGTGCCATTTCGTGGGGTTTCTGGCCGGTTAACGGCATCTTTCCCACGCCGGAACTGGCCCGCCGGCAGATAGAGGCGGCCCGGGCGCTCGGGTTGAACATGCTCAACCACCACCGCTGCATCGGCCGACCCATTCTCTTCGACCTTGCCGACGAACTGGGCCTGCTGCAATACGAAGAGCCCGGCGGTTACACGGCGCGCGGCGGCGATGAGTTCTGTCGACGCTGGGCCCGGGAGAAGCTCCTTCGCATGGTCAAGCGGGATCGCAGCCACCCCAGCCTGGTCATCTACAACATGATCAACGAGGAAGACCAGATCCCGCCGGATGATGCCCGCAAGCAGGACATGGTCGACGCCCACCGACTCGACCCCAGTCGCGCCATCACCTACACCTCCGGCTGGAACAAGGACGGCGACGATCCGTTCAAGCTTCACATGCGGCCCTACGATGACAAGCCGTACACGCAGGGCTGGTGGGACTACCACAACGCCCCCGGTCCGGGCGTGTACCGCGACGCGTTCTACGCGGGTCCGACCCACTACACCCGTCACACGGCGAATGAGAAGGAAATCGTCTTCTGGGGCGAGGACGGCGCGATCGCCACGCCCCCGCGCCTGGCGCTCATCGCGAAGGAACTGGAAGGAAAGCCCAACGGCTGGGACGGCGCGGCATACCGGCAGTGGTATCAGGCCTACGTGGATTACCTGGAGCCGCGCGGGCTGACGAAGCATTTCGGCAGCGTGGACGATCTGACCCGCAGTCTGGGCAACATCGCGTTTTACTACCAGGGCCGGATCATCGAGAACATCCGCATCGGCAACGTGACGGACGGCTACGTCGTCAACGGTTGGGAGGCGGAGAAGATCGAGAATCACTCCGGCGTGGTCGACTGCTTCCGCAACTTCAAGGGCGATGCGCAATTGTTGGCACGTTACAATGCGCCGCTGTACGTGGCCGTCAAGCTGCGCGGCAAAACGGGCCATGCCCCCCTTCGCACGGTGGCGGACTTCCACCTGGTAAACGAGACCGATCTCAAGGGCGCGTTTGAACTGCGCGCGTCAGTCGTGGATGCGGGCGGCGAGGTCGTCTGGTCGAAACGGGCGCCGGTTCAGGTGGCTGGCGGAGAAACGTTCGGGCAGCTTCTGCTCGCGGGGGTTGACGTGGCGGCCGACTGCGGTCCCGGTCGATATATCCTGAAGGCGGAACTGCACCGGCCCGACGCCGAACCCGGGGCCGCGCCGATCGCCGTTGGCGACGACGAGGTGTTTCTGGTCGACTGGAGATCGCGGCAGGTCTCGTCCCGCGGCGCCGTGGTGGAGAGCGGGACGGCCATTCAGGATTTCCTGAAGAACCATCTGGACACCGAGATTCCGGCGTTTTCGGCCTCGCTGCCGAAGCTCGATTACGTGATCCTCGGCGAGTTCGATTTTGAGCCGCGTGAGATCGTGCCCGGCACCGCCCTGACGCCAACGGAAGGCGAAGGCGAGGGACTCACCGCCGAGTATTTCAAGGGGACGGATTTCCACCGGCGCGTGCTTCTGCGGACCGATGCGAAGGTGGATTTTGATTTTTCCCGGACTCCGCCGGACCCGGCCGTGGCGGGCACGGAATACAGCGTTCGCTGGCAGGGCACGCTGAGGGTTCCGGAGTCGGGCACATACCGCTTCCACACCGTCAGCGACGACGGCGTACGTCTGTGGATTGACGGCCACCGCATCATCGACAACTGGACCTCGCACGGTCCGACCCTGGACACGTCGGAGCCGGTGACGCTGGAAGCCGGGGCCGCCTGCACCATCCGACTGGAGTATTTCCAGGGCTGGGAAGGAGCGGTCATCCGGCTGCTCTGGACCCGGCCTGCCATGCTGGCGGAAGCCCAGGCGGTGATGGCCGACCTGCCACGGCGGGTGCGCGACGATGGCACGACGGCCATCGTCCTGCGCAACGCGGAGCCGGTGGCCCGGATGCTGTCCCAGCGCGGCCTGGTCACGTTTGACGGGGTGATGCGGCATGGCCGGTGGTGGCTGGGCGGCAATTTCTTCGTGCGCGAGCATCCGCTTTTTGAGGGGCTGCCCGTCAACCAGGCCATGAACTGGGAGTACCAGGACCTTGTCGCGTACCAGGCCGAGCGCTTCGGCCTGCTGTTGCGTGGAGAGGAGGCCGTGGTCGGATCGGTCAGCGACCATCAGCCGCGGATCAGCACGGCCGTCGCGGTGATTCCCGAGGGCAAGGGCCGCTGGGTGCTGTCCACGCTGGACATCACGCGATCGCTGAACGACCCGCCTGGCCCGGCCGATGTCGTCCGCAAGTTGTTCTGCAACTACCTGGTTTTCGCCGATCGACAACCGGCCCCGACCGAATGACTGCAAACCCATGAGGCTGCCGGCAGGGCAGGGCCAGAACATGATTACGCTCAACGCTTCCGCCGCGTCTCGATGGCCAGACCCTTGGGCCCCCCCGTTCCTGTGTCGCTATGTCGCCCCGTCGCGGCCTTGCTTCGTTTCTGCCGTTTGTTTTCTGTTTTCTGTCTTGTGTCTTCCGTCACTCGGGGCCGGTGCCGACCCGACCGCGACCCCCGCGGCCGACCCCGCCGCGATCGTGTCTGCCGGCCAGGCCCGCTTCACCGTCCTGACGCCGCGACTGATCCGCATGGAATGGTCCGCCACGTCAACGTTCGAGGATCGGGCCTCCATGACGTTCATCAATCGCCGACTCCCGGTGCCCCCGTTCACGTCCACCGAGGAAGACGGCCGGCGGACCATTCGGACGGAGTATCTCACGTTACAATACCGGCCGGAGGGCGGCCGATTTGATGCGGAAAACCTTTCGATCGCTCTTACGGCCGGGCCGCGCAGCGTAACCTGGCGCCCCGGCGCCGATCCCGTGGGCAACCTGCGCGGCACATGCCGGTCGCTTGATGGTGTGGACGGATCGGCCGAACTCGGCCTGGGGCTGATCTCCCGCGATGGTTGGGCCGTCATCGACGACACGGGGCAGGCGGTTTGGGGCAGCGACGGCCGGCCCTGGCCGGTCGCCCGGGCGGACCGAGAGGCTGTCGACTGGTATTTCTTCGGGCACGGGCATGATTATCCGGCCGCCTTGCGCGACTATACGCAGGTTGCCGGTCGGATTCCCATGCCGCCGCGGTTCGTCTTCGGGGCGTGGTGGTCGCGCTATTGGCCGTACACCGATCAGGAGCTCAAGGCGCTGGTCGGCGAGTTCCGCGAGCACGACGTGCCGCTGGACGTGCTGGTGATCGATCTGGACTGGCACGAACCCGGCTGGAGCGGCTACACCTGGCACAAGGCGAACTTCCCCGACCCCGGAGGATTTCTGGACTGGACGAGACAGCGGGGGCTTCAGGTCACGCTGAACCTGCATCCGGGCTACGACATTGAGAAACACGAGGAGCGGTTCACGTCGCTGGCAAAGCGACTGGGTCTGGATCCCCGGACCACGGACCAGATTCCCAACGACCATTTTCGGCCGGAATGGGTGGAGCCGTACTTTCAGTGCCTGTTGCATCCGCTGGAAGCACAGGGAGTGGACTTCTGGTGGCTTGATTAAGGC
>JBPOIK010000149.1:0-8148 GCA_052034525.1 Planctomycetota bacterium
GTGATTTGCCATTCGGGCCTCCTGCCCACACGGGGCGCAGGAAGCCATTACGGCAAATCACCCACTCCTCAAGATGGCCGGTTTTCACCCGCCCGCTCCTGGCCGGTTCTGCCCGCCCGGCGACACCGTGCAAGGGAATACGATCCGGGGAATGGGAGGTCTTTGCAGAGGAATCCGGCCAAGTACGCCGCCGGCATGGACTTGTATTTGCATGCGCAGGATCGTCCGCAGTTTTGAGTGGACCCGACCGGACGTCGGTGCACCGACAAATGTGACCCGGGTCTGGAGTGTGAACCCTGACCAGGATTACCCGGTGCGGATTCACTACTGGCGAACCGCAGATCGGCTGTCCGCCCGGCTGGAGGGCGAGGTCCGTGGCCGCCGCCGCGCAGAGGAGTTCGCATGGCGGCGGGTGTCACCGTGAGAGTACATCGCGGCGCGGCATCGCAAATCGCGCCGGACCCATGTATCACGAACGGAAACGCCAGAGAGGAGGCAAACATGGCAGGGCTCCCGCCGATGGAACACTACGAGTCGCGTTTCGCGCCGCCCCGTACCCCGACGACCTACCCGGCTCCGGCCGAACCCACATCGTGGCCCAAGGTGCTGGGCATCATCTGCATTGTGTTCGGCGGGCTGGGCATTCTGGGCGGTGTCTGGGGAGTCATTTTCCCCCTGTTCAACGAATGGTTGGTTTCACGGATGCCGCCGGACCGGCAGGCGGCAATGGAAGCGGCTGCGAACGCGAATCCGTATCCGGTGGGGACTTCTCTCGTCATGCTCGCGATAGCAGCTCTGTTGCTGGCCGGGGGCATCGGCCTCGTTCGGCGCCGCGGCCGCGCCATCGGGCTGCTGAGGGTGTGGGCCGTAGTCAGGATTCTCTGGGTGATCGTCAGCACGTTCTCCGTGGGGTTGCGCGCTGCCCGTGTTCGTGCTCATCTGGTTCAGCCGACGGAAGATCCGCGACGAGGTGGCGTCGTGGGCGTGAAGCTCCGTGCTCGCTGGACCGACCCGAACGCGCCGCGGCTTTCTCGGCCCCATGCCCGTGTGAACGTTGCTGGGCCGAAAATCCTTTCTCGGCCCCGCGCCCGCGAGAGCCCACCCGCCCTTGAAAGAGCGGGCTCTCTTCACCCGGGCCGTCGCGGCCTCGCGTGGGGATCGCGGCCCATCGGGTCTTGATAACGGGTGATTCGTTCATGCGTTGCCGCGTCTGCGATTACCAGCTCTGGAATCTCGAAGCCCGGCGCTGCCCGGAATGCGGCACTGCCTTCCTGCCCTCGCAGTACGAGTTCACGCCCAACCACGTGTGTTTCTGCTGCCCCCACTGCGGTCAGAGTTACTACGGAACGGGTGACAAAGGCCACCTGGTTCCGCGCGGCTTCGACTGCGTGACCTGCGCCCGCCGCGTCGACATGGACGACATGGTCCTCCGGCCGGCCGATGGGGTCGATCCGGAAAGCACCGCCGCGGAGCGTGTTCCCTGGCTGGACCTGCGGCGACGCGGATTCTGGCGGGGTTGGGCGGGCACTCTCTGGATGGTGCTGATCAAACCCGCGCGGTTGGGCTCGTTGCTGCCGGCGGGCGGTTCGGTCATTCACGCGAGTGCATTCGCCCTGCTGACGATCATCTTGATCTGCGCGGCGCACGTCGCGGTTTTCATTCCGTTCCTTCTGCTGATACGGACCGGTCTGGGCGGCAATGCCGGCGGGTACTGGGGCTATATGCTTCTGGGAACGAGCCTGACCTGCCTGTTCGCGCTGGTTCTGACGGCGGCGGTCGTTCTTCTGGGCAACGCCGTGTGGAGTCTGGTATCGCACGGATTGCTGCGGCTGACCGGTCCGACCCGTGAAGGGCTCAGTCGGAGTTACTCTTGTCTGTGTTATTCCACGGGGGCCGGCGTGCTGATGGCCATTCCCTGTGTCGGCCCGTACGTCGGCTGGATCTGGTGGCTGGTCAGCGCGGTAGTGATCGTGCAGGCCGGCCAGCGGGTCTCCTGGGGGCGGGCGGCGTTTGCGGTGCTGACGCCCCCGATCCTGCTGATCAGCGGCGTCGTGGCGTTGTACGTCTGGGCAATTGCGACGGCTCTTTCCGGTGTTCCAACCTCGGCCTCTGCATGGCCCTCGCCGGGGTCCGACAACCTCCATGGGATGCACGTGGCCCTGGTCGAATACGCCGATTCCCACGGGGGGGCAATGCCGGATCACGCCCTGCGCCTGCTGGAGAGCGACGACCTGACGGCGCTTCAGTTCGTATCGGCAGACTCACCGACGACGACCCGCGACGTGACCATCGGCGAAGGAACGCTGGAGGACCTGCGGCACCTGCCCGAACAACGACGCAGCGCCGTCGTGCAGACGGCGGCGGATCGCCTTCCAGCGGGTGTGGTGGCCCATCGCGTCGGCGATTATGTCTTCACGTATCATGGGATCGATATGTCGAAGGCCCCTGGCCTGCTCTGGCTGGTGATCGAATCGCCGGCCCCGCCGCGGCCGCAGGGCGGACCGATGCGGAGCATCAGCGTGCTCTGCGTGGACGGGACCACCGTGACCCATCCGGTCCAAGGCTTCGACGCCGCGCTGACCCACCAGAACCGATGGCGCGAGCGTTGCGGACTGGCGCCACTGCCGCATCCGGACACCGTGACTGACGATCAACCGGCCACCGCGCCACCGGACGGCGCGGGAGAGATCGGCGCCGCCGCCCATCCGGTCGGCCCGGATCGATTCTCTCAGTTGGTTCCGCTCCGCCGGCCGGTCCAGCCTGGTCCGCGGACGAAGCGGCCCGGTTTGGCGCCGGTGTGTTCGCCGTCGCGCAAAACGGGCACGCCGTTCACCAGAACGTGCTGCATGCCGGTGGCATACTGGTGGGGTCGGTCATACGTGGCGTTGTCGCGAATGGTGTTCGGATCGAACACCACGACGTCGGCGTAGTGGCCGGGCAGCAGCCGGCCGCGGCACTCCAGGCCCAGCGTGCTCGCCGGCAGCGACGTCAGCCGCCGGATCGCCTCCTTCAGCGGGATGATCTGCTCGTCGCGCACGTACTTGCCCAACAGGCGGGCGAAGCTGCCGTATGCCCGGGGGTGCGTGCTGCTTCTGAGGAACTCGCCCTCGGGCGCCATCGAGGCGCCGTCGGAACAGAAGCTCATCCACGGCAGGCGGATCTCCTTGCGGACGTTGTCTTCCGACATGGTGAAAAAGACGCACTTCACGCCGCTGTCGTCTTCGATCACCAGGTCCATGGCGGTCTCTTCCGGCGACGTTCCCCGCATGGCCGCCACTTCGGCCAGGGTCTTGCCGGTCAGGGGCCGGAGGGCGTCGCTGCGGAACCCGACCAGCAGGATGCCGCCCGGAGAGCCGACGGCGACCCAGTCGTTCTCCCAGTCGGTCGTGTCGATGTTCATCTCCTGCCGCAGGCGCGCGCGGACGGCGGGGTCTTTGAGTCGCTCGACCCAGGCGGCGTGTCCGCCCTCCTGCACCCACGGCGGCATGATGGCGTACAGGCCGGTAGAACTGGCGGGATACGTGTACATGTTGGCGGTGATGCGCAAGCCCTCCGCCCGGGCGTTCTCGATGCGGGCGATCGCGTCGTCCAGCTTGTGCCAGTTGTCGCGGCCGGACGCCTTGAAGTGGTACACTTCCGCCGCGACGTCCGCCCGGCGGGCGATGGTGATGAACTCGTCCAGCGCCTCCAGCAGCGCCCCGCCCTCGTTGCGGATGTGCGAGATGTAAATCCCGCCGTACTCGGCGGCGACTTCCGCCAGCGCCACCAGCTCGTCGGTGTCCGCGTAGCACGAAGGAACGTAGATCAAGGCGGAGCTGACGCCCATTGCTCCTTCCTGCATGGCCTGCTCGACCAGGCCGCGCATCTGCTCCAGCTCGGCCGGCGTGGCGCGTCGGTCTTCCTTGCCGATCACATACGTCCGGACCGTGGCGTTGCCGACGAAGGAGGCGATGTTCGTGGAAACGCCGCGCGCTTCGAGATGCTCGAGGTACTCGCCGAGGGTCGTCCAGGCCACGTCGAAGCGGAAGTTGTCCTGCCGCTCCCGCATCTCCTGCTTCATCGCGTCGTTCAGCGGCCCCATGGACGTGCCCTCGCCAAGCACCTCCAGCGTGACGCCCTGGCGGATGTCACTCTGCGAGCGCCCGTCCGCCAGCAGCGACGTGTTCGCCCAGCTCAGCATGTTGATGAACCCGGGGGCGACCGCCAGTCCGGCGGCGTCGATCTCCGCGCGGCCGCGGGCGCCGGGCATGGCCCCGACGCCGACGATCCGGTCGCCGTTGATGGCTACGTCCGCCAGCATCGGCTCGCCGCCGCCTCCGTCATAGACGGTGCCGTTGCGAATGAGAACGTCATAGGTCACGGATGGCCCGCAGCCCGCCATAATCAACCCCAATCCGAACAGACTGATCCTGATGTTCCGCATGGTGCGACAAAGCCTTTCTGTGTTCCTGTGAGACGCCCGGATGCATCCGGCGTCGCTCGATGGCCAATGTATCACGACGGCCGTCCCGACGCACGGCTACCCGTCCAGCGCCGCCGCCAGGGCCGTCTCCAGCGTCGCGTGTCGGAACGAAAACCCCGCCTCCAGCAGACGGGCCGGCATCACCCGCGCACTGGCCAGCAGCAATTCGTCCGCCGCCTCGCCAAGGAGCGCCCGGACCGCAAAGGCCGGCACGGGAACGACAGACGGCCGACCGAGCCGCCGGGCCAGCGCGCGGGCGAAGTCCGCGTTTGTTACGGGGTTCGGCGCGGTCACGTTGACCGGGCCGGAAAGCGACCCCGTGTCCAGCACAAATCGGACGGCACGCACGGCGTCGTCCAGGCTGATCCAACTGACATACTGGCGCCCGCTTCCCACCCGTCCGCCCATCCCCATGCGAAACGGTGTCAGCATGGCGGCCAATGCGCCGCCGGCTTTCGAGAGCACCACTCCGAAACGAAGCTGCACCGCGCGAATCCCCGCCTCCACGGCCGGACGTACGGCCGCTTCCCATTCGCCGGCCACCTCGGCCAGAAAGCCATGACCGGCCGGACTGGCCTCGGTCAGGATCGCGTCGCCCCGATCGCCGTAGAAGCCGACGGCCGATGCGGATGCCAGCACGTGCGGGCGAAGGTCCGACCGGAGCAGGACTCCGCAAAGCGATCGCGTGCCGCCGACGCGACTGTCACGGATGGCCGCCTTCCGGGCGGCGGTCCAGCGACCGGCCACGGGTTCGCCGGCCAGATGCACGACGGCATCGCAGGCCGGCGGGTCCGTGGCGTCAAACAGGTTCGCCCCCCGGCCGGTTCGGGCAAGCCGGATGACCGCGTGGCCGTCCGCCTCAAGCGAGCGAGCCAGCGCCGATCCGATGAGGCCGGTGGAACCGCTGATCAGCACGCGCATCGCAGAAATCCCTTCTACCTCAGCCGGGCGCGGCCGCCGGCGGCGGATCGGGCACATGGATGCCCAGATCTCTCAGTTGCCGCGTCGCCACCGAAGCCCAGCCGCGGTTGGCCTTCGGGCTGGCCGGGCTGGGGTGGAGAATCTGGCCGATCGTGACGTCCGCTCCGTCGCAGGCGTGTCGGACGCGGGCTTCGGCGAACGCGCCCACGCCGATGACGAATCGCGGTTGGAAGTAGGCCACGGTCTGCCGCAGCGCCTCGTCGCACGCCTCCAGCAGCGGGCGGCGCTCATGCGCCGGCAGTTTGTCCGGGGTGATGTTCTTGCCGCCGGCCTCCAGGAAGGCCAGCGGGCAGTAGTTCACGACGAAGAACTGTTCAAAAAACCGCTCTGGAGTTCCGAAGCAGTCTTTCACCCAGCCCCAGAACCGAGCGCCGCTGATTTCATTCCGCGGACACACCAGTCCGGTGATGGGGCGGGCCGGGTGCTGGCGTTTGGGCGGCTGAACGGCGGCATCGATCCGCAACCAGTCGCGCACGACCGAAACGGCGCCGAACGGAACGCCCGTCTGTACCATTCCCCAGGGGCCGGGGTTCATGCCGCACAGAAGCACCTCTCGCGGCGCCTGCCCGAAGCGCCCCAGATATGTGTCATACGGATGCCGTGCGTAATCCAGCGGATTGTAAACGTACGCCACGGGCGGTCCGAAGCGCAGCCGCGAGACGTGGCGCACCAGGGCGTCTGTGATCTGCGCAAGATTCATGACGCTGTGATACCGGATGGTGGCGGGGATGCAAGACCGCCGCTAACGAACGTCCGGCTCGGCCGGGCAACCGCCCGTATCGAACGGGGTTCCAGGACGATCGGAAGAAACCCGCCAGGCGCGCCCTTCGTCCACTGGATCTGCGCTTGTCATCACGACTCCACCTGCGGCGGCCCGCCTCGATTCTGCCTTGGCTCAGAGTTCAAGTGGAATCGCCCGGATTGTTTTTGTGGGATACCGCTCGCCTGTTTCGAACAAACCGTTGCGTGCCCCGCGGGCCAGCGAACAATGCCACACCATGTTCCCAACAGACGGACGGTCCGTCTCCGGGGGGGGTGGGCCGGCTCCGTTTGAATCCGGAGCCGCTATTCCCTGCGTAAGCTGGGGGCGGAGCGAAGCGGGTGCTGCCGGCGGCGCGACGAGGCGCCTCATAGAAACGGACGCCGAAAAACGGAAGAGACAGAGCGAGGTGGCGCTGTCACACCGCGCGGCCACTTCCGCACAAATGCAAACAGCGATGGGCCGCCGCGCAAGCGGCACCCCATCGCTGTTGGAGTTTCATGGTTCGAACAAGTCGCCGCTCTTAACGCCGGCGCAGCAGCCCCAGGCCGCCCAGCCCCAGCAGCAGCAATGAAGCCGGTTCAGGAATGAGCCCGAAGCTGATTGTCAGGTCCTGATACTGCACATTGATCTCCGAGCTGCCGAGGCTTCCGGCAATGGCGTCGATAAGGCACGACAACTCGACGTGCATGCTGTCCGCCGGCGTGGGGAACTCCCACGTCACGTCCACCAGGGCATTCCCGCTCCACAGACCGGAACCGGACGTGATCGGGAACCCCGGAGTGGTGTTCAGTGGGCCGCTCCAGGTACGCCCGAAGCCGGTGTTTTCCTTCAGATCGATGGCCGAATCCAGGTTCACCGACGAGCCTTCGCCCGCGATGGAGTAGCTGCCGAACGCTTGTACGGTCATCGTGGAGAAAAAGAGCCCTGGATTGACCATGACGTCGAAGGACGCCACGTCCGACTGCGTTGCGTGGCTGCCGTTGCTGGCCTGAATCTGGAAATTGGCCGCCGTGAAGTAGAACGTGTTGCCGCTCACGATGGGACTGCCGAACAGCCCGTTAAGGTCCTGACCGTTCGCATAGCTGAAGCCGGCGCCGGTGCCCGAGGGCGAAACCCACGCACCACCCAGTGCGGACGGCACAAACACCATCAGCCCGATCACCAATGTGCCTGCAATTTTCTTCATGTCCAATTCCTCTCCTTACGCCGTGAACGGACGGCCGCCTCACCGACGCCGCCGGATCACTAGAGAACCAATACCCAGAACCAAGAGAGCCACTGTCGCCGGTTCGGGAACGATGATCTGCATACCCTGCTTCTCAATGAACGAACCCGCCGGCGCCGCACCATCCACCTGAATGGTGTTTGTCACCGTAATCTGGAACCGCTGCCAGGGCTGGTCCGCGTATGGCGGAGCCGTCACCCCCGCATCCAACGTGTAGCTCGCCTCCCACGTGCCGTCCCCATAGAACACCGCGTCAATATTGATCGCCCCCGTGTTCCCCAAAGGCGACGGCTGGAAACGGAACACCGAATAGTCCAACTGGAAACCGAAGTCCCTCGCCGGATCGCTGACCTCCGCCGACCAGGTTCCCCACTCCTTCACCGTGATGAACTCGATGGCCGGAGCCCCTGCCGGAGCGGACGCCGCTATGTCCACCGTCACCCGCGCCAAGTCCGTTTTGCTGTCGCTGACGCCGTCCCCGCCCACCGCCAGGAAATCATTCGGATGAGCAAACAGAAACCCGGATTCGCTCACCACCGGGTCTCCGAACCGGCCCGTGTTGTTCTGTCCGCCCGACCAGCCGAACGCCGCATTGGCGCCCGACGCATTCGACCAGGGACCGGCCCACACGGGAACCGCCGACACACACACCACACCGACAACCGCCACCATCGCCATTGCGTATCGAGAACCGAATATCATTCCCCACTCCTCTCT
>JBPOIK010000221.1:0-22428 GCA_052034525.1 Planctomycetota bacterium
ACCACCCGAAACTTGTATACGCCCTGCACGTCCAGCGGGCCAACTGTCGCCACCTGATTGTCCGCATCGTGAATGTCCAGATCCCCTGCGGCCGCAGGTTTGCTTGACACGGACCAGCGATAGGTCAGCACCCCCGCACCCGATCCGACCGCTCGCAACGCCACCATGTCGCCCTGGCCGACGCACCGGTCCGGGCCGGCGCTCACGGAAGGCAGGTGGGGGTTCTCCAGAAGTTGCGGATTGCACGAAACGCAGAATGCCCCAACCAGAACCGTAAGAGCAATCGTGGTTGTTCGTATCATTCGTCTATTCCAGAGATTGCACACGATCCAGGGCGGGCCGCCGCCCTTGCCGCTCTTGACCACTATCGTCCTGCCCCGCCAACCCGCTTGAACCTGCTAATCCTAACACGACCGTCCGTGGTCGGTCAAAAAAACGGCAACCATCCGGCCCCCCTCGCCGCGGCAGGGTTCGAGGTCGCCGAAGCCCACCCGCAAACCAACCCGCCCACGCGATCTGCTCCCAAACGATCGCCACCACGCCCCGGCGATCTTCCGACGTCGGTCCATCGAAACACACTGTGAGTACTCCTGCAACAGGTAGGCCGGGATGCCCCCGTCCGATGCAGGAAAACCCCGGATTTCCGGCGCTCCGGTCAGCGTCCCAGTTCGCGGCTGCGGTTGCAAGCGGCGACCACCGCCTCTTTGATGTGCTCGAACACGTCGTGGCGCCGCATACATTCCATGGCGGCCTGCGTGGTGCCGCCGGCAGACGTAACCTTCTGGCGGAGTACGGACGGCGGCTCCTTGCTTTCCAGCATCATGCAGGCCGCTCCGTAACAGGCCTGGGTGGCCAGCAACATCGCCTCGTGATGAGACAGACCGGCCGTCTCGCCGGCCGCCACGATGGTCTCGGTGAAGTAGTAGAAATAGGCCGGCCCGGTGCCCGAAACGGCCGTCACGGCGTCCATCAGGCCCTCTTCGGGCAAAATGAGCGTTTTTCCGGCTGCGTCGAAAATGCGTTGGGCCCGCAGAAGGTCCACCTCCTGAGCGTGCCGACCCCGGAAGAGGCCCGCCATGCCCGCACCGACGTGCATGGCCAGGTTGGGCATGACGCGGATCACTCGAGCCTCCACCTGGGGGAACTGGGCCTCCAGCGTCTGCGTGGAGACGCCGGCCATGATGGAGATGATCACGTGATCCGATCGGACCAGATCGGCGAATCCTTCCACAACCTCCTTGAACTGCTGAGGTTTGACAGCCAGAAGAATGATACGGCTGTTCTGG
The DNA here is from genome assembly GCA_052034525.1 of Planctomycetota bacterium. Lineage (GTDB taxonomy): Bacteria > Planctomycetota > Phycisphaerae > UBA1845 > UBA1845 > JAFGJQ01. Next base: position 1,287 of record JBPOIK010000221.1, read on the forward strand.
ACCGCGGCGCGGTTATCATCGGTGACGGTGATTCCGAACCGCTGCGCGAAGAGCTCGCGTCGGGTTTCGTTGATGTCCGTGGCAATAATGCGGTCGTCCAGAAGAACGCTGCGCCGCAGAATGCCATGCACAATTCCTTCGGCCGCGTTACCCGCCCCGATGACCGCGATTTCGTATTGCGTCTGCATCTTGCCGGTCCCTGCCTGTCTATTCTCAGAACTCCAAACATGAAAAAAAGCCCGGTGGTTGACTCCCACCGGGCGTTGTGGTTTGCCCTTTGGCAATGGAATAAGCGGACGCCTGTGAAGACCATACACGAGTGATCCTTCGGTCGGCTGGATCGAGGGGCCGGCTTCGCGCCAGCGCCTCATTAATGCGGTCAAGCCTTTGGCCATTAGTACGGGTCAGCTCAACACGTCTCCGTGCTTACACCTCCCGCCTATCGACCTGCTGGTCTTGCAGGGGCCTTCATCTCCGAAGAGAACCGAAGCCTGATCTTGAGGGGGGCTTCCCACTTAGATGCATTCAGCGGTTATCCTTTCCGAGCATAGCTACCCAGCGGTGCCCCGAGCGGGACAACTGGTACACCAGAGGCTCGTACCTCCTAATCCTCTCGTACTAAGGAGATGTCCTCTCAAGCTTCGTACGCCCACGGCAGATAGGGACCGACCTGGCTCACGCCGGTCTGAACCCAGCTCGCGTACCACTTTAATCGGCGAACAGCCGAACCCTTGGGAGCGCCTTCACCCCCAGGATGTGATGGGCCGACATCGAGGTGCCAAACGACTCCGCCGCTATGAACGCTCGGGAGTCATCAGCCTGTTATCCCCGGAGTACCTTTTATCCGTTGAGCGATAACCCTTCCACACGGGATTACCGGATCACTAAGGCCTACTTTCGTATCTGCTTGATTTGTATATCTCGCAGTTAAGCCCGCTTGTGCCTTTGCACTCGACACGCGATTGCCAACCGCGTTGAGCGGACCTTTGCACTCCTCCGTTACTCTTTGGGAGGAGACCGCCCCAGTCAAACTGCCCACCTAGCACTGTCTTCCGCCCGGCTTCACGGGATTCGGAATGAGGGAACAAGCAGCACAAGGGTGGTATTCCACTGATGGCTCCAGTCGGCCGGAACCGACGTTTCATCGCCTCCCACCTATGCTCTGCATGAGATGCCTGCGACCAATACCAGGCTACAGTAAAGGTTCACGGGGTCTTCCCGTCTTGCCGCGGGTATGTGGTATCTTCACCACAAGTCCAATTTCACCGAGTCCGTCCTTGAGACAGTGCAGCAGTCGTTTCGCCATTCATGCGCGTCGGAACTTACCCGACAAGGAATTTCGCTACCTTAGGACCCTCATAGTTAGGGCCGCCGTTTACGGGTGCTTCGGTCGCCAGCTTCTCCCGGCAAGCCGGGATGACCGCCTTCCTTAACATTCCCGCACCGAGCAGGCGTCAGTCTCTATACGTCGTCTGTAGGACTTAGCAGAGACCTGTGTTTTTGATAAACAGTCGCCACTGCCGATTCTCTGCGCCCTCCCCGACAAGTCGGGGTAGGGACCCCTTATCCCGGAGTTACGGGGTCAATTTGCCTAGTTCCTTAAGGACGGTTCTCTCGAGCGCCTGAGGCTACGCGCCTCACCTACCTGTGTCAGTCTTAGTACGGTTCCGCTGTTCGCCACCGCAGCTTTTCTCGGTTCTCCCGTTTCGCACTTCGGCAACAAATCGGCCTCGATCCCGACTTGCGTCGGGACAACCCTCGCGACTTACGGTGGGCTGCGATCTGGAAAAACGCACTGCGGCTTAACCCCAGCGGAGGGCAGGAATATTAACCTGCTGTCCATCGACTACGCCTTTCAGCCTCATCTTAGGGACCGCCTAACCCTGGGCGGATTTACCTTCCCCAGGAAACCTTAGGTTTACGGCGAGAGGGATTTTCTCCCTCTTTATCGTTACTCATACCGGCATAATCACTTGATAGGCCCGCAACCACTCCTCTCGGTATGGCCTGTGTCTGCCTATCAACGCTCCCCTACCGAGCCGGAGACAAGTCTCCGGCTCCCGTGGCTTCGGTACCATGCTTAGTCCCGTTCATTATCGGCGCCCAGTTTCTCGACGGGTAAGCTATTACGCACTTTTTAAATGGTGGCTGCTTCTAAGCCAACATCCCCGCTGTCTCGGAAAGAGGACTTCCTTATGCACTGAGCATGGATTCGGGACCTTAGCCGACGATCTGGGTTGTTTCCCTTTTGACCATGAAGGTTATCCCCCACAGTCTGACTCCCGGGATAGTCGGCGTGGTATTCGGAGTTTGGTTGAAGGAGGTAGACTGGTGGTCCCCTCGTTTCATCCAGTAGCTCTACCCCCACGCCGTAGTGGCCCGAGGCTAGCCCAAAAGCTATTTCGGGGAGAACGAGATATCTCCAAGTTTGATTAGACTTTCACTCCTCCCCACAGCTCATCGGATAACTTTTCAACGTTAACCCGTTCGGCCCTCCGCGCCCGGTTAGAGGCACTTCAGCCTGGCCATGGGTAGATCACTTGGTTTCGCGTCTACAGCCTGCGACTGGATCGCCCGTTTAAGACTCGCTTTCGCTTCGGCTCCGCTGCGGAACAGCTTAACCTTGCCACAGACCGTAACTCGCCGGTTCATTATGCAAAAGGCACGCGGTCACACGCTGACCGAAGTCAAATCGTGCTCCCACCGCTTGTAGGTACATGGTTTCAGGTTCTTTTAACTCCCTTTGACGGGGTTCTTTTCACCATTCAATCGCCCTACTTGTTCACTATCGGTCGTCGAGGAGTACTTAGCCTTGGATGGTGGTCCACCCGGCTTCACGCAGAGTTCCACGAGCTCTACGCTACTCTGGTACCTCCCGGGAGGGCTCTCGCTTTCGCGTACGGGGGTGTCACCCTCTGTGCCTGTCCTTTCCAGAACATTCCGCTAGCGATGCCTTTGTAACTCCCATACGGGAGGCCCGCAACCCCGGAATGCAAGCACTCCGGTTTGGGCTCGTCCGCGTTCGCTCGCCGCTACTGACGGAGTCTCGGTTGATTTCTTTTCCTCCAGGTACTTAGATGTTTCAGTTCCCTGGGTTCGCTCCGACGGACTATGCATTCATCCGCCGGTGACGCCACTTATTCAGCGACGCCAGGTTTCCCCATTCGGAAATCCCCGGATCAACGCGTGTTTGACCACTCCCCGGGGCTTATCGCAGCCTACCACGTCCTTCATCGCCTCTCGACGCCAAGGCATCCACCATGCACCCTTAGTAGCTTGACCGCATTAATGAGAAGCTGGTGGCTTCCCCCGCGATCAAACCGCCTTCAGACACTCGTATGGTCTGACCGGAACGGTCCCGACCCGACCACGAACAACTCCCGCTGCGCGGCAGCGCCCGAGGCCTGGCCGACACCGACCGGCTTGAACCTTGGTTCTTCACATACTGCCTGCCACATCTGCCACCGTTCGCCTCCCGGCCGGAAGGCCGACAGACCAACGATGCAGACCTGACAGGCCGCGTCCGCTTATTCGATTGTCAAAGAGCCGCTTTGCCCGTACCGGCATCGCCGGACGGACGACCGACCCATTACTAAGCCGGAGCCTCGAAAGTGTACCTGCGAACGCCCGCGCGTCAATGGGCTGGTCACGTTTTTTTTCGAGATTCGCAACATCGATCGTAACTACTTGGCAAATAGGATGTTACAAAAAGGACTATCGACGCCCCCTGCCCGTTCCATCGCACGCACCGCCTGCGGAGACCGCCGGTCCCGATCGAGCACGCGACAACTCGCGGCAGCCCGGTTCAGCCACGCTGGTCCTGCAATTCGCCATAACTGGTTTATCCACAGTATATTAGACACCATCCAACCGCTGAGTGTCCCAGACGATCCCATCCGCGACGAAGCGTGGACAGTCGGAATGTAGTACCATCCCCCGCCAAAGGGGTGTGGAAGGCGATTCGCCACACAGTCGAATGAACTCCGGAGCGACGCGACAATGCACCCTCCGGATCGTCCGGTGCTGAACGCCGGGAACCCGGCGCGCCCGGCCGATGGACGCATGGTGGCCGGCACCAGCCCCGAAGCGAGGTTGTGCCGGATGGAAGTCGCGGAGATCTGGCGCGGCAGGAGAAGCTCGAAGATGCGTGGGCGGAGTCTCGTTTCGGCAATGGCCATCGTGTTCGGATGCCTGGGGATGGCACGCCACGCGGCGCCGTCCACGGCCAGGGGTGTCGCGGCATCGCAGCCGGCGGCTTCTCCAACCACAGCCCCGTCCGCTTCGACCTCCGGCGCGATCGCCGGATCGGCGGGTTGCCGCGACTGCCACGCAGAGTCGCACGACCCGTGGGCGCAGTCTCGCCATGGACTGGCGATGCAGCCCTATTCTCCCGCGTTCGCCGCAAAGAACCTGAGGCCCCAGAAGGACGCGATGATGATCGGCCGGCATCGTTACCGGGCTCAGATCGAGTCGGATTGCGGATGGGTGCTGGAGGAAGGACCGGAAGGAACACGCAAGCTGCCCATCGCGCACGTCCTGGGCGGCAAGAACGTGTATTACTTCCTGACACCGTGGGAACGGGGCCGTTTGCAGACGCTCCCGGTTGCGTACGACGTTCGACGGCAACAGTGGTATGACACCGCCCGCAGCGGAGTACGCCATTTCCCCGGTCAACCGCAGGATGAACCGCTGCACTGGAGCGACCGCGAATACACGTTCAACACCTCGTGCTATCGTTGCCACGTCAGCCAGCTCTCCACGAACTATGACGTGGCGTCCGACCGATACCGCACCACGTGGGCGGAGCCGGGCATCAACTGCGAGACGTGTCACGGCCCGTGCGCCGAGCACGTGCGTGTCTGCCGTGAGGCTCCGGACGGCCGCCAGCCCGAAGACCTGAAAATCATCCGCACCACCCAGTTCAGCGGAGACCAGACGGACGCCATGTGCGCCCCGTGTCACGCGCGGATGACGCCCCTGACGAACACATTCCTTCCGGGCGAGCGATTCTTCGACCACTACGACCTGGTCACGCTGGAAAACGCTGATTTCTATCCGGACGGGCGGGATCTCGGCGAGAACTTCACGTACACCTTGTGGCGTCTCAGTCCGTGCGTGAAGGCCGGGCGGCTCCATTGCACGCACTGCCACACAACGAACGGCCAATTCCGGTTCACGGAGGATCCCGACCGTTCCTGCATGCCCTGCCATTCGGCGCGGGTGCTCGACGCGGCAGCCCACACACACCACAAGCCGGACAGCGCAGGCAGCCGCTGCATTGCCTGCCATATGCCCCAGACGTGGTTCGCCCGGATGCTGCGCAGCGATCATTCCCTGCTGCCGCCCACACCCGCCGCAACGCTGGCGTTCCAGTCGCCCAATGCCTGCAACCTGTGCCACACCCGGCGTGATGCGGCCTGGGCGGACAGCTGGGTGCGGCAGTGGCGTTCCCGCGATTTCCAGGCGCCGATCCTGGAGCGTGCCCGTTGGATCGACTCCGCACGTCGTGGGGACTGGACGGCCCTGCCGGACATACTGGCGTACCTGCTCCGGCCCGACCGGGACGAGATATACGCCACGTCCCTTGTCCGGCTCCTCCGCGGGTGCGAGGATTCGCGGAAGTGGCCGATCCTGATCCGAACCCTGCAGGACCCTTCGCCCCTCGTGCGGGCGGCGGCCGCCGAGGCGCTGGACGCCCACCTCACGCCGGACACCCTGCCGCCGATGCTGAAGGCAACGCGCGATGAGTATCGCCTGGTACGGGTGCGGGCGGCCGCGACTCTGGCCGCAGCCTGGCGCCTGGACCTCGCCCCGAACGACCGCCACGCGCTGGAAGCGGCCACTGCGGAGTATCTGGAGGCAATGCGATGCCGGCCGGACGATCCCCAGTCGTACTGCAGCCTGGGTTCCTTCCACGCCGATCGCGGTGAATACGACGACGCGCTGACCTGCTATGCACAGGCGCGCCGCCTGGATCCGCGGGACATCACGCCCCTGGTGAACGCATCGCTGATCCTCAACGCGCTGGGCCGCAACGAACAGGCCGAACAAAGCCTGCGGCACGCCTTGGAGCTGGACCCCGAGAGTTACCCCGCCCACCTGAACCTGGGCATGCTGCTGGGCGAATTGAGGCGGATTCCAGAAGCGGAAGAGGCCTTCCGAAGGGCATTGCGGCTGGAGCCGAAATCCGCGGTCGCGGCGTACAACCTCGGCCTGATCGTGGTCGATCGGGATTCAGAAAGCGGGGTCGCTCTGCTGCGGAAAGCCGCGCAGTGGCAACCGGACGAGCCTCGGTACGCTTTCGCCCTCGCTTATCACCTGGACCAATGCGGCGCCCATGAGGAGGCTGTGGCGGAGCTGCGGCACCTGCTGGACGCCCACCCGACCTATACGGACGCCTACACCCTGCTGGGCGACATTCTGATTGCACAGGGTCGCGTGAACGAGGCGGCAGAGTTGTATCGCCGAGCGTCAACAGACGCGCGCTTGCCGGCTGTCGCGCGAGAAGCGTTTGCCCACAAAGCGTCCCTCCTGCCCGCCCCTTGAGACAGGCCCACGGCGCCAGCGGCCGCCGAGCGCGAAGGCAGTCAGTCGCCGTCGGAGTCATCCGCCGGAATGACGCTCGCATCGCTATGACCCAGGACGCTGCGACGGTAGAACGCGATCCCCAGGCACGTCAGCGGAATGGCCAGCACAAGCCCCAGGAATCCCAGCAGTTTTCCCCAGACGAAAACGCCCAGCATGATGATGGCCGGCCGCAGCCCGGTCTGCTTGCCCATGATCCGCGGCACAAGGATGCCGTCCTGGATGACCTGGACGATGCCGAAAATGGCGAGAACGAGAACCACCGACGCCAGCACGCTGCCCCCTCTCTCCACGGCTCGCAGAACAGCCAGCATCAGGGCGGGCACCATGCCGACAATCTGAAGATACGGCACGATATTCAGCAGGCCGATGAACAACCCGAGCAAAATGCCCATCCGCAGACCGATCAGCCGGAAGGCGACCGCGAACAGCACGCCGCAGGCCATCGCAATGAGGATCTGTCCCCGGAAGTAGCGGCTCATGGCGCTGGAGAACTCCTGGAGGAAGGCGACGATCCGGTCACGGTATTGCGGCGGCAGGTAGCTCTTCCAGCCGCCCGCGATCCGGCCGTAATCGATGGATATGAACACCACGTAGAGCAGAGTGATGATCAGCAAGCTCAGACCGACGGCCAGACTGAGTGCCCCGCTGACCACGCTCCAGACGCCGGGCGCCAGCTTCCGCCCGAGATTCACGACGTACTGCTCCACCCGCTCCTGGGTCAGGGCGTCCCGCAGTCTTTGTCGAACGAATTCCAGCCCGTCGCGAACCGTCTGGTTGTTCTGCGCCGCAATGAACGCGTCGATCCGCTCGCGGAGCGGTTTGGCGTCCTGAAGCGCCGCGGCATCTTCCCGCAGACCATCAATTACCAGGCTGAAGTCGGCCACCTGACCCGCCACGACGGGAATGGCAATCACCACCAGGGCGGCCAGGACGACCAGACAGCCGAATACCGTCAGCAGGGTGGCGGCGGCCCGGTTCTTCAGGCGGGATTCCAGCGCGTCGACCACGGGGTTGATCAGGTATGCCAGCAGAATGCCGGCTGCAAACGGAATGAGCACGTCGGCCAGGTATCGCAACAACCAGAACAGGAGAAGCGCACCCAGCGTGCTGAACGCCAGACGCGCCAGACGGTCCAAGTCAAATCGTCGGGATTGGGGTGTACCACGCGACATCAAGTGCAATTGGACCCTAAAGAGCGCGCCGCGGCAATTCCAGAACCACATGAATCGTGGGAAGCTCGCGGATCCGCGCGCGACGTTCCGCCACTAGCGGGCCATGTTGCTCATGACCCGCTGAATAACGCGTTCGAGATCGCCCGAGCGAAACGGCTTGGAGACGAACCCGTTGGCCCCGGATGCTCGCAGTTCCTCGGAATGCGCATCCAGGGGGTAGCCGCTGATCAGAAGCACAGGCAGCGCATCCTTGATCTGCCGCAACGCCGCCACGACCGGCGGCGCGCCGCGATCCCCAATGGTCAGATCGACGATCGCCAGGTCTATATCCGCAGCCCGATCCCGCAGGGTATGCACCGCTTCGTCGCCGTTCGAGGCACAAACCACCTGGTAGCCCGACGATTCCAGCGACCGACGCATCGTGGAGAGCACCATCGGCTCGTCGTCAACGATGAGGATTGTGGATGACCTCGTTTGCCCAGATTCACCGTCCTGCATGGCCGCCATGATGTCCTCCCAATCTGTTACCGGGAACAGGGGCAGCACACTCGTCAGAAGCAGAATCGCATGAAGACGAGCCGCACGACCGCCGGGATTATAAAAGTGGCGATCGGACTATTCAAGACACTATTCCATCAAAGCGAAGTCTTGCTTCATGAAGTAATACTGACTGTTGTCTTGGAGGGTGGTCGATCCGACCGGCAAGGAGCCTATGTCGGCAGGTCGGAGCTGCTTCGGTCCGCACCACTTCGCCCCCGGCCCATGCGCACCGGGGAATCCTCGTATCATCGATCCCACCGACGCAGGTAGGCCAGAACGTATTGCTCAATGCTGGCAGCAGGATGTTTTGGCGTATGCGTCGCGGGCCGAGCGAATCATGGCCAGCGGGAAAATAATATCGCTGAAGCAACACGGGCCCATGACCGCCACGACCACGAAGAAGAAGATGTACCCCATGCTGTCGATCCAGGCGAGCCGCCCGAACGCATGGACCATGTAGAAGATGCTGGCCATGGTGGACACGAACACGTGCATCGAGTGCGAGAAGATCGTGCTGCGGCCCACCCCCATCGCCGCCAGAAGGCCCACCACGATGCCGATCGCCGCAAACGGCAGCACCATACTCGGGTGCTCAATCACACAGACGTGCATGGGCAGATGCTTGCCCAGCATCAACAGAGACACGTGCGGAATCAGAATGTCACTGACGCCGCAGACACCAACCGCGCCGATCATCCCGACCACGATTGCTTTGAGGAGTCTTCGTTCGTAGCGCCAGAACATGGCCGTCGTGGCGGATGCCGAAAAAAACATGTGCAGCGGATGAAACAGGTGAAACAGCGGTCGGAAACCTGCTTCGTGATCATGTCCGTGATCGTGCCCTCCCGCCGCGTGTGCCGATTCGTGATCGTGAGCGTCTCCGATCCGGGCCGGAGTGGCCGCCTCCGGCACGCCGTCCATCGAGGCGGGGGCCAGAAAGCAGATGATGCCGGCCACCACCAGGCCCACCGCCACACAGGCCACCGAGAAGGGCAGGTGTGTCACCAATTCGTTCCGCAGCGCGCTGTCTGGCCGGTGCACATGGACCACGCAACCGTCGTGATGCGCGTGCCCTGTTTCGTGTTTGCCCTCTGACATGACTGTTACACTCCCACCCGCTTGCTTTGGGCGGATCGCTCCGCCGACGCCTCCGAATCAGGCTTCTCCCCCACGTCAGGGATGCGACTCGTGATGCGGGGTGCGTTCCTGCTGCCTCGTACAGACCAGATGCCACTCGTGGCATTCCTGGCATTCCGCCACACGGTGGCTCTTGGCGAATGTCTCCCAGTGCTTCTTCTGATCGGGAGAAAGAATCCCGCTCCCGTGGCACAGCGGACAAACGTGGTCCAAGGCCGCCAACACAGCGGCTCGGATGAATGCCGACCGGTTCGGAATCGCCCGCAACGCCTCCGCCAAGGCTGTCTCCGCCTTGAAGGTTACGATCGCCTGTTTGTGCTGACCCATTTCCGTAATTACCCGCTCTACAAAGAGTTACGACGCCTGCCGAGCCTGCGTCGTATTTTGTAATACCGCATTATCCCGGAGCACCATCGCACCGTCAAGCCGAATCGTTCAACGCGGATGGAGGAAGAGAACGGCGGTGCCACCAACAGCCACTAGGGCGCCGAGAATGGCACGGGGGCTCACACGCTCCTTGTGAATAAGCACGGCAAACGGAAGAATGAATACCGGCGGAAGCGAACAGAGTGTCTGTGCCACCCCCAGCGGAGCGCGGTCGGACGCAACCAGCGACATCCACACGCCCAACGTGGGCCCGATCACCGCCCCACAGGCGGCAAAGACATATCCCGCGCGGGGCGAACCGATGCGCGGTGGCAGGTAACCAACGGTCGCTCGCGAGTGCTGGCGAAAGACGTGGAACGCCAAGATAGGCACCATTCCCGCACCCGCGAAGACCATCCTCCCCAGGGTGGCCGCCTGCGGGTCGAGGTGTTGATCCGCGGGCAGCCAGCCGTGGCCCATGCCCTGCTTGCTCAACAGAAGCCCACCCGCCTGGCACGCGGCCGCGATGATTCCCAGGATGACGCCCCGCAGCCGCCGGCCGCCGCGCGTGGGTGAGGCGTCCGCTGGCCGCTCCAGCACGACCCAGCCGACCCCCACGATCGTAAGCGTCATACCGATCCACGCGATGCCGTGGAGCCTCTCGCCCAATGCCAGCCACCCGAACCAAGCTGCGAAGATCGGTGCGGTGCCCAGCAACAGCATCGCCAGTCGCGGGCCAATATCTACGAACGAAGTGAACAGGGCCTGGTCGCCGATCGCCAATCCGATGATGCCCGAAAGCGCGAGGTAGAAGACCTGGCCCGCGACGGCGTGGGGAACCCAACAACCGAACCGGATGCGATGGATCAAGGCCAGAATGACGATCGCCAGGCCGATGCGAAACGCGTTGACCACCGTGGGCCCGATCCGTCGGCCAGCCGCCGTGAAAACCAGCGAAGTGCCCGTCCACAACACGGATGTCAACAGCCCCGCTACGGGGCCAACATACATGTCCCAAGATGCAGGCACTTACCACCTCACCACCCTGCTGGGCGGAAGCGGACAGCGTATCCGTCAAGGCCCAGCCCTGAAAGTGGGTGGAGAGATATGGTGCCCGACGCCCTCCGGCCCCAACAGGGCTGGAAACCGCATTTTTGCGGTGAAGTGCCCCCTGAACCCCGATAACTGCGGCACCCCGGCCGGAATTCTGGTTTTCGGGGGCTTGACTTGTCCGGTTTTTTATGGCATATTGTGAATACATTCACAGCGTGATTGAATACACAGCGTAACGCGGTCGCTATTAAACCAGAACTTCATCGCGTCACCTGGATGCCCGCAGCGGGGTTGAGTGCCGGCGGAAACGGCGGTGGGAGACTCCGTCCATGAAGATCCCCGACCGGACGGTCGAACGAGTGATCCTCTACCGCAGGCGGCTGCGCACGTTGCTCGCCGCCGGGCAGACAAGGATCTACTCGCACGAGCTGGCGGGGGTTGAAGGCGTCACCCCGGCACAGGTTCGGCGCGATCTGATGACGATCGGTTACACCGGCAGTCCGGCCAGAGGCTACGACGTGGCCGGTCTCATCGAGAAGATAGACGAAACTCTCCGCCCCCATCAGGACGAAGGCGTGGTTCTTGTGGGGGTGGGTCGGCTCGGCCGAGCGTTTCTGGCCTACTTCGCCGGGCAGGCGAATCACCTGCCTGTGGTGGCCGCCTTCGACGTGGATCCCGAAAAGACGGACCGCCTGGTGCATGGCTGTCGATGCTACGGGCTCGATGAGTTGGAGACGGTGCTGGCCGGCCACCCCGTGGGGGTGGCTTTCCTCACCGTCCCCGGTGATGCCGCCCAGGAGGTGGCGGACCGGCTCGTTCGCGCCGGCATTCGAGGGCTGGTCAACCTGGCCCCGATCCGCTTGCGGGTGCCGCCGGAAGTTTACGTGGAGTACCTGGATATCACCGTATCACTTGAGAAAGTGGCGTTTTTCGCGCGGCGTGATGCGCGCGCCGCAGCCAGGAGTTCCTAGATGGTTCAACCCGACATTCAGTCCATCCTGGAGCAGTATCCGCAGCCCAAACGGGAGAATCTGATCCCGATTCTGCAGGCCGTGCAGGATCGCTGCGGCTACCTGTCCCGGGAGTCGATGATTCAGATCGGCAATCGACTGAGGCTGCCCGTGAGCAAGGTCTACGGCGTGGCCACGTTCTACAACCAGTTCCGCTTCCAGCCCAAAGGCAAGGTGCATTGCCAGGTGTGTCGCGGCACAGCCTGCCACGTCAAGGGGTCGGCCAAGGTGCTGGAGGCGCTCAAGCAGACGCTCAAGATCGAGCCTGGCCAGACGACCCGGGACGGCATGTTCAGCCTGGAGGTCGTGGCCTGCATCGGAGCCTGCGGACTGGCGCCGGTCGTGGCGATCAACGGTGAGTTTCACGCCGGCGTGACGCCAGACAGCATCCGCAAGATCATCAGGAGCTATGCGAAGAAGGAGGGCGACGATGGCGGCGCCGAGTAATCAGCCGAATGGAACGCAATCCCGTCCGGATGCCGTACGGCTGAGCCGTCAGGCCGTTCACGTGCTGTTGAATCCGGGCGAGGCGTCCGACACCGCCCGGGCCAAACTTGAAACCACCCTCGCGTTTCTCCGCCGCGATCGCGTGGTCCGACCGACCCTCTACGTCGGCGCTGGCACGTGCGGCCTGGGCGCAGGGGCGGGCAAAACGCTGGCGGCCGTCCGCGAGTACCTGGCCGAGCACAGTCTGGACGCAGACGTAGTGGAGGTCGGGTGCATCGGCCTGTGTTCGGCCGAGCCGCTGCTGGACGTGCAGTTGCCCGATCGGCCGCGAGTCTGCTTCAAGTCCGTCACCGCGGAGCGTGTGCCGGGCCTGCTGGACGCCATGTTCGCCGGGACGGTCCCGATGGAGCACGTGCTGGGTCAGTTTCGCACAGACTCGCAGCCGGCCTGGCCGGACGTACCTTACCTGGATGAGCATCCCTTCTTCGCGCCGCAAACGCGCTGGGTGCTGGCCAACTGCGGGCTGATCGATCCGACCTCGATCGACGAGTACATCGCCCGGGGCGGGTATCGGGCGCTGGCCCGCGTCGTGCGTGAGCAGACGCCGGCCGAGCTGTGCAGCGCGGTGGAGGCGAGCGGCCTGCGCGGGCGGGGCGGCGGCGGGTTTCCGACCGGCAAGAAGTGGAAATTCGCCCTGAACGCGCAGGCCGACCAGAAGTACGTCATCTGCAACGCGGACGAGGGCGACCCCGGCGCCTTCATGGACCGCGCGGTGATCGAAAGCGATCCGCACCGGCTGGTGGAAGGTCTGGCCATCGCCGCCTACGGCATCGGGGCAAGCAAGGCGTACGTCTACATCCGGGCGGAGTATCCGCTGGCCATCGAGCGACTGGAGCTGGCCCTGGATCAGGCCAAGCAGTACGGCCTGCTGGGATCGGACATCCTCGGCAGCGGCTTCTCGCTGGAGGTGATCATCAAACAGGGCGCCGGAGCGTTCGTCTGCGGAGAGGAAACCGCCCTGATCCACAGCGTCGAGGGTAAGCGAGGCATGCCGCGGCCGCGTCCGCCGTTCCCCGCGGTGCAGGGCCTGTTCGGCAAGCCGACCATCATCAACAACGTGGAAACGCTCGCCAATCTTCCGCTGCTGGCGGCCAACGGACCCGAGTGGTTCGCCGCCGTGGGGACGCCCTCGAGCCGGGGCACGAAGGCCTTCGCGCTCTCGGGCAAGATCGCCCGGACGGGCCTGGTGGAAGTGGCGATGGGAACCCGGCTGCGGGACATCGTCTTCTCTATCGGCGGCGGCATTCCCAACGGAAAGGCGTACAAGGCAGTGCAGATCGGCGGCCCGTCCGGAGGGTGCCTGCCGACCCAGCTTCTGGACGTGGAGATCGACTACGAATCCCTCAAGCGTGTCGGGGCCATGATGGGCTCCGGCGGCCTGGTCGTGATGGACGAAGACACGTGCATGGTGGACGTGGCGAAGTTCTTCATGGATTTCATCCAGCGGGAGAGCTGCGGCAAATGCATTCCCTGTCGCGAGGGCACCCGGCGGATGCTGGAGATTCTCCAGCGCATCACGCGGTCGCGACGAATGGAGAAGGGGGCGGACGCACTGCTCCGGTTCCAGGGCGTGATGTACATGGAGCGCCTGGCGGACGTCATCCGCGACACGAGCCTGTGCGGACTGGGCCAGACCGCCCCGAATCCCGTCCTGAGCACGCTGCGCTGGTTCCGGGATGAGTACGAAGCCCACGTATATGAGCGACGGTGCCCGGCTCACGTCTGCACGGAACTGCTGCACTACCGGATCGACACGGAGAAGTGCAAGGGGTGCACGCTGTGCGCCCGGCACTGCCCGGCCGACGCCATCGTGGGCGCGGCAAAGACCCCCCATTACATCGTGGCCGAGAAGTGCATCGGCTGCGGATCGTGCGTGCAGGCATGTCGCCTGAACGCGGTAATCGCGGAGTGAACGAGGCGAGCCGCCTCACGAGTGACGAAGCTGACCATGATTACGATACACGTGAACACTCGGCCCGTGGAAGCCAGCCCCGGCGAGACTGTGCTGGATGTGCTTCGGCGGATTGGCGTCAAGGTGCCCACCCTCTGTCATATTCCCGGGCTCACGCCCACAGGGGCCTGCCGGCTCTGCGTGGTCGAGGTGGAGGGCATGAACGGACTGGTCCCCTCGTGCGCGTACCCCGTGGCCGACGGCATGAAGGTCCACACCCATTCCCCGCGCGCCGTGCGGGCCCGCAAAACCATCGTGGAATTGCTGCTGGCCAGTCACCCCGACGACTGCCTGTATTGCCTCCGCAATCACCATTGCCAGCTCCAGGACCTGGCGGCGGAACTGGGTGTGCGCGAGCGGCGATACGCCGGAGAGCATCCCCGCCACAATCTGGACGTTTCGGACCCCGCGTTGGTTCGGGATCCGGACAAGTGCATTCTGTGCGGGAAATGCGTGCGCTTCTGCGAGGAGGTGCAGGGAGTGGCGGCCATCGACTTCATCCAGCGCGGCAGCCGCACCATGGTCACCACCGCCTTCAACCAGGGCCTGAACGTCTCGAGCTGCGTGAACTGCGGCCAATGCATCACTGTATGCCCGACCGGCGCCCTGCGCGAGCAGAGCCATATCAAGGAAGTGACCGACGCCCTGCGCGACCCGGACCGCTTCGTGGTGATCCAGCACGCCCCGAGCGTGTCGGTGACCCTGGCCGAGGAGTTCGGGATGAAACAGGGCCGGGACGTCTGCGGCGCACTTACGGCGGCCTTGCGGCGACTGGGGTTCGACCGGGTGTTTGACACGGCTTTCGCGGCCGACCTGACCATTATGGAAGAGGCGGCGGAGCTGGTGCATCGCATCCGCAACGGCGGCCCGCTGCCCATGATGACCAGTTGCTCACCCGGCTGGATCAAGTTCGTGGAACAATACTACCCGGACTTTCTGCCCAACCTGTCCACCTGCAAGAGCCCCCAGCAGATGCTCGGCGCCATCATCAAGAGCTACTTCGCGCAGAAAGAAGGCATTGACCCCGGCCGCATCTTCAGCGTCACGGTCATGCCGTGCACGGCCAAGAAATTCGAAGCCAGCCGCCCGGAAATGTCGCTGGACGGCCTGCCCACGGTGGATGCCGTGCTCACCACTCGCGAACTGGCTCGCATGATCCGGCTGCGCGGACTGGATCTGGCAAACCTGGAGCCGGAAAGCGCCGATACGCCTCTGGGAGAGCGGAGCACCGCCGGCAAGCTGTTCGGTGTCAGCGGCGGCGTGATGGAGGCGGCCCTGCGGACCGCGCATCATATGCTGACCGGCCAGGATCTGCCGGAATTGAAGCTCCAGAAGCTGCGCGGCCTCAAGAGCGTCAAGGAGGCCCGGGTCGAGATTGCCGGGCAGGAATACGGCGTGGCCGCCGTCAGCGGGCTGGCCAACGCGTCGGCCCTGCTGGAAGAAATCCGTGCCGGCCGGCAGGATCTGCACTTCATTGAAGTGATGACGTGCCCGGGCGGCTGCATCGCCGGCGGCGGACAGCCCTACGGGACCGACCTTGATGCGGTGCGGGCCCGCATGAAAGCGCTGTATCAGATTGACCGCGACGAGCCCATTCGCACGTCGCATGGAAACCCGGGCATTCAGCGGTTGTACGCGGAGTTCCTGGGCGCCCCCATGAGCGAGCGCAGCCACCACCTGCTGCATACGCATTACACGGTCCGGAATGTTGTGCCCTGAGCAGCAAGGCAAACGGCATGAGACCAAAGGACAACGAACCCCTGGTGACGACCATTCGCGAACGCTGCCGCGTGTGCTACACGTGCGTCCGCGAATGTCCCGCCAAGGCCATTCGCATCGTTGACCGGCAGGCGGAAGTGATCCCCGACCGCTGCATCGGCTGCGGGCAGTGCGTGCGCGTGTGCAGCCAGCACGCCAAGCGGGTGGCCAGCGATGTGGATCGGATTGAGGCCGGCCTGGCCCGGGGCGTTCGGGCCGCGGCGGTGCTGGCGCCCAGCTTCCCGGCCGAATTCACGGACGTGGAGTACGAGACGCTCGTCGGCATGGTCCGGGCCCTGGGGTTCGCTCTGGTTGGGGAGGTGTCGTTCGGGGCGGACCTGGTGGCCCACCAGTACCGCATCCTCATGAGCCAGAGCCAGAACCAGAACCGGGACAAACCCTACATCGCCACGACCTGCCCGGCCATCGTCGGCTTCGTCGAGCGGTATCACCCGAATCTGGTAGACTCTCTGGCCCCCATCGTCTCACCAATGATCGCCACGGCCCGGGCGTTTCGCCGACGCTATGGGAATGATCTGCGCATCGTGTTCATCGGACCCTGCATCGCCAAGAGGGGCGAGGTCGCGATGACCAACAACCGCCGGGATGTGGACGCCAGCATGACGTTCATCGAACTGCGCGAACTGCTGGCCCGCAAAGGAATTCGCCCGGACAACGTCACCCCCAGTGACTTCGATCCTCCACACGGAGCGCTGGGCGCGCTGTTGCCGGTTCGGCGCGGACTGCTCCAGGCGGCGCAGATCGACGAAGACCTGCTCCGTTGTGAAGTCGTGTCCGCCGAAGGCCAAGACGAGTTCGTACAGGCCATCCGGGAATTCGAGTCGGGAGAGATGAACATCCGCCTGCTGGAGCTGCTCTGCTGTGACGGCTGCATCATGGGGCCGGGAATCGGGCAGACCACGCCCCTCTTCCGGCGACGGGCCCAGGTGGCCCGGTACGCCCAGTGGAGGCTGAACCGGCTGGACCTGACAACCTGGGAAATGGACATCGCGTCTTTCCAGGATCTCGATTTAAGCCGGACCTTCACGGCCGATGACCAGCGGTTGCCGCCGCCTTCCCTGGAGGACATCCGGGCCATCCTGGAACGAATGGGCAAACGGTCGCTGGAGGATGAACTGAACTGCGGAGCCTGCGGTTACGAAACCTGTCGTGAGCACGCCATCGCCATCTACAAGGGCCTGGCGGAATCCGAAATGTGCCTGCCCTACACGATCGAACAGCTCCGGGCGGCCTACGACCAGCTCACCACGTCGCACCGGGAACTGGCCTCCACGCAGGAGGCCCTGATGCAGTCGGAGAAGCTGGCCAGCATGGGCCAGCTCGCCGCGGGCATCGCCCATGAGGTGAACAACCCGCTGGGCACCGTCCTGATGCTTTCGCATGTGCTTCTGGACGAGGTGCCCGAGGACAGCCGCCTGCGGGAGGACCTCCATCTGATCGCCCGGGAAGCGGATCGATGCAGGAAGATCGTTTCCGGGCTGCTTCACTTCGCACGCAAGAACAAAGTGGAGGCCCGCCAGACCAATCTGCGCGAACTGGTGGACGGGTTCACCCGGCTGCTGCAGCTCCCGGAGACCATCGCCCTTCAGGTGGAACACCAGGACGGCGACGCCTCCGCCGATATTGACCGCGACCAGGTCCTTCAGGTACTGACGAATCTGGTGTCCAACGCCGTGGCCGCCATGCCGGACGGCGGAACGCTCACCCTGAGCACCTGCGGCAACGAGGACCGCGTGCATATCTCGGTGGCCGACACCGGCG
This sequence comes from Planctomycetota bacterium, assembly GCA_052034525.1. Taxonomy (GTDB): domain Bacteria; phylum Planctomycetota; class Phycisphaerae; order UBA1845; family UBA1845; genus JAFGJQ01. Next base: position 19,151 of record JBPOIK010000221.1, read on the forward strand.
TGGGCATCCCTCCGGCCAACCGCAAGCGGGTGTTCGAGCCCTTCTTCACCACCAAGCCCGCCGGCGAAGGGACGGGCCTGGGACTGGCCGTAATCTATGGAATCGTGAAAATGCACCAGGGAGACATCCGCCTGGAGAGCAACGCCAACCCGTCCGCGGGACCGACGGGGACGACGTTCTGCGTCTCGCTGCCGCGGAAGCGCGACAAAGCCGGCCTGGAGGCGGTCGGCGCCACCGCCTGAGCCGGGCGCCGCCCGGCGTCGGGCGGCAGAAGACCGAAGGAAACCGAACATGGCACACAACATTCTGCTGGTGGACGACGACGTGGACTACCTGACCGCGATGCGGTTGCAACTGGAATCGGCCGGCTATCACGTGACGGCCGTCGAGTCGGTGGCCGCGGCGCACGAGGCGATCCGGACACAGACTCCGGATGCGGCCATCGTGGACCTGATGATCAACGAGCCGGACGATGGATTCACCATGTGCCACTATCTCAAGAAGCACAATCCTTCCATGCCGGTGATCCTGGTCACGGCGGTGACGAGTGAGACGGGGCTGGATTTCGACGCCTCCACCAAGGAAGAGCGGGCCTGGATCAAGGCCGACGTGGTGCTGGCCAAGCCGGTACGGTTCGAGCAACTGGAGCGCGAACTGAGCCGACTGGGCGTGGAGGCATAGGCATGAGCTCCCTGCGCGTGCTGGTGGCGGATGACGAAGCGGGAATGCGTCACAGCATCGCCCGGGCTCTTCTGCATTTCACGCTGCGCCTGCCCATCCTGGAGGACCCCATCGGCGTCGAGGTGGACGCGGTGGACAGCGGGGAAGCCGCGCTGGAGCGGATCGCCGCGGCGCCGCCCGACATCCTGCTGCTGGACCACAAAATGGGCGGCATCACCGGCATCGACGTGCTGGAGCGGTTGCGCGACAAGTCGCTGGACATGCTCGTGATCATGATCACGGCCTTCGCCACCATCGAGACCGCCGTGCGCGCGACCAAATGCGGGGCGTTTGATTTCATCGCCAAGCCCTTCACCCCGGAAGAACTGAAGGAGACCCTGCGGAAGGCGGCGTCGCACCTGCTCGCGCAGCGCCAGGCCCGCACGCTGGCCGAGGAAAAGCGCCGGGTGCGGTTTGACTTCATCCGCGTGCTGGGACACGAACTCAAGGCGCCGCTGGGCGCGATCGAGAATTATCTGTACCTGATCCGATCCCATCAGGCGGGTTCGGAGGTCGCCGCGTACGACGAGTTCGTCGACCGCTGCATGGCCCGTGCCGACGGCATGCGAAAACTGATCGCCGACCTGCTGGACCTGACACGCATCGAATCCGGGCAGAAGCAACGCGACCTCATCGAAATAGACCTGGGAGACATCGCCCAGGCGTGCGTCGACGGAATGCTGCCCGCCGCCGCCCGGAGAAGCATAACCGTTCATCTGGAACGCGAGGGCACACTGCTCATGACCGCCGATCGGGGCGAGCTGGAGATCATTCTGAACAATCTGACCTCCAACGCGATCAAATACAACCGCGACGGCGGCACCGTGCATGTCCGGCTTAAGGGGGAGCCCGACCAGGTTCTCATCGAGGTGACGGACACCGGCATCGGCCTGACCCCGGAAGACGCCGGCAGGCTTTTCAACGATTTCGTCCGTATCAAGAACAAAGCCACACGCCACATCCTCGGCAGCGGCCTGGGACTGTCCATCGTCAAAAAAATCGTCCAGCTCTACGACGGAACCGTCGGCGTCGAAAGCCGGCCCGACGAAGGCAGCACCTTCCGCGTCACCCTGCGCCGATCACAACCCAGCTCGTAGAGGATCGACCGGATCGCAGACGGCCGCGGGCTACCGTTTGCCGCCAAGGGCCGCCACCGTGCGAACACCCGGCGCGCCAGGCGCTTGCCCAGCCCCCTCAAGCCGGCCAATCGCCGGAGAACACCTCGACCGCCGGGCCGGTCATGTACAGCCGGCCATCGGTGCCCCAGGCAATCTCCAGGCGGCCCCCCGGCATCCGAACGGTCACCTCACGATCCAGGCGTTCCGTCAGAACCCCGGCGACACAGATCGAACACGCTCCGGTGCCACAGGCTTGGGTCGGGCCGCTGCCCTTCTCCCAGTGAATCGCCTGCGCCTCCCGCCGGGAGATAACCTGAACGAAATGCGCGTTGATCCGGTCGGGAAACACGGGATGTCGTTCCAGGCCCGGACCCAGCCGATGCAAGTCCGCCATGCCCAGGTCGTCGACAAAAACCACCACATGCGCGCTGCCTGTGGAGACGCATGTCACACGGAGCGACTCCCCCCCAACCTCCAGCGGAGTATCCACCACCCGTTCGCCGGGCAGGGTCGTGGGGATCCCCGCCGGATCCAATCGGGGCACACCAACGTCGGCACAGACCTGTCCGGCCAGCGGACCCTCGAGAATCACCACCGCCGCAAGCAGGCCGGCGTCCGTGTCCACGAGAATCGGCTCACTGACGGATCCGATCCCGCGCACGTGCCCGAGCAGCCCACGCAAGGTGGGTTCGGCGGCCGAATCATCGGGACGGCCGGATCGTGGCGCCAGGCGGTGGTCGTGGGCGTATTTCACCACGCATCGCAGCCCGTTGCCGCACATGCGCCCGCGAGACCCGTCGGCGTTGTACATTTTCATGCGAACGTCCGCGCGGTCTGACGGCGCAATGAGAATCAGCCCGTCGCTGCCCACGCCGACGTGCCGGTCCGCCATCCGCCGGGCCAGGTCCGGAGCGTCGTCCACCGCCTCCACAAACGCGTTGACGTAGATATAGTCGTTGCCCGCCCCATGCATCTTGGTGAAGCGCATGACGGCATTGTACCACGTCGGGCGACAAATGACCGCAGCAACAAACCCGGCCGGGATGACCGGCCGGGCTGCTCTCATACACTCTCTCCCAGGTTCTGGGCGATGGGCGTGAAATCAGGCCTGGATGTCCAGTGTGTGGCCCGGGCTCTGCCCGGCACCGCCGTCCGGCTCCACGTTGCCTGTCTGGTCTTCCTTTTCCTCCTCCGAAAGCTGCCGGCCCATGCCGCCGGAGCCCTCGGAATCACTGTACACCTGCGTGCCGTCGTCGCTGGTATCGACCGATTCCGCCGATTCCTCCACCGCTCGCGTCTGCCGCACGGCTCCCGACACTTCGCCGGCGCGCTCCGCGTCCCGCACGCGAGCGACCTCACGAGCCTGGTAGCCGGCGCCCAGCGCCGATCCCGCGATGTCCGACGGTATGCCCGACATGGGACGATGCCCCGCTCCATCTT
>JBPOIK010000180.1:0-35259 GCA_052034525.1 Planctomycetota bacterium
GCATCCTCCGAGCGGATTTCTCCGCTCAACGTCGCTGTGGGGACCGGGCCACTTCGATCGATATGTATTTCCATCGGCGTTTCTCCGGTGCACGGTGCGGGTCGAAGGTGATCCGTCTATTTGCGCAGGTTCCCTGACTCTCTTCGTCGCAGCAGTTTGCGGAGAAGCAGATAGTTCTCCCCGTTGAAATCCGTGATTTCGCCGGAAACGATGAAGACCAGGTTCGGCGACCCCAGGATTTCGAAAGCCGCCCGTTCCAGCATGAGGTTCGGCAGAAGCTTCACCGGCGGCTCTTCGAAGGCCGTGCTGGTGGACTCAAACGAGAAGACGTACCACGGTCCTTCGCGTGAAATGCGGCCCGCCCGATCGGTCAGCATATACCCGTCCGGATACCGCGCGCGGGGGCGTTTGGCGGCGGGGTCTTCCTTACCGCCCGGCGGCGTCAGAGATACTTCGACGGGCGTCAATGGCTCGTTCTTCGGGCGGTCCTGCTCGAACGCGCGCAGCACATCCTCCGCGGTCGGCTGGCCGGGCGGCTGGTCAGGCGGGGGAGGGGGCGGCGGCTTGGATTCGGGTTGCTCCGGCTCAGCGGGCGGTGTCTGAGACTCGGGCGCCGGCGCCGGGGCCGGTTCTGATTCGGGCGTGGGTGTCGTCTCGGCGGGCGGCGTGGAATCCCGGCCCTTGTCATTTTCGGGTGGCGCGGTTTGGGCGACCGCGATCGCAGCCAGGCCCAGACCGAAGGCTGCCAGCAGGGCGGCCAACGCGGGCTTGTGTTTGAGTTGCGGCATCATGGATCCTTCTCTCGGCCGACGTTCGACCTGACGGCGCGTCCGTGCGCCACGTTTGCGCTCCGGCGGCGACGGGAGCGAAACAGGGTTCTCCAAACGCAGAATCTATTCACGCGCCCGGCGGTTGGCAAGTGGGGGCATGGTCGGAGTCTGCCGCGGCGCAGCCGTTTTTCCAGAGAGCGCCCCCGCATTTGCTCCGGGGAAACGCGGGGTTCGCTCCTGGAACAGTGTCAGGGAAGGAGGTACCGATCGAGAATCCTATCGGATCACGAAATCCACCGGCATCATCAGAACCGCCCGCTCCTGATGGATCAGTTGCAGCCGGGTGAGCGCCGTTCTGAGAGCCTGCGCCCGCGCGGGGTCGAGCTCTCCGAGCACGGGCAGCACAAGGTCCGTCAACGGAGTCGGTGTCCGGAAGAGCGCGGGTGCGGCCGGCGCGGAATCGATGCGGAACCCATCGTCGTCCGACGTGCCGCTGAACGTTTCCAGCAGCACGTCGATGATGCTCTTCGGCTCGGGGAGGACGCGCACATCATAGGTCGAGATGTTCGCCCGCGCCGCGGCGTCCTTGATGGCCTCGGCGAGCGTTCCGATATCGTCGACCAAACCCAGTTCCTTCGCCTGCGCGCCGGTGAACACCCGACCGCCGGCCAGCTCGTCGATCTCTTTCTGAAGCTTGTTGCCCCGTCCCTGTGTCACCCGATTCCGGAACACGTCGTAGATCTTCGTCATGTAGTCGGTGATAATCTGGTGTTCCTCGGGAGTGAAAGGTCGCGAGGTGTTCAGCAGGTCCGCACGCTCGCCATGTTTATGCGAGTACCACGTGACGCCCAGCTTCCCCCACATGTCCGTGGTAACCAGCTTTCCGCCGATGACTCCGATGGAAGCCGTGATGGTGGTGGCGTCGGCGAGAATGTGGTCGGCTCCGCAAGCCACGTAGTATCCGCCGCTGCCGGCCACATTGCCCATCGAGACAACCAACGGCTTCTGGGCCTTGACCCGTTGCGTGGCGTTCCAGATGATTTCGCTGGCCAGGGCCGACCCGCCGGGCGAATCCACGCGCAGAACCACGGCCTTGATCGACGGATCTTCCGCCGCCTTGTCCAGCGCCCGCCGAATGGTGGAGCTGAACGCCCCGCTGGACCCGCCGAACGGACTGGGTTGCTCCGACCCGGTCATGATGGTGCCTTCCACGTACACCACGGCCACCGCGTTGCCGGTCGATTTTTTCGACGCCTTGGTGATTTCGTCGAGCAGGCCCATGAAGGCGGAAAACGGGTTCGAGAAGTCGATGCTGGGCCCCTTTTTCTTGCCATAATCATGGACGAGCCGGGCGGACATGCCGTATCGCTTCTGGAGGTCGGCCGTGAAATCCTCCGCGTGCTGGACCGAGTCGATCAGGCCCGCCTCGAGGGCTTCTTCGGCGGTGTAGGGTCCGTTGTCAATAAGCTCCTTCACCTTGTCGGCCGGCAGGCGACGGGATTGGGCGATCATCTCCACCAGGCTCTGGTAGAGGTCGCCGTACAGCCAGTTCATCATCTCTTCGGCCTGCCTGCTGGGACCAGTCCGGGTCAGGGTCTCGGCGGCGCTTTTGTAATCGCCCATCTGGATGAAATCGGGCACCACGCCGATCTTGTCGAGCAAACCGCGCAGGTAGGGGGACTCGCCGTAGAGGCCAGTGAGCCACACCTCGCCCGTGGGCACGACGCAGATGGACGAGGCCGAGCAGGCCAGCGCGTACAACCCTGTGCTCAGGGAATCGGCATGGACATACACGTCTTTGTCCACGGCGCGGAAGAGATCGATCGCCTTGCGCAACTCTTCCAACTGTGCGAAACCCAGCGACGGCGACTCAAACGTGAGGACGACCGCCTTCACGGAATCATCAAAGCGGGCCTTGCTCATTCGCTCCGTCAGCTCGTGCAGGCTGACGGGCTGCCGCATATTCAGGGACAGCGTCTCTCCGGCGGGGCGTTCCGGCATGGGGCCGGATAGCCGGAAATGGACGATCTGTGCGGAATCCGTCATGCCGCCAAGGCCCGGAATCTGCGCAGACAAGACGGGCACGAACAGCCCCATCAGCAGCCAGACCGCGATCAATTGTCGGATGCGTGTCATACTCGTATGTTCCTCCTTCTTGCATAAGCCGTTGTAGAAGCTTCTGCTCCTGCGCAGCCTTCGCCAGTGTAACACGGAAACTCCGAGGCGGCAGGGCCGGCCACAGGCCAGCCACAAATCGTTACAGATGTCTACGCTGAATGACGTAAGCGGACCGAAACGTGCTTGGTCACGCGGGCGATTCCGGAGGGGAGGCGGTGGCCGAAACGGGTTTTGCGCGCGACGCGGCGACCAACGCCAACACCAGGGCGATGCCCGCCTCAATCAGCGCCAACGCCAGCAGCCATCGAATCGGATGGTCGGGATCCCGCCCCCCCACCCGCAGCCGCAAAAGCGCGTCCAGAAGCAGCAGGGCGATCAACGCGCCCCGACGCCAACTCGTCCCCGGTACCACGATCAGCATCCAGAGCACGGTGAGAACGATGACCTCACGATACAGAGGAAAGACGGCCAGGCCGTACAATATGGACCGCAAGTGAGCCGATGGGTTCCACCACTGAACCCGGACACCGGCATCCGAGGCGACGATGACCGCCTGCCGGCCGGGATTCATCGTCTCGCCCACCTCGGTCCGGACCCAGACGTGCGCCCAATCGGAGATGATCGTGGCTTCATGCCCCAGGCCTTTCAGAAGCGAGGCGGCCACTACGGCTCGACCATCGCAGTCTTCTTGACCTCGCTCCAGGGCCTCTTCGACGGTGGGAATGTAGTCCGCCACGCCCCAGGTGTCCCAATCCCACGCATACGGGAGCAGCGAACATACGTATTCCTCAATGATCCGAAGTTTTTTTTTGGCAGGCAGATCGCTGGGGATTTGCGTACGCAACGTGTCCAGCAGTGGCTGCAACGCGGGAGAATCCGGGTTGATCAAGGCGGCGGGGTTGCGCCATCGCCGCATATGGGTCACCAGCCGGCCGGGATACGGATACATAACCAGCAGGATGGTTAACGCCAGAACACCGCATTGCACCGGCCGGCGGATCCACCAGTTGCCCCTGTGGAGTGCTCGCCACAAAAACATGCCGCCCTTGCCCTGATCTTCCGGGACGCTCGACGAACCCTGTCGCACCGGCCATATGGAATGAAAGCCGCTGTTCCGCATCCCGAGCGCAATAAGCTGGGCCACCCGTGTCACGTGACGTAACAGCTAGGCGGCCCATGCGCTGGGATGGGCTTGGTTATTGCACCCAAATTGTATAACCAGTTTGGCGGAATGCAACTGATTTTTCAGCGTAAGTCTGGCAGAGAGAACAGGTCACACCCACTCGGGCCGGTGGAAAATACGTACATCGTGGTACAGCAGGGCTGCAATTTGCATGTTCTACGACGGCGGGGTCCACAAGATGTCCTTTGCTTGGAACACCGGGCCATCTGTGCAGCACAGCCGGTAGTCCCATCCGTCCGGAGCGCCGGGGCAGTGCAACGGAATCACGCAGGATTGACACGTCCCCATCCCGCACGCCATCGTGCGTTCGGTGCAGAGGTAACACTCCACGTCAGTGGTTGCAGCCCACTGCGCCAGTGCCCGAAGCATTCCCTCCGGACCGCAAGCATAAAGCACGAGCGAGGTTCCTTCTTCCCTTCGCGCTTCGAAAGAGCGCTGAACCGCCTGGACGATCGTTCCACGGTATCCCAGCGAGCCATCGTCGGTGCTGAGAATGGCTTGATGCTTGTCGACGGGGAAGCCTGCGATGCAGGCAGTTGGTGTGATCCCGTCCTGACATACGTTGCAGTCCGACCGCAATGCAATCGGCAGAAAACGCACGCTGCGCGTGCCGGCGAAGAAGAGCACGGAATGCCCCGCGTCAAGAAGGGACTCCGTCAGCCAGAGGACGGGGGGAAGGCCGATGCCTCCGCCGACAACCCAGATCGTTTTTCCGGTCGGTGGCAGAGGGAATCCATTGCCCAGCGGCCCCATGATGCTGATGGGGTCTCCCTGTTTGAGATCGGCCATCCATCGTGTCGCCGCCCCCACCGCGTGATAGAGCAGATCCAACTCGACGGCGCCAGCGCGGCGACGCAACCCGGCGATGCTGAACGCTCGACGCAACAGGAAAGGCCGGTTCGCGGGTGCAGGTGCGCCGGTTCTCGTTGTGGGCGTTGGACATGCTACGGTGACAAACTGGCCCGGACGCGCCGGGGGAAAACGCGGTCCGCGCACGGTAAGCCGGAAGTGTTCGTCGCAAACGGCAACACTCCGGAGGGTCTGCCAGTCATCGAGGATGGCTTCGAGATCGGACGGTTGAACAAACGCGTGCATGTTGGCGGTATCGTAATCACGCGCTCGTGCCAAAAAAACTTCCGGGCCTGGAAAGGTTCCAGGCCCGGAAGCGCGCCACGGCTATTCAAGCCGCAAAATCGGGTGGTAAAGAAGACTCAGACAAACGCCTGAGCCGGTTGTTTCATCGGAAGCGGAGTCTATCAGCGCCCAGTGGTTGTGTCAACGCGAGTCTCGGATTCGACAAAAAAGTGACGTATTTCGTAACTTACCGTCATTTCGATAGTTACATCGTTTGGACGTTTCTGTGAGATACTTACCTCACAAATCCATGAATGATCGGAAGTTGCCGAACCATGCCATATTGGCAGTCCGAATTCGTCGTGTCTAACTCATTTCTCTCCCACCCAGAGTAATACAAAGCTGCAATAACTATAGTATCGCTTAAATTGCTACGACGCGAAGCGGCATAGTCGAGGCGGGGGTATGAGCCGACGGCCATTGGTGGATTCTTGTAAGGCAGGTAGGCGGTCGCTTGTTCTCTGCGAGAATGAAGGGCAGAAGGCTTGGCGTTGGGCGGAACAGTTCCCATGTCCGGACAATAGGGGACCGCCAGAGCCATCCGGGCGGCAGAGCGACTCGATTTTTGAGTATGCCAACGGTGCGCTGGGAGATTCAAACGCGCCGGCGGGGTTCCAGACGGGAGCCACCGGAGGAGGTGGATTCCACGCGCTGGAACCCCGCGCCCTTACGCCGAATCATACGCGCAGTGGGTGCATCATTGCCATCGCCCCGGGTGGATTGCGCCTGTGGAGAACGGCCGCTTCTTCGGAGAGGCCCCGGGTGGAAGCGGAGGAATGCCTTGACGGGTGGGCGTGATCGACATTCAATGCCGGTGGCGCGATCCTCCGCGCCGTGGAGCACGCGATGGCTGTTGAGCAATGGAACATACAGCCCGCCACCCGACGTTGCGTGGTGAGCGGAGCGGAGTTGGCGGAAGGGGAGGAGTACTACGCCGTTCTCTTTGAGGATGGCGAGAGTTTCCGGCGGGAGGAGTACAGCCTCTCGGCGTGGCAGGGGCCGCCCGAAGGTGCGTTCTGCCATTTTCGGACACGAGTGCCGGTGAAGGTGTCTCGGCCGAAGCTGCTGGTCGACGATGATATGCTGATTCATTTCTTCGCGCGTTTGGCCGGTTCAGAGGACGTGTCCAAGCAGCGGTTTCGGTTCGTCCTGGCCTTGATCCTGATGCGCAAGCGCCTCTTGAAGTTTGAGGAGACGGAGAGCCGCGACGACGGAGAATGGTGGCGCATGCGCCTGACCCGCGACACCTGGGATGGGAGTGTGGATAAGAACGAACCCCAGTTGGTGTGGAATCCCCGCCTGGACGAAGGGCAAATTGAGTCGGTCAGCAGGGAACTTGGTGTTATTCTGCACGGGCATGCGGAGCAGGGCGTGGGATCGGATGCGGCCTCGGAGGCGGCGGAGGGAGAATGAGCCGATCGCGGGTCAGGCTGTCGTGGGCGCGGGTGGGCGCGGTGTTGTCGTGCCTGCCGGTGCTGATCGGGTGCAACGGACATCGAAACGGGCCAATCGAACTGGGGCCGGTGCTCCCGATGGAGTCTGCGATTGCCCTGGCCAACGCGAGTACGGCAGGCCTGCCCGCGGGTCTGCAGGCGCTGGGTTCGGCCCGCGGACACGTGACCGTAGATTCGCACGAGAAGCGGCATTTTGACTGCGACGCGAACCTTCTGGTAATTCCGCCGCGACACCTGCGGCTGGATTTGCAGACGCTCGGGCAGACCCAGGTGTTGTTCGGGTCGAATGATCAGGTGTATTGGCTGCACGTTGTGCCCCAGGTGGACACGTACTGGTGGGGACGCTATTCGCAGATCGAACTGACGGACATCGCGAATATCCCCATCCGACCGGACATGATCGTCGAAGCGCTGGGCATCGCGGGCCTGCCGACGGATACTATCGGCAGCGAGGGGCCGTTCCAACGGGTGGAGGGCGAGCATCAGCAACTGCTGTTCGTGACCTACGACGCGGAGGGACAGGGCCGGCTGTACAAGGAATACTGGTTGAGCCGCCGGGGGAGCCGACAGATCGAGCAGATCGTTTTCCGCGACGACTACGGACGCGAACAGATGCGTTCGAAGCTGTCGGACTACCGTCCTCTTGCCGGGCATCCGGGGCCGTCGCTGCCGCACTGTGTGGACGTGACCTGGCCGGAGCGGGACGCCCATCTGCTTCTGCGCGTGCGCACCTGGAAGCCTCAGCCGATTCTCACTCCCGCCCACCGGGCCTTCGTGCCTCCGCACCTGAGCGGTCAGTCATTCAAGAAAACGGTGGACATCGACCGGGACTACTGAGACGAAGACCCGCGCGGCGACTGTTGCGATTCTCGGACGGTCGAACGAGGTCCGGAAACGCCGGCGCCGGCGATCCATCCACCCCATCGAGGGCAAGCAGGCATCCCGGAGGAAGGGTGTTCGCCGGCCGGTCGGCGACGGCTCGCTACGGGGTTCTCGCCCGCGATCAGGTTATCGCTCTTCGCCTGTTCACTTCCGTGTTGGCACATGCCGGCGAATCAATCGTAGATTGAAGAACCGGGGATCTCAGGGAGGGTTCGCGCCGGAGCGGGCCGAGAGTGTCCGCACGGCCAAGAAGCATCCGGAAAAAAGGGGAGAGCGACATGGAAGACCTCGCTGTACAGATGGACTCGATTCGGGAAGAGCTGTGCCGGCTGCTGGATCTGTATGAGGACGCGAGTATCGAGCAGCAGAAGGCAATCGCGCGCCGCTGCGAGCAGCTTGGCGGGCAGGTCCAGGATCTGGTGGGGATGCTGAAATTCTCGCTGTTGCAGATGCGCCGGGAGGCCGAATCTTACGGCGATTCTTACCAGGAATATGCGGACCAGGTGGACGAAGTGACCCGGGTGGGCCTTCAGACCATTCACACGGCCGGTCTGGAGGTGGCCCGGGCTATCCGGTTTCTGCGAGAGGTCTGGGACGAGTCCGTGCTGACCGAAGGGGATCTGGAATGGCTTGACTAGGCGGGGTCGCCTTCCCGCCCTCTTTCCCGCCAGGCAAATGCGGCGTACGTGCGCCCGTGTGGGTCTGTGCGAGTGCGGGGCAGGCGAGCAACGGCATCCGCCGCACGCTGGATGCGTCCCAGAAGCCCCTTCAGCGTCGCACATACACGCTGGGCTGTTGACCGTATTTTTCCGCGTGCCGGGCTTCGCTGTTTTTCCGGTCCCCCCGCATGCCGGCCGGCACGCGCAATCTTCTCAGACTCATCTTCGATACCGCGGACGCTCGGAACTACGCGGACCAATCCTTTGGGACCAAAGGAGTTACACGCGAGTTCATCCCGTCAAGTCCCCGGGGGATCGGGACGATACCGTCTGAAGGTTTGGCCGCGGCGCCAAGCCTGATCGGTGCAACATGCAGCGAACGCCACAACGGATTCTGATCGTAGACGACGAGCCGGAAGTGCGGTCCGTGCTGGCGACCGTCCTGTCGGACGGAGCACGGCGCACGTGCGCGACCGCGGCCACGGCCGACGAAGCCATCCGGTGTCTGGGGCGTGATTCGTTCGACGTTGTGATGACGGACATCTGCATGCCCGGAACGGATGGAATGGCCCTTCTGGACGACATCCTCCAGAAGGAGCCTCACCCCAGCGTGATCCTGATGACAGGGCGGGGCAGCGCGGGGATGGCCGAGCAGGCTCGACGGCGTGGAGCGTTTGAACTGGTCTGCAAGCCGTTCGATCTGATGGAATTGCGCGGGCTCGTGGATCGTGCCGCCTCGGCCGGCCGTGAAGGCGATCTGGTGGCGTCGACACAGCATACCGTTTGGAAATTCATTCCCGACCCGCCGGAAGGACAGCCGGAGCGGCGCGCGGTTACGGATGCCCACGTGCAGCGCCAACTGAAGCGGCTGTACATTGAGTCGGTCCGAGCGCTGGTGGCGGCGGTGGAGGCCAAGGATCCGTACACGGAGAAGCACTCCGTGGTCGTAAGCTATTACTGCAAACAACTCGCCCGGCGCCTGGGAATGAGCCGGGAGCAGGTGGACACCGTGCAGACGGCCGCCATCCTCCACGACATCGGCAAGATCGGAGTGCCGGACGCCATTCTCCAGAAGCCCGGCCCCCTGACGCCGGCGGAGTTCGCCATTGTGCGAACGCATCCCGAACGAGCCGAACCCATTCTCGGCCACGCCAGTTTCCTGAGCAACGAGCTGCCGATCATTCTGCACCATCATGAACGCTATGACGGGCAGGGCTATCCCCACGGACTTCGCGGAACCGACATCCCGGTCCTGGCGCGCGTGCTGAGCATTGCGGACGCCATCGACACCATCCTGTCCGCCCGCGCTTACAAGCCGCCTTGCGGCCTGTCGTGCGTGAAGAAGGAGCTGCTGCGCGGGGCGGGCACGCAGTTTGATCCGACCTTCGCCGCGGCGGCGGTGGAGTGGCTCACGGAGTGTCCGGGCGACATCGTCGTTCAGCCCGTCGAGGTCTGCGTGGTCTGACTTTCGGCATCCGCGAATCATCCCGAGGGCAACGTGGAACCGGACAGCGCCCGGCGTCTGCCTCGCCGAGGAACGCTGCGCAGCGATGCGTCTTGCCCCGGGGCGCTCAGAGCGGATAGACTGGCTTGCCGCCGGGCGGATGAGCCCGCTTTCGATTGTGTGGAAGGTCGGTATCCGGCGAGAGGAACGCATGGCCCGTTCCGCGGGAAAACTCCTGCTCAAGGTGCTCCTGATTGCGTTGGCGTTAATTGCTCTGGGCACCCTCTATTGGCTGGCCCTCTCCGGGTCCGGCCGTTCCGGGGCGAACCCCGAGCAGATCCCGGAACAGGCATGGACGCCGGGGGGACCGCCGCTGGACACGGCCCACCTGGAACTCGTACGCCGGGCGGTCGGTCCGGACGGGCTCCTGGCGATCTATATGGAACGGTATCGGCGGGAGGTCGGGCGCTATCCGGAGCGTCTGGAAGAACTCCTGCGCTCGCACGTCGAGGCGTCCGGACGAGCGACGTGGAGCGGACCCTACCTCCAGAACCCCGAACTGCTCGACGATCCGTGGAATCGACAGTATCAATACCGCGCGCCGGGCACGCACAATCCCAACGCCTATGACCTCTGGAGCGTCGGGCCCGACGGCAAAGACGGCACCGGCGACGAGATCGGCAACTGGTGATGTATGGTCGCGTGAGGAGGATCGGGTTCAGGGACGGGATGCCAGTTCCACGTACGAGCCGTCGCGGATGATCCGATCGAGCAGATAGCGTTCCATCGCTCCGTCCCGGCCGAGATCGAACCAGTAATCGTCCGCGCGGGTCAGTCGCCGCTGGCCGGATTCACCGGGCAGTTCTTCCCCGAAGTATTGCAAGACGGTGGCAGAGCTGTTGAACTGCCGCTCGGGGGCAGACAGCCGCTCTACCCGAACCGTCACACAGACCTGCAGCTTGTCGGGATTGTCCTCGATCGGCGTCACGTCCACGCGAGCCTGTCGGCGAATGGTGCTCAGAGAGGCATCCGCCAGGTCGAACGCCGTATCCACGTCGTGCCGCCAGAATTCGAAGAACTGCTGGGACGTGACCGGAAACGTGGTGATGACACCCGCCGGCCGGTCCACCCGATCCAGTGTGAATCGGTTCCGTCGAAGCACATCCTGGCAGGTGTCCCAGAGCAGCGCCGACTGTTCCGCGTCGGCAACGGTAAAGACCTGCGTATTGTAGTCGACGGGGCTGGCCGGCTCCTGGCAACCGGTGATGATGATGGCAAGCGCGCCGAAGACGAGCATCCGCGTCTGGTTCATGGTCGGACGATCATAATGGTGGTGGTTGGAGAATCAAGTGAAATCCGATGCGGCTCCCCGCGGCTGTCGTGCCGACGATTAGCCCATTCGCAGCGCTGCGATGCGGATGGGGCCGCGGTCCTGCGCGAAATCCTGAAATCGCCTTGCAATCGGGCGGAACCCCGGTTACAAGTGGGCGTAACTCATGGGGCAGGGTGAACTTACCAAGATCGTGCGCCACGTGTTCACGCCGGGGCAAAGGGTGACTCGTACGGCGTCGCGGAAAGGTTGTGTGTGAGGCGCAGGCCGTGAGACTGCCAACGAGGTGGATACTGGGGTGTGTGCTGGCGGTTGCGTGCCTGGCGCCGGGTCTGGCGCCTGCACAGACCACGCAGCCGGCGGACGTGGCGGCGCTTTCGGCGGATGAGCAGGAACGCCTGCAGCAGTCGCGTGCCATCATAGACAATCCGGCCGACAGCCTCGGCACGCGGCAGACACAGGCGGAAAGCCTTCTGCGCAGCGGCTGGGCCGCGGCGACGCGCACGCTCGCGGAATTGCTCAGCCCGTCTTCGCATCCTTCCACGCGGGTGGCCGTCTGTCAGGCGATTGCCGCGGTGGGGGCGGCGGAACCGGCTCTTCTGCAGGAGCATCATACCGGGTTGATCGAACCGTTGCTCCGGTTGCTGGGCGATCCGGCGGAGGACGTCTCCGCGCGGGCGGCGGCCGCGCTGGCCGCTTTCCCGAACGGCGAGGTGACCGAGGCCCTCGGGACTATGGCGGCCAATCCCCAGGCGCCGCCGGAGCAGCGATCCGCGGCCATCGACGCGTTGGCCTCCAGCGTCTACAAGCGGCCCGTGGCCCGGCAGATCGTGTCTCTGCTGTCGACGGAGAACGGCGAACTGCGGACGCGGGCATTGCGAGCCTTGCGCGCGCTTTCCCGCAAGGATTACGGCGAAGATATCGCCGCCTGGCAGGCCTGGTGGCAGCGGCAGGAGAACACGCTGAGTGATGAAGAATGGCTCCGTGAAAAGGAACGGCTCTTTTTCCAGCGGCTGCTTGAGGCCCAGGGAGAACTGGAGCGGGTGCGGGCGGACCAGGAACGCCGCTATGGCACACTGGCCGAGCGGCTGACCGTCTTGCTCCGGCAGAACTACCGGCTGGTTCCACAGCGCCACCAGAAGGACGAGATGCTTGCCCGCTGGTTGAACGACGACCAGGCGGAGTTCCGGCTGACGGCCCTGGCCATCGTCAGCGAAGAGATTCAAGAGGGAGTGCTGCCGGCGGATTCGCTGGTGTCGGCTGTCATCGCGGTGCTGGAGTGCCGCGTGCCGGAGGTACGCCGGGCGGCGCTCGGAATCATCGGGGCGATGGGGGTTTCGGAAAACGCCGAGGCCGTGCTGGAACTCCTGCGCGACGAACAGGTCGATGCCTCGGCTCGGCAGACGGCCTTTCGTGTGCTGGGGCAGCTTCGCAACCCTGCGGCGATTCCAACCCTGATCCGTGAGATCGACGTGCGCCAGTCACCCGCGGCGCCCGTGGGTTGCGTGGCCGAAGCAGCGGGAGCCCTGGCTCTTCTGGGGGCTCGGGGCAAGGTGGATCCCGAGCTCATCGCGCCGGCGATTCCCGTGTTGCTCGAGCGGCTGGCCCAAACCCCGCCCGAGCAGGTGGATGTCAGGGGCTTTCTGCTGCGGGCCATGGCGGCGATCGCCGTGCCGGAGTTCGGCCCGGCCCTGACCGAGGCCCTGACGTCCGAGCAGGCCCCGCTCCTGGTGCCCGCGATCGAGGGGCTCGCCGCGCTGGGTGATACAAGCTGTCTCGACCGGCTGGTGGCTCTGGTGGGCCATGCCGATCCGCGAGTCCGCGAGGCCGCGGCCAGAGCGATGGGTGATCTTGGCAGCGAACCGGCCCACATTGAAGCGCTCATGCGGCATCTGAGCCCGCCCGGCGAAACGAACGACGCTGTGCTTGCGGAGGCCTGGAACGGCTGGCGCAAGATTCTCGCTCGCAAACCCGCCGAGGAGCGCCTTCGCTGGGCCGATCGGCTGCGCGAGATGCCTGACCGGCAGCAGGCTTATCTGGAGGAACTGGTCGGCGACCTGAGCACGCACAATTCGGCTCCGCCGGAACTGGCCGCCGCACGGCAGCGCCTCGCTACGCTGCTCCTGGCACGCGGCGATGCCGCCGCTGCCCTCCAGATCTGGCAGCGCCTGCTGGCCGGGCAGGAGGCGACCGACGACCCGTCCGCGGCCGGCACGCGCGTGCATGTGTTGACCGCGGCGGCGGCGATCAGTCGATATGAACTCGTTGCCGAGATGCTCACCCGTCTGGCGGCCGCACCGCAAGACGTGAAGGACATGGCGGCGGACGAGACGACCAAGGCAATCCGTGATCGTCTGAACAACGGCGACGTTGACGGTCTGCGCGCCTTTCTGGCCGCGTTGGAGCCGGTGGATCTGGGACCGTACAACCCGCAACTGCAAGCCGCGATCGGCGCGGCCCATGAGAAGCTCACCGAGCAGCCTGCCGCGCCGACGACAACGGCTCCGAGCGCGTAAGCCCGGTTCGAAGGCAGGAGCCGGACAACGCACGCCGCACGCGGCCGGCAATCGGCTGCCGGAGGGCCGGAGTGCGCCGCCCCGAGCCGTCGTATCATTTGTGCAGAATGACACCGGTGTGGGCAGGGACGGTGATCTCGTTCCAGTGCTCGCTGAGGGCCTGGTGGCTTACGCGGTCGCCGTCGGCGACCATCAGCCAGCGGCCGGGGCCGAGCGGGAAGCGGATGTCCGTACGGTCGGCGTTGAGAAGAATGAGGATCGTGGCAAACGGCTCGCCGAACAGGCCTCGTCCGTCCAGAGCGAAGGCGATGCAGCGGGGAGTGGGAACGTCGATCATGAGGTGAACGCGCTGCAGAACCTCCTCTCGTGTCCGCAATCGGAAGACCGGGTGAGCGCGGCGCAGCGCGATCAGGTCTCGATAGTATGTGAAGGTGTCCGCGTTTTCCTCCTTGAGGGACCAGTCAACCTGGTTCACTTCGTCGCCGAGATTGTACGAATTGGAATGGCCGAGCTTGGTCCGGCAGAACTCCTGCCCGGAGTGAATGAAGGGAATTCCCTGGGACGTCAGAAGCAGCAGGGCGGCCATTCGCTGCATCCGCTTCTGTTCCGCGTCCGTGGCGTTCGGCGCGGTGCGGGCGATTTTGTCCCAGAGGGTCAGGTTGTCGTGACACTCGCAGTAGTGGACCGCGTCGGTGGGATGAAGGGCCCAATCCTCGATGGAGCCGCGTAGTCCGAGCTGGACCGCGTCGCGACGATCGCCGGTCTGGACAAAACCGGGTACGTCACCGTTGGTGTCTCCCTTGATGGCATCGCGAAAATGATCGTCGAAGGCGGCCACCCCGCAGCCCCGGAGGGCCTCCTTGTTCGTCGTCGATCGCAGGCCGGACGGGGCCGCTGTCCAGGGTTCCCCGTACAACAGAATGGACGGATACACGGCGCGGAGCTCGTCGCGAATGATCTCGAGTGTTGGGAAGTCCATCAGGCCCAACAGATCGAACCGGAATCCGTCGATTCCGTACTCGGTGACCCAGTATTTCAGGGAATCCAGGATGAATTTGCGGGCCATGGGGGCCTCCGTGCGGAACTCATTGCCGCAGCCGGACCCGTTCCACAGTTCACCGCCGGGCTTGCGCCGATAGTAGTACCCCGGAGCGGTCTGATCGAACGTCGCACGACGCGAGGTGTGGTTCAAGACGACATCCAGCACGACGCCGATGCCACGATCGTGCAGGGCCTGCACCGCCCGTTTGAACTCCGCGATGCGGGCGGTTCCATCGGCGGTGGTGGCGAATCGGGCTTCCGGCGTGTTGAAGAAGACCGTCATGTACCCCCAGTTGTATTGGCCATCGTCCTCAAAACACTGGATCGGCATGAGCTGCACATGCGTGATGCCCAGCTCCACGAGGTGGTCCAGTCCCGTGGAGACATCCGGCCGCCCGGGCAGATGCGTGCCGTTCTCCGTCAGACCCAGGTACAGCCCTTTGTGGGCAACACCGGAATCCGGCGAGATCGTGAAATCACGGACGTTCAGCTCGTAAATCACGGCATCCACAGGCGTGGCCAGCTCTACGGGGTGTTTTGCCAGGAAGCCGGGCGGGTCTGTATCGTGCAGGTCGCATATGATGGCACGCGGCGAGGGGTATTGCGCGCATTTTGCGCAGGGATCCGTGACCTCCTGATCCGGTTCCAGAGCCGGGCCCTCGAGGACGAACGCGTAGTACTGGTCCCGCAAATCCTGCTCCAGTGTCGCCGACCACACTCCGCGGGCGTTCCGGCTCATCGGCCGGCGGATCGAAGCCTTGCCCGACGCGGAGCGGGCGACCACGACGTCCACTTGGTCCGCTTCCGGCGCAAAAAGGCCGAAGAGGGTTCCCTGGGGCGAGTAGGTGGCTCCGAGACGAGCTTCCGCGTCGTAGAACTGCTGGTTGTCGAGAACGCGGCCAAGCCGCACACGTTGGACGCCTATCCCCCGGATTGACACTTCCAGCGCCTGTCGCAAGAAATTGGGGGGACTTGCCAGTTTCACGGAGTAGGCTCGGGTGGTGCCTTGGGATCGCCGGGCGGGGGCGATGCCGACCACGCGAACCTGTTCGCCGCTCCGGTCACGAACAGTGACGTCAGCGGCAACTGGGGAGCTGACCGGTCGATCAAACCGCAAGGTGATGGTTCGCAAACCGTCGAGCGTTGCAGAAAAGGCCGGCGTGTCTTTGGAGCGGGGCGATTTTCTCACGAATTCCGCACCTCGATAAAGGGGGTTGATCTGCGCACGAACTGCCGTCCCGCCGGGGTAGTAGGAACGATTCCGTATCGAAAATCAACTCCCCCGCGCCTACGGGCGGGAGAGGGGCGGCTGCACGTGCAGAGCAAGCGGCAGGAATTGCGCGTGGCAGGACCGGTCGAGCGACGCCCCGCCGGCCCGGGAACGGAAATGGCCGATAGAAACCGATTCGGGATGACCGATGTTGGTGGACGGCGGGTGATACCGCCATACAATCGGTCCAGCCGTTGTTTCAGGGCGCAGGGCGCGCGGACCGGACGATCGTGTTTCACACCCGCTTGAAAATTTTCATGGGCCTGTGGGGCATCGCGCTGGTCGTGCTTGTGGTGCGGCTGGTGGACCTGCAGGTCATTCATGCCGCCTACTACAAGGAGGAGGCGCGCAACCGGCTTCTCCGCCCGGCGCAGGCGTTGCCCTTCGTACGGGGTCGCATTCTGGACCGCACGGGCGTTCTGCTGGTCAGCGAAGAGCCGAGCTGGGACGTTCGGGCGGATTATCAACTGCTGGCCATGGACGAGGCTTATCTCGGCCGTCTGGTCAAAGAGTGTCGACGGAATGGGCGCTATGGGACCGGCCGCTCCGCGGAAGGGGTTCGGCGGGATCTGGAGGCGGACCTGCAGCGGATGTGGAGCGATCTGGCGGCGTTCCGGGGCGAGCCCGTGGAAGCGGTGCGGCGGCGACAGCTCGACATCTGTCAGCGCGTTCAGCGGATTCGAGAATCCGTACGGCAGCGTCGCGGTTTTGACGCGGCGGTCCGCGAGGAACACATGAAACACGCGATCCTGGTCGGACTGGACGACCAGGAACAGGTTCAAGTGCGCGTGACCTTGCTCAAAAAGTATCCCTGGCTGAGCGTGGAGAGTTCGACGCGCCGGGAGTATCACGATGCCCTGACGCTGGCACACATTCTCGGGCGCGTCGGGCCGGTCGATGCGGAGGACATACGCAACGACCCGTACGGCGACGATCCGGACATGAAATATCTGCCCAACGAGGTGACCGGCAAGACCGGTGTCGAGTATGCCGCGGAAGAACTGCTCCGCGGTCGGCGCGGTCGGGTCCGCATGAACCTGGCGGGAAGATTGTTGACCAACGAACCGGCGGTGAACGGCCGTGACGTGACGCTGACCCTCCGGGCAGACCTGCAGCGCCGTCTCTACACGGCGTTCGCGGACCATCTGGCGCATGCGGAGGTGCCCGAGCTGGCCGACGCGACGGGCGGCGTGGTGGTGGTGCTGGACATCCCGAAGCGCGAGGTGCTTGCCCTGGTTTCCTACCCGTCGTATGACCCGTCCAAGTTCGACGAAGACTACGAGTCGTTGCGCGCGGACACACTGTACACGCCGCTGCGGTTTCGGGCGGTGGCCAACCAGTACGCGCCCGGATCCATCGCCAAGCCGCTTGCCTGCCTGGCCGGGCTGAGTACCGATCGTATCGGCCTGGAAACCCGCTTCAACTGCACGGGCTACCGATTCCCCGGTGTGCACAACAAGTGGCGCTGCTGGCGCGTGAGCGGCTCCAGTGCCAGGAGAGCCCACGGACTGGTGAACGTGGTGGAGGCGATTGAGGGAAGCTGCAACGTATTCATGTATCACGTGGGAGAAGAGGTCGGCACGGAGGCCCTGACGAAGGTCTTCGACCTGTTCGGCCTGGGCCGCACGACCGGGATCGGGCTGCCCGAGGAGGCTCGGGGCATAAACCCCACGCCCGAGTGGCTGGCCCAGCGGGGACGGCGGGTGTCGGTCGGAACGGGGCGGCTGTTGGCGATCGGCCAGGGGGAAGTGCTGGTGACGCCCCTGCAGGCGGCGAATCTGTTCGCGGACTATGCCAGCGGCATCCACAAGCCGGTTACTCTGATCGCCGGCCTCGACGAGGACGGGGTCGAGATGAAGCTGCCCGGCGAGGCGAGCGAGTGGCGTGCGGTGCGCGAGGGCCTGTTCCGGGTTGTGAACAGCCGGGACGGGACGGCCTATCACTACGCCCGGTATGAAGGGCCCCGGTACCGCATCTGCGGCAAAACCGGGAGTGCCACGTCGCCCGTCCGCCCCCTGTCCTATCGCGTTCGCTATGTCGACGAGAACGGCAATGAGGCAACGGCCATCGTCCCGGCGGGCAGCCGGAGTCAGGCGGTGGATGATTTCCAGCGCAGTCATCCCCAGGCGACATTCGACCTGAAGGACGTGGTCAAGCATGAGTGGTGGCCGCCGGATGAGGAGAAAAGCTACTCGCACGCGTGGTTCGGAGGGTTTCTGCAGGCGGTGAATGAGGATGGCGAGCCGCGCTGGAGCGTGAAGCCGCGGATCGCGTTCGTGGTGCTCATCGAATACGGAGGCAGCGGCGGTCATAGTTCCGCTCCGTTCGCCAAGAACATGGTCACGCTGCTGGAGGAAGTTCTCGGACCGGACCTGGATCCGGACGGCCGGCCGGAGCCGCCGCCGGACGTTCCGCCAGTGGAGGGCGTCGGATGACGCGGGGAACGCTCGATCTGACACAGCCGGGCTGGGTGATCATGACCGCCGTGGTCATCCTGTGTCTCGTGGGCATCCTGACCATCTACGCCACGGAGGCGGACGAAGAGGACGTTGCGTGGAACACGATCAAGCAGGGCGTCTATCTTTTGGTTTCCGCGATCGTGGCGTTGGTCGTGCTCCGGGTCGGCTACCACAACATCGCTCGCCACGCGTTCCTGATCTTCGTGGTCGTGCTGCTCATGCTGATCCTGCTGGCCGTGGCGAAGATTCTCCACTTCAATTTCGGGGGGCTGGTGCCCGCGAAGCGGAACGCGTATCGCTGGATTCTGCTGCCGGGGTTCCAGTTGCAGCCATCGGAGTTCATGAAAATCGCCTCCATTCTGGCGCTGGCGTGGTATCTTCGCTTCCGACGGAATTACCGATCCCTTCGGGGCATGCTGCTGCCGTTCATCATTCTGGTCGTTCCCATGGGCCTGATTCTGATGGAGCCCGACCTGGGGACGACTCTTCTGATGATTCCGGTGCCGTTCGTGATGTTGTTCATGGCTGGCGCCAAAAAGCGGCATCTGGCGGCCGTGTTTCTGGCCGGCGTTCTGTGTACGCCCGTCGTCTGGGCGAAAATGCAGCCGTATCAGCGCATGCGGATCGTGGGTGTGTTTCTGCAGATGGACTCCCTGCGCAGCCGCATCATCGCCAACCCGGAGGAATACACCCACCTTTGTACCAAGCGGCAGGCCCTGGAATGGGAGGCGGATTCCGGCATGCAACTGGTCGGCGCCAAGGCGGCCCTGGGCAGCGGCGGCGTGTTCGGACAAGGCTGGGGGCACGGCACGTACGTGAAGTACGATTTTCTGCCGGACCGGCACAACGACATGATCTTCGCCTTGGTGGGTCATCAGTGGGGTCTGGCGGGGTGTCTGGTGGTCCTGAGCTGTTACGTGGCCATTGTGATCTGCGGCATCGAGGTGGCCGCGGAATCGCCCGACCCGCTGGGGCGCCTGGTGGCGGTCGGCGTGGTAACGGTGGTGGCGGTCCAGGTGATCATTAACGTGGGCATGGTCCAAGGCCTGATGCCGATCACCGGCATGACGCTGCCGTTCGTCAGTTATGGGGGCAGCAGTCTGCTGACCAATTTCGTCGGCGTGGCGCTGCTCATCGGCGTTTCGCAGAAGCGCCCCTTCCTGCTGTACAACAAATCGTTTGAACTGGCGCTCGAGGAACAAGAGTAAACCCGGGTGGAAGGCGGCCCAGTGAGCGATTCGTCCGCCAGAGCGGTGGAACGCCACACGAGCAAGCCCTGCGAACCCGCTATTCAGAAGCGGTGGCACAGTGTCCCGCAATCACTCATGGGGTCGGTTGAGTGGTTGGGGGCTGACGCCGCGGGGAGGCGGGGGGCAGGGCGGTCTGCAGCGCGAGGACGGAGTAGGCGGTGACGAGGTTCGGGTTGCCTTCGTACCAGCGGTCGGCCGGGTTGACCCAGCTTCCGTCGTCGCGCTGGCGGGCGATTAAAGCCCGGCAGAGGTCGTCGCGCCAGAGATGGGGCTGGCCGCCGGCGTCAACGATGGTCTCTTCGTCCCAGGCCAGCAGGGCGCGGGCGAAGACGTGGTAGTAGTAGTAAAGACCTTCCGTCGAGCCGGTGTCGGAAAGGTTCGGGTTGCACTCCAGCGTGTAGTTGTGGCGAATCCAGTCAAACGCGGCCTGAACGCGCGGATCTTTCTTGTCGACCGCGGCGTACAACATGCTTTTGAAGCCGGCGTACGTCATGGAGCCGTACGAGCGCAGTTGCGACCTGCCGTCGACCAGGATGATACCGGCCTTGCTTTCACCGTCGTTGGCGCAGGTGTAGATGAAGCCGCCGTCGCGGGCCTGGGCGGCGAAGTGCTGGTCGTTGCTGCCGCTGTGCATCTGGCAGCGCTGCACGAAAACCAGGGCCTTTTGGTACGCCGGATGGTCCGCGGGCAGACCGCTCTGGTGCAGGGCCTCGAGCATCATCTGGGTGTTGGACAAATCCGGCCGCTTGCCCTTGCCGTAGCCGGCGCCACCGTACCAGGCGTGGGAGCGGTCATACGATTCTCCCTCGTCCCACTGGAGCCGGGTGAGGAACTCCTGGGCTTTGCGGATCACCGGATCCAGGGCCGGATCCCGGGCGGCGGACAGCGCCATGAGAGCGACGGAGGTGTAATAGTTCTGCAGATCCACGCCCTCGACATAGATTCCGCCGTCGTCGTGAGCGGATCGCATGATGAAGGTGAGCGCACGCCGGCAGACCGGGTGTTGCGAGCCGTAATCCGGATGCTGAAGGAAACCCTGGACGGCCAGGGCGGTGATGGCCGGATCGGTCTGGCCGAATCCTTCCCAGCCGCCGTCGGGCTGTTGCGTGGCGGCGAGGAACTTCAGGCCGCGCTCGATGGCTTTCTGGGCGTCGGCGCGGACTGTGGGGTCCGGCACGGACTTCGGTTCGGCGGCCAGCAGCCGGCCGGCCGGGGCGGCCAAGGCGATTGCCAGCGTGAGGAGGAAACGGACAAACGTTCGCGGTTTGCAGGTTGTCATGGCAGTCTGTCTCCCGATCCGGCCGGGTGGCATGTCGTCGGCGCGGCTGCAGCCTGTCTACCGCCTTGGCGGGCGAAGGTCAACCGGGCTCCGCGGGCATGGGGATGATTCGCAGCCGGACGGGGGTTTCGGACGAGGGGAGCATCTGCGTGTTGACTTCCAGGCCGACCGGGCCGCGGTATGGGTTGCCCAGGTCGCGTGTGATGTTGAACAGGGCCGTTGCGTCGTACCAGAAAGCGATAAGCGAACGCTCCACGTCGGCGATGAAGTACTCGGCGCTACCGGGCTGATCGCGATGGAAGAACGATCCGGTGAACACCCAGCGAAGCGGATCGGGGGCTCGGCCCGTGCGACGGTCTACGAGAAAGCGCTCGACAGGCACGATCCGGGCCGGATCGCCGATTGCGACTTCGAGCCGTGCGATGGTGCCGGGCTCCGCGGGGGCGGAGGTCGGCGGCTCGTCGCCTCGCGCCTCTGGCGCCACGTCGCCCGGGCGGCAGCCGGCCAGAAGCACGGCGGTCTGGAGATGGGAGGGTCGGCACGGCAGCACGAGCAGGCTTTCGTAGGTTTTGCCTCCTTCGGCGACGGCGGCGTATTCGAGGATTCCCCGGCGGAGACAGAAGTGCGCGTCAACCTCGATGGTTCCGGAGGCTGAGTCGAGCACGATGTGCGGGAAGAGCGTGACGCGGGTGTCCGGCGGCGCGACGGTCGCCTGCTCCACGGCCGGCGGTGTCGGCGTGCGCGTCGGCGCGCAGGCCGGCGTCGCGCCGGCGGCGATGGCGCACAGCAGAGGGACGGCGTTGCGGAGGCAGGTCGAAAAAAACCAGCAATCACCGGCCGCTTTGGGGTATGCTCGCCTCCGCGATGGGATACAATAGGCGACATCGGTCCGTCGTTGGAACCGGTGGAGCACCCGTGGTTCGGCACGACCTGCCGGCGCAGAAAAGAGGGGGGCTGTCATGGGCCTGTGGGACAAGATCAAGGGCGAACTGATAGACATCATCCAGTGGCTCGACCCCACGCAGGATACGATGGTGTACCGGTTCGAGCGGTACAACAACGAGATCAAGTATGGGGCGAAACTGGTCGTACGGGAAGGGCAGGCGGCGGCATTCGTCGAAGAGGGCAAGCTGGCCGACGTGTACAGTCCGGGCACGTACACCCTGGAGACGGCCAACATGCCCATTCTGGCGACGTTGAAGGGGTGGAAATACGGCTTTCAGAGCCCGTTCAAGGCGGAGGTTTATTTCGTCAGCACCCGCCAGTTCACCGACCTGAAGTGGGGTACAAAGAACCCGATCATGCGTCGGGATCCGGAGTTCGGGCCGCTGCGGCTGCGGGCGTTCGGGACGTATTCGATCCGGGTGGTGGAGCCGGGCGTGTTTCTGAAGGAGATCGTCGGCACGGGGGGCCACTTCACGACGGAGGACATCACCGGCCAGTTGCGGAACCTGATTGTCTCGCGTTTCGCGGACATCCTCGGGGAAAGCAACATTCCCGTGCTGGATCTGGCGGCCAACTACGACGAACTGGGCCGGTTCATCATCAACCGGATCGGGGCGGAGTTTCGCTCGTATGGGATCGAGATCACCACGATGCTGGTGGAGAACATCTCCCTGCCTCCGGCGGTAGAGGAGGCGTTGGATAAGCGGACCAGCATGGGCGTGGTGGGCGACCTGGGCCGGTACATGCAGTTCCAGGCGGCCGAGGCGATGCGGGACGCCGCGAACGCGCCCGGCGGCACGGCCGGCGCGGGCGTGGGCATGGGCATGGGCTTCGCCATGGCGCAGCAGATGGGCCAGGCAATGGCGCCGGGCGGCGCGGGGCCGTCGGGCCCGCCGCCGCTGCCGACGCAGGGTACCGCATTCTTCGCGGCCATCCGCAATCAACAGGCGGGTCCGTTTGACCGAAGCGCTTTGCAGCAGAAGATGCAGGCCGGCGAGATCACGCGAGACACGCTGGTCTGGACGCAGGGCATGGCAAGCTGGACACCGGCGGGCGAGGTGGCGGCGTTGCAGGATCTTTTCGGCGCGGTGCCGCCACCGTTGCCGCCGCAATAGATACGATGGCGCAGGGCGGCTCGGGGGGAGACCTTGAATGGCCGCCGTTCGCGCGGGCGATCCGGAATCTTCATGCCGTTCTTACGACTGAGATCATTCGTGTGAGGCTTGATCGACGTTGACGGACTCGTGGAACAGCCATCCGGAAACGGAGGGAGCCGCGGAGACGCCGGGCGAGGGGCGGCGGTTTCCCTGCGGGCAGTGCGGGGCAAAGCTGGTTTTTGAACCGGGCACCACGGCGCTGGTCTGCCAGTATTGCGGGTTTGAAAACCCGATCGCCGAGTCGGATACGATCATTCGGGAGCTGGATTATCGCGAATATCTGGCCCGGCTGGCGGAAGGTGAGGTCTTGCAGGAGACGCCCACCGTCAAATGCACGGCCTGTGCGGCGGAGGTGGACCGTCCGGAGCACGTCACGGCGTTTGCATGTCCGTTCTGCGGTTCGGACATCGTAGGGGCGGCCTATTCGCGCAAGCAGATTCGGCCGAAATCGCTTCTGCCGTTCGGGGTGTCGCGGGAGCAGGCCCGATCGGGCGTGCTGGGGTGGATCAAGAGCCGGTGGTTCGCACCGAGCGCTTTCAAGAAGTATGCGCGGATGGACAACCGGCTGAACGGCATGTATTTGCCGTATTGGACGTACGACTGCAACACCATCAGCGACTACGTCGGCCAGCGGGGGGACTATTACTGGGAAACGCAGACCTACACCACCGTCGAGAGCGGCAAGACTGTTACGAAGACGCGGCAGGTGCGCAAAATCCGCTGGCGCCGGGTTGTCGGAACGGTGAACAACGTTTTCGATGATGTTTTGGTGGTGGCCAGCCAATCGCTGCCTTCGCGGCACGTGGTGTCGCTCGAGCCGTGGGATCTGGAGAACCTCGTTCCGTACGGCGACGAGTATCTCAGCGGCTTCCGGGCCGAGAGTTACCAGGTGGACCTGGAGCAGGGATTCGAGGTGGCCAAGGGGATCATGCGGCCGGAGATTGAACGAAGCATCCGCAGCGATATCGGGGGGGATGAGCAGCGGATTTCCTCGATCGACACGGCGTATGAGGACATTACCTTCAAGCATCTGCTTCTGCCGATCTGGATCACCGCGTACCGGTATCACGAGCGGGTGTATCGCGTGTTTGTGAACGGCCGAACCGGTGAGGTGCAGGGCGAGCGGCCGTGGAGCTGGATCAAAATTACGCTGTTTGTGCTGCTTCTGCTGGGGTTGGTAGGCGGCGCCCTGCTGCTGCTCGAACAAGGTGGAGTATTCGGGCAGGCCAGCCAGTGGGTGCGGCCGGGAGCGAGCCTGGCCGGCGTTTTCGGCCTCGGTCCGGGGGTTGTTCCCAAACGGTTGTGGTCGGCGTTGTGGCCGAAGAAAACGTCTTGGGTCGGGTGGGTACGAATGGTATAATGGCCGGTTGGAGGGGGTGCCGGTTGACGGCCAGTTGCCTTCCGGTTCACCGGCCGGAAGGCGACTGCCCCTGCCCTTTCAGCCCGGCGGTGGCGACTGGGATGGTTCGTGCAACACGTTCATGCAAGGGCGGATTTGTGATGGGCCGGTACCCCTGCGCGGTCGGTAATGCCGTCCGATAACGACTTTGGTGTGGCGGAGTGGGAACATGAGTAACGGTTGTGTGCGAGCGGGTCTGGCGGTCTTGATGCTGTCGGTCCTGGCGGCGCCCGTGGCCGCCGATACGTGGCCGACCTATTCCAGCCTGGGGCCGAGCCTGCAGACCTATGAGACGACGTATCCGTCGCTGGCCAAGCGGTACGATCTGGGATTGAGTGTCCAGGGCCGGCACATCTGGGCCATTCGCATCTCGGACAACGTGGGCGTGGAAGAGGATGAACCGGAGGTGCGGCTCATCTCCACCATGCACGGCGACGAGATTACCGGCGTGAAGATGTGCATGAACTTCATAGACTATCTGCTGACCAACTGCGGTACGGACCCGCGGGTGACCAATATCGTCAACGAGCTGGACCTGTGGATCGTGCCTCTGATGAACCCGGACGGATACGACCGCGTGCCGCGGACACGCTACAACGCGAACGGGATTGATCTGAACCGGAGCTTTCCGGACGGCGTATATGGCCACCCCAACTCTCCGGCGGGTCGGGCGCTTGAGACGCAGGTCATCATGAACTGGTGTTTTGGTCGGTCGTTCGTGCTGGCGGCGAATTTTCACGGCGGCGCGCTGGTCGCGAACTACCCGTTTGACAATGACGGAAAGGGATCCGTCTTCTCCCCGACGCCCGACGAAGATTTGTTTGTGTACCTCGCCGAGGAATACTCGTCCCGCAACCCGCCGATGTGGGGCAGCACCGTATTCTATCACGGGATTACGAACGGGGCAGACTGGTATTCGATCGACGGCGGGATGCAGGACTGGAGCTACCGCTACATGGGTTGTAACGAGCTGACCCTGGAGATCGGCACGAAGCAGCCTCCCGCATCGGAGATTCCGACGTACTGGAATGAGAATCGCGAAGCCATGCTGGCGTTCGTCGAGACGGCGCTGATCGGCGTGCGCGGCATCGTGACGGAGTCGCTGACGGGATCGCCCGTCAGCGCAACCGTCCGGGTGGTCGGGCGCAACCATCCCATCTACACGGACCCGGCGGTGGGCAACTATCACCGGATGCTGCGGCCGGGGACCTATGACCTGGTGTTCGAGGCGGACGGGTACGATCCCATCACCGTGACCGACGTGGCGGTCAACGCGGGGGCCGCCACTCGCCTGGACGTGCAGTTCGGGCCTCCGCCGATCGTAACGTATCCGGACGGAGGGGAAGAGCTTCGGGTCGGCGGGCCCGTGGAGGTGACCTGGGCGGGAAGCCCGTTCGCGCGGTATCAGGTTCAGTACAGCGGCAACTACGGCGACTTCGAAGTGGTGACGGACGGATTTGAGCGGCCCAGTCTGGGACCCGACTATTCGACGGGCGGAGACGCCGCCTGGTACCCGTCCACCGGAACGGTGCACGGAGGCGTGCGGGCGGCGCGGGCCGGCGGCATCACCGATAACCAGACGACGTGGATGACGCGGGTGGCGCAGGGCGGAGCGATGTCATTCTGGTATCGCGTCAGTGCCGAGGCCAACTACGACTATTTCAATTTCTATGTGGATGGTGTGCGGAAGTTGCACGTGTCCGGATATCCGCCGTGGACAAAATACTCCGAAACGCTGTCCCCGGGGCCGCATCTGCTGAAATGGGAGTATACCAAAGACGCCGGGGTCAGCGGCGGGAGCGATACGGTCTGGATTGATGATCTGGAGATGACCGTTGACAACACCGTCTGGACAGACATCGTGACCCAGACGGAGGTGGGAGCGACCTCCGCGTGGTGGATCCCGACGGAGGTGGGAGACCAGTACAAGGTGCGGGTTCGCGCGGACTTCGGAACATTCTACGGCGCCTGGGACGAGAGCGACGTCACGTTCCGGGTGGTGGCCGGGGCCTCGGGGGACGTGGAACCCGACGGTGATGTGGACCTGGCGGATTTCGCGGCATTTCAGGAGTGCATGGGGGCGGCGGCCGTGGGCAGGTGTGCCGAGGCGTTCGAGTTCGTCGAGGACGGGGTGATCGACCTGAACGACTTCGTGGAGTTTGCGTCGCGGATGACCGGGCCGTCGTGACGACGGCCGGGCGGTCCGTGGTTTTTTCCGAAGGGTGATACGGCAAGGATGAGGCCAAAGTCATGCGTACGGCAATCATGATAACGACGTTCGCGGTTCTGTCTGCCGGGTGGACGGCGCCATGCCTGGCGGATGACAAGCCGGCGGATGTGTTTCGGGCGGCCCAGACGGGAGACCTGGCGGCGCTGACGGCGCTGCTGGAGAGATCTCCGGATCTGGTGGGGGCGCGCAACGAATTGGATCAGACGGTGCTTCATTCGGCGGTGCTGGCGCGAGACCCGGCGCCGGTGGTGGCCGCGCTGCTGAACCGGGGTGCGGAGGTCAACGCGACGGATCGGCGTCAGGATACGCCGCTGCACGCGGCGGCCAAAGCGCTGAGCGTTCCGGCCGTGGAGACTCTCCTGGCTCACAAGGCGGACGTGAACGTCCGGAATGAGCGAGGCGAATCGCCGCTGCACGCGGTCGCGTACGGCGGGCAGGACCGGGCGGCGGACGGCGAACGGCGCGAGGCTCTGGGCAGGCTGCTGCTGCGTGCCCAGGCGAAGGTCGACGCGGCCGACAACGATGGGGTGACCCCGCTGCACGTGGCGGCCGTCCGCGGCCGGGAGCGCTTGCTGGCGATCCTTCTCGAAGCGAACGCCGGTGTCGGCATTGCGGACGCCAAAGGTCGCACGCCGCTGCATATGGCGGCGCTGGGCAATCATAAGACGATCATAGAGACGCTGATCGGGCGGAAGGCGGACGTGCAGGCGAAGGACAAAGAGGGCAACACACCGTTGCACGCGGCGGCGTCGCGATTCCGACAGGACGCGGCGGAGGCGCTGCTCGCGCACGGCGCCGACGTCAACGCCCGTAACGCGGCGGGGGCCACGCCGCTGATCGTCCTGGCCGGCGCGGTCCACGGCGATCGGGAGGTGGATTCGGCCCTGGTGAAAGTGGCCGGTGTGCTGCTGGCCGGGGGGGCGGATGCCGCGATGAAGGATCAGCAGGGCCTCACGGCGCTGGATTACGCTCGGCGAGGCGGGCACGAGCAGTTGGCGGCACTTCTGAGCGGGGCCTGACGCCGCCGGCGAAAGCTCTGTGTAAAGACGCGAGGAGGCGGTCGCGGAAGCGCGGGACCGCCTCTTTCTCGTTGGCAAAACGTGTTCCGCGTGCCGCCGCGCGGTCGGATTGCCTGGCCGGACCGTTCTATCCGGGCGTCTTTCGAGCGTGGCGGCCGGCCTGCCTGGGGTGAATCGCCCGGCCGGTTGAACCGGCGGCCAGCTTGGCGTGCAGGACGCCTTTTTCTCTCTGAAGGCGATCGGTCAGGGCACCGATGTCCTTGCCCTTGCCGCGGACCATGATCATCTCGGCGCAGAGGTGATCCGACAGGTGAACGTGCGTCGTGGCCAGGACGGTGCCGGGGAAGTCGTGTTGCAAGGCGGTCAGCCGCTCGGTCAGACCACGGGTGTGATGATCGTAGAGCAGTGAGATGGTTCCCAGCAGCGGGTCGTCGGTCTGCCATTCCCGATCGACCAGGTAATTGCGGAGCAGATCGCGGACGAACTCGGAGCGATTGCGGTATTCGCGATCGGCCACCTGCCGTTCCAGTTCCTGGAAAAGAAATCTTTCGATCGACACGGTGAATCGGACCAGATCGGACATGGGGCCTGATTCCTTGTCATCGCACCGGGTTGCCTCGCAGCTCTGCCGGTCAGCCGGCGCAGCCGTGTTCGCGAACGGCATCCAGGAAGAACAGATCCTGGTTGTCCACGTGGGTCACCGGGGCAAGTCCCGCCGCGGCCAGCAGCGGTTTCCAATCGTCGCCGGTGGGCAGGACATCCTGGCTGACGGGGCCGTCCACGCCGGCGTGAAACTGGTTGATGTGGGCGCTGCCGGCCAGATGCATGACGATCAGTCGACCGCCGGGCGCGAGGGCCTGGGCGATGTTCCTCAGGGCGGCGGACTGGTCTCGAAAATGGGGGAAACTGTGGAAGCACAGAATCACGTCATAACGGTCGCTTTCGAGGCGATCACTGCACACGTCCAGGCATACAAAATCCGCGTTGATCCCCTTGCGGCAGGCCCGAGCTACCATCTCCGGGGCGAAGTCTATGGCGGTGACCCGGCCGGGCGCAACCCGGGCCGCCAGCCAAGCGGTTGTTTTGCCTGTGCCGCAGCCGACTTCCAGCAGCGCCTGGCCCGCCCGGAGATCCAGGAGGTCCGCATGCTGACTCAGCCGATCGGTCATGCTTTGGCTGGAGGGCTCTTCCTCGTCCCATTGAGCGGCCAGAGCGTCGAAGAATGCAATTCGCCGGTCGGGTGTGTTCACACGAAATCCCCTTGCGTGCTACCGCTTATCGTCATACGATTTGCACAAACGTAATACCACGCGGGTATCTCGTCAAGCGTGTCATGCGGTTGGTGTTCCGGCAGGAGAGCATATGAGCGGGCGAGTATTCATCCTTCTGGCGGCGGCGATGCTGTCATCCGGCTGTCGCGACCGGTCGGACCCGCCGGCGGCGGCCGTAGCCGCCACGAATTCCTTCCTGGAATGCGCCGCCAAGGATCTGTTGGGCGCATCGGAACCGGTACTTCGCCTGACCGAGCCCGGCATGTGCCCGGGGCATTTCGACGTGCGCCCGAGTCAGGTGACGGCGGTTCGCCGGTGCCGGGTGTTGCTGCGGCTGGACTTTCAGAAGTCATTGGACGCCAAGCTTCTGGGGGCGAAAGAGGAGGGCCTGCATTTCGCGGAGATCGTTGTTCCGGGCGGGCTTTGTGAACCGGAGAGCTACCTGGCGGCGTGCCGGCAGACGGCCGACGCTTTCGTGGCGGTTGGGCTGCTGGAGCGCAAAGCGGCCACCACACGTTTGGAGGAGATTGACCGGCGGATTCAGGAGGTCGCCGAGCGGTGCCGTCGCCGGGCGGAGGTCTCGCGGGGCACGCCTGTGCTGGCCAGCGTCCATCAGGCCGCGTTCTGCGCGTGGCTGGGACTGAACGTCGTCGGAACGTTCAGTGGGGCAGATACGGCCGGCACGAGCGATGTGAACCGGGCGATCCAGGCGGGCGAGCAGGGTGGCGTGAAGCTGGTGATCGCGAATCTGCCGGAAGGCCGCCGCGTGGCCGACGCGCTGGCGGAGCGTCTCGGGGCGAAAGTGGTCATGTTCGGCAACTTTCCTGACTTGAGCGGCGGGCAGGCTTCCTTTGATGAATTGCTGGAGGATAACGTGTCTGCGCTCGCGGAGGCCGTGGGGCCGTGAGTGAGGTGGCGATCCGACTGGATGGCCTGGTGGTCCGGGCGTCGCGCCGGACGATCCTGTCCGTGGATTCGCTGTGCGTGAGGCCGGGCGAACTCGTGGGTTTGCTGGGGCCCAACGGTGCGGGCAAAAGCACTCTGCTGCGTTGTCTGTCGGGACTGCAGGGGCGTGTGCAAGGGCGCGTCGAGGTCCTTGACCGGGTGGTCGGCGAACTGGGATCGGGCGAGCTGGCCTCTCTGCGGCGACGGATCGGATATATGCCGCAGATTCTGCCGGCACGCAGTGAGATGCCTCTGACGGTGCGGGAGGTGGTCGCCATCGGCCGAACCGGCATCGCAGGCTTGCTTCGCCCGCTCAAGCGTGCGGACTGGCGGATCGTGGACGAATGGATCGAACGGCTGGGGCTGACGAACCTGGCCGGGCAGGGTTTTGGGGAGATTTCCGGCGGTGAGCAGCGCAAGACCCTGATCGCGCGGGCCATGGTTCAGCATCCGGCGTTGCTGCTTCTGGATGAACCGACGGCCAATCTCGATCTGGGCTGGCGTGAGCGGATCGTCGGGGTGATCGACGAGTTGCATCGTTCTCTGCGTCTGACGGTAGTGCTGGTTTGCCACGAACTGGAGGTCCTTCCGACCGGCTGCGAGCGTGTGGTCGTGCTGGTCGGGGGCCGCGTTGTCGCCGACGGCCGGCCGGAAGGGGTGTTGTCGACGGATCGCATCGGTTCGCTGTACGGACCGGGGCTGGCCGTGGTGACGGGGGCGGGTCGATGGGCGGTGGTGCCCGGGGAGGCGGCTCGTGCTTGATCTGGCCTTCTGGGCACCGGTGATGGCGGGCGGCATGCTGGCCGGCGGGTCCAGCGGGTTGTTGAGTGTATACATCGTCGGCATGCGGATTCCGTTTCTGGGCGTCTGCGTCGCGCACGCCGCGCTGGCCGGCGCGGTGTTCGGCAGCGTGGGGGGGCTGGACGGGTCGATGCTTCTACTTCCGGCGTTGGGCGGCGCCGCGATCACCGCCCTGTCTCTGGGCCTGGCCGACCCACGGAAGGTCAACATGGACGCCAACGTGATCATGGGACTGCTGTTCTCGGTCACGATGGGGCTGGCCTTCGTGGGGATCGGCCTGTTTCCGGTGCTGGGCCGCAGCGACAATGACGTGCGCAGCTTGCTGTGGGGAAGCCTGCTGTATTGCCGCTGGCCGGATGTCTGGCTGATGCTGATCGCGAGCCTGGCGCTGGGTCTGTTCGTGCTGGCGTTCGGCAAGGAGATGCGTGCGATTCTCTTTTCGCGCGCGGACGCGCAGGCGGCGGGCATCCGGGCCACGGGCGTCTGGACCGGTTTTCTGATTCTGACGGCGGTGGTGATGACGGTGAATTTCCAGACCGTCGGCGGGCTGATGATCTACAGTCTGATCACCAACCCGGCCGCCGCGGCGTTTCAACTGACTCGGGGGAATGGCCGGGCCGTTGTTCTGGCGGTTTTCTTTGGGTCCGCCAGCGGGCTGGGCGGCTTTCTTCTGTCTGCT
This sequence comes from Planctomycetota bacterium, assembly GCA_052034525.1. GTDB lineage: Bacteria > Planctomycetota > Phycisphaerae > UBA1845 > UBA1845 > JAFGJQ01. Next base: position 31,236 of record JBPOIK010000180.1, read on the forward strand.
GTCACGAACCTGCCGTCGGGCGCGGTGATCGTTCTGCTCTCGGCGCTTCTGGTCGCTGCGTCGGCGGTTCTGCGCGCTCTGCTGCGCCGGTCGTAGGCGGCCGGAGGCAGGGTGTTTCCGCCGGTCGGGTCGGCCCGGCGGTCAGTGTGATGCGCTCAGCAGGGGTGGCCGGCGTCGGCGTCGGCGTTTTTTCGGCGCGCCGGGGATGCGTACCTCCGGGGTGCGGGGCTGTGCCCGGTTGGCCATTTCCAGGGCCTGCCCGATGGTTCGGGCGTAGAGGTCGGCGTTGACCTCTTTCCACAACCCGGGCGCGCGTCGGAACACGCCGCCGGAGACGAGGATGTTCATGGTGGGGTTGGCGCCGATCTCGCGAATGGTGTCGATGAGCTTCCGGACACCCGGAACGCCCCGCGGCTGCGTTCCGTACAGCAGCAGCACCGTGGGGCGCCGCGCGCCGACCAGCATGAGGATCTCGTCGTGGGGCACCCCGCCCCCGAGGAAATGAACCACCCAGCCGTCGGACTCGAAGAGATCGGCGCACATCTGGGCGCCCAGCTCTTCGGGTTCGTTGTCCGCGCAGCAGATGATGACGGACTTGCCGTTCGGCTGGACGCGCGGCAGGCTGGCTTGAAGCTGGTCGGCCAGGCAGCGGATGATTCGCGTGGCCATATGCTCGGTGGCGGTGTTGATGCGATCGGCGCGGTAGAGCTTCTCCACCTGCTCCATGGCCGGCCAGAGCAGCGCTTCATACAGTCTGGTTGCGTTGTCCGTTCGTTCCAGGCATTGGGCGAAGACACGCCGGCAGCTCTGGCGGTCGCCGGCGAGGAGGGATTCCATGTATCGATCGAGCAGGTTCGGCAGAGGCATTGCGGACTCCTGGCACCGCGACCGGACGGAGAGCGCATCGACCTTCGGGCCTCCTGCCCGGTCGGTTTCGGTCCGCGGTGAAGCGAATTCGTGATTCGGGGTTCCACCCCGCAGGGAACGTCGATTCGTCCGGGGGACGCTGATCGCGGCGGCCCGCGGCGTTGTCTGCCCGGACTGCGGTGTATCGGAGGTGGAGGAAACGAATCTTGAGGGCGCTTGGCCGATTGCACCGGTGCCATGGTTGTGTCTCTTTGCGTCGCGCAAGGTTCGCAGACTATCGGACGCGACCGGCGCGACGATCCGCGCGGAGCATCCGATAATCCGGGCGCTCGGATTGCGGGAGGCGGCCTGGACCGCGCCGATCGTTCCGCTCGCGGAGGCCGCCGCCGCGCACCGCGCCGGCCTTGCGCCCGGTCCGGCGTTTCCTGCGCGATCGGAGCCGGTCGTTGCTCTGCCGGCGCGGATGGACTACCATCCGGGCCGGCGCGAGATCGCGATCCGGCGCGGACGCGCCGGCGCATCGACGGAAAGGGTTGCATCCCCCATGCCCAGTGAGGACTTTACGGAACGGATCCTGCGGATTCTGTCGCGGGAGGACTATCGGCCGCAGCGGCTTCGAGCCCTGGCCCGGGCGATGGGCGTCGCGGAGGATCAGTACGGCAGCTTTCGCGATACGGTCAAGGCGCTGGCCAGGGCGGGCCGCGTGGTGCTGGGCAGTCGCAACATCCTGATGCTGCCGGAGCCCTCCGGGACCATCGTCGGTCGGTACCGCGCGAACCCCAGAGGGTTCGGTTTCGTCGTGCCGGAGCTCCCGACCGCCCATGGCGATTTGTACGTTCCCCTCGGTGAGAATCGCGAGGCCATGACCGGTGACACGGTGCGAGCGCGGGTGCTTCGCAAGGGCAAGCGAGGGGGCCGGATGGTCTACGAGGGGCGTATCCTGGAAATCATTCAGCACGGGCAAAGCCGGTTCGTCGGGGAACTGCTCCACGAGTTCGGACGGTGGTTCGTCCGTCCGGACGGCGTCACGTTCCACGGGCCGATCTTCGTGGACGATCCCGGCGCCAAAAGCGCCCGTGCGGGCGACCAGGTTGTCGTGGAGATCGTGCAGTTCCCCCGTCGAGGCGCGGATGCTCGCGGCGTGCTGGTGAGGGTGCTGGGGCCGCGCGGAGGCGCCGGCGTCGATCTGCAGAGTATTCTCTGGCAGTACGGCTACCCCGAGGAGTTTCCGGACGACGCGCTGCGCGAGGCTCGCCGGGCGGCGGTCGCCGGCGATCTGCCGGCGGCTCCGGCCGATCGGGAGGATCTGCGCGGCGAAATCGTCATTACCATTGATCCGGACGATGCCCGTGATTTCGACGATGCGATTTCGCTCCGGCAGCGCACGGGCGGGCGGGTGGAGCTGGGCGTTCACATCGCCGATGTTTCCCGGTTCGTGGCGAAGGACGGACCGCTGGACCGCGAGGCACGAGAGCGATCGAACAGCGTGTATTTTCCGGGGTTCGTCATCCCCATGCTGCCGGAAGTGCTGTCCAACGCCGTGTGCAGCCTGCAGGAAGGCCAGCCGCGGCTGACCAAAAGCGCGTTCATCACGTACGATCGTGACGGCCACGTCCGCGGCACCCGGTTCGCCAACACGCTGATCGCGTCGGCCAAACGCCTGACGTATGAACAGGCAACGGCGATTCTGGAAGGCAAGACCGACGGATTCGCACCCGAGATCGCAAAGCTTCTGGGCGAGATGGAGCGACTGGCCCGGGCGATCCACCGTCGGCGTCTGAGCGACGGGATGCTCGTCCTGGATCTGCCGGAGGTCGAGCTCGCTTTCGACGAAGACGGCCACGTGACGGGCGCTTCCCCGGCGGATACGTCCTTCTCGCATACCATCATCGAGATGTTCATGGTCGAGGCGAACGAAGCGGTGGCCCGGTTGCTCGTGGATCAGCAGGTGCCGCATCTTCGGCGCGTGCATCCGGAGCCGGACCCGGCCACGGCGGAGAACCTTCAGAAATTCCTGCGGGCCGTGGGGTTGCCGGTGCCGGCGTCGTTCGACCGGGCGGCCATTCAGTCCTTGCTGGAGTCTGTCAAGGGCCGGCCGGAGAGCTTCGCGGTGAACCTGGCCATCCTGCGTTCGATGCAGGAGGCGGTGTACTCGCCGGAACTGACGGGGCATTACGCGCTGGCCAGCAGGCACTACGCGCATTTCACCTCGCCCATTCGGCGGTATCCGGACCTGACCATCCATCGCCTGTTGGATGCGTATCTGGCCGGGCAGTTCCAGAGCAAGACGGGGCGGCGCGACGTGCCGTCGTACGGCGAATTGGAGGAACTCGGGACGCAGTGCAGCACGAACGAGCGGCGCGCGGAGGCCGCCGAACGGGAGTACAAGCTCGTCAAGATTCTGCAACTGCTGGAAAAACACCTGGGCGACGAGTATGACGGCGTTGTGACCGGCGTGACGAACTTCGGCGTGTTCGTCCAGCTTCGTGAGTTGCTCATTGACGGGCTGTTGCGGTTTGACCAGTTGCCCGACGACTGGTGGGACGTGGACGCCCAGCGTGGCTGTGTGGTGGGCCAGACGTCCGGGTTGCGAATCTCCATCGGTCTGGCCGTCCGCGTCCAGATTGCCCGGGTGGATGTGGCCGCCCGACAGCTCGATCTGGCGCTCCGCGACGCGGCAGCCCTGGGCAGGCCGAGGGCGCGATCGTCCTCGACGCGCCAGACCGGCCGCAAACCGCCGCGCCGCCCGGTGGTTCAACGCAAGAGCAAGAAACGCGACAAGACTTCCAGCGGTGGACGCCAGCGTCGTCGCTGAGTCCGTTCCGTTCCGCCCGCGTGGCCGTGCCCGCGGGTCGCCGGCCCGCTACAATGCAGTCTGGTGTGGTCCGTGATAAGGCAGTGTGGGAGATGCAAATGATGCAGGCGGTGTTCAGCAACAAGCGATGCAGGGGCGGTGGAACGTTCTGGGCGGCAGGCGGCCGATTGGCCCGAGGGGGCATCCTGTCGGGCGGCATGCTGCTGGCGGCAGTGGCGCATGTGCAGGATCGGGGCGGCGATCCGCGCACCTTCTACGGCAAGCTTTTCGGCCAGGAGAAGAACCTGACCACCGCCTCGGTGGCGCGCATGAACCTGCTGTTGCACGGCATCGAGGATTTCG
>JBPOIK010000055.1:0-57681 GCA_052034525.1 Planctomycetota bacterium
TTCGCGAATCGCCTGCTGGAGTTCGCCGGCGATCTCGTCGTGGATGAGCTTCAGATGGACCCGGGCGATGTTTTCCGGCACGGTTCAATCCTTTCTACTGATGTTCAACCTGCCATTTCCGCGGTGCCACGGTCGACCGCGCGGGGCGAAAGCCCGGTCGGGGCCCGCCGCACGCCATTCCGCCGCCGCGGCACCCGGTTTTATCGGAAGAAGGGCCGAGCCGAGGGCAGCGGGAATCCCAGGCCCCCACAATTCGGCGGAGGTGGCGGAGAGCACGCGCGGCGGAGCGATTGAAGACGGAATTCATTGTAAAACCGAGGGTTAGCACTGATGGTCCGGTTGGGAGAAGGTCGGCTCACACTCCGCTGGCCCGACGCCATCACTGCCGGTTCGCCCGGCTAAGGGTGTCCCTGTTTTCGGACGATGAATGACTCGGCGTGCCGTAGGGGCACTCGGAAGGAGACTTTGTGCAGACAACCGAATACCAGCAGTGGCTGCGCGACACGCGGGAGTTCTGGGACGTTGCGGATGAGGACACGGCCCGGTTTGAGCGGGTCTGCTCGTCTCCGGAGATTGACGCGACCCGCGACCCGCGGGAGCTGGAGCGGATATGGCTCCGCCAGACGCAATCGGCGATCCAGCAGATTCTCGACGGTATTCCACTGGAAGAGCATTGGCGCTGTCTGGAAATCGGCTGCGGCGTGGGCCGACTTATGAAAGCGCTGGCGAGTCAATGCGCGCACGTCGCCGGCGTGGACCTCAGCGAACGAATGCTCGAGCATGCGCGACGCTATCTGGCGGGCACGCCGAACGTCTCATTGCACCTGAACGACGGGCGATCTCTGGAGATGGTGGCCGACGCCAGTATCGACTTCGTCTATTCTCATCTGGCATTCCAGCACATCACGTTGTACGAAGTGGTCGACGCCTATCTTGCCGAAATCGCCCGGGTGCTCAAACCCGGCGGCTATTGCCGCATCCAGAATTGGCGTGAGGGCCCGCTGCCGGCGCTGGAACGAGTCAAGAACGTCATCCGGCGCCTGACCGGCCGGGAGATTCAGCGCAGCAGCCGATGCTGGCAATGGAAGGAGGGGAAATCCGTGCGGTTCGGTGGGGTCACCTTCACGCCGCGGGAGTGGCGACATCGGCTGCGCCGATTCGGCCTGAGACCCCTGCGCACCCAGACCGGACTCGGACATGACTATTGGATGTGGAGCACATGCCGTCGGCCGGCCGCCGACGGACGGGCTCCAGACCGCGCATGAATAACCGATCGGTCTCCGTCATTCTGCCCACGCACAACCGCGCCGCCCTTCTGGGCCGGGCGATGGATTCGGTCATCGGCCAGACGTACCCTCATTGGGAGTTGGTCGTCGTGGATGACGGGTCCACCGACGGCACGGCGGCCCTGCTCCGCGGATACGCGGCCTCGCTCGGGCGACGCCTGATCGTCATCCGCCAGGCGCGCAGCGGCGCCAGCGCGGCCCGGAATGCCGGCATCGAGCGTGCCACGGGGCACTACCTTGCGTTTCTCGATTCCGACGATGCGTTTGTGCCGCATAAGCTCGCACGTCAGGTGGGCCTGTTTGAGCGTCGCCCGGAGCTGGGGCTGGTGTTCAGCGACATGTCCCGGCACGCGCTGAATGGGGTCCGCCATCGCAGCACGTTCGACTATCACGGACCGATGGTTCGCCAGATTCCGGCCGAAGACCTTGGCGAAGGCCAATTCGTCTGCGGCCCGAACGCCGTGGACTATCTCGTCCGCCGTTACTGCATTCCCACCATCACCGGAATGGTCCGTCGAAGCGTGCTGGGAACGGATGTCCGTTTCCTCCCCGGTCAATCGTACTCGGAAGAATGGCTGTTTTTCCTGGAAGTCGCCGACCGGGCGCCCTGCGGCTACATCGACGAACCGCTGAGCATTCAGTACTGTCAGCCGGACAGTGTCTCCACCCGTTGCCCCGCCTCGAATGTGCGTCGGCAGTACGACGCGCTGCGTCACATTCGCCGCCGATTCCCCGGGGTGTCGCGCGAGGCCGGGCGATGTCTGCGCGACCAGATGGCGACCTGTTGCCGCCAGATGGGGTTCGACGCGTTCAAGGCCGGCCGCTTCAAACCGGCCCTAGGGCATTTTCTGCGGGCCTGGTTTCACCGGCCGGATTTCCGCGGTCTGGTCTGGATCGCGCAGACCGCCTGGGAACGGGATCGAGGGAGTCTTACGCACACCCCACCGCGGGAGGCTGCCGTTCCATGAGCACCCCGACTCCCATCGAGGCACCGCTTGTCTGGGAACGCGTCTGGCGGCATGTGCCTGGTGAGGAGAAAGACCGCGTTTTGCTGCGTCGGGAAGAGCGAAGCACGCGATGGGCCGTCGTTCGTGATGCGCTTCTGCACGCATTCGGCCGCATCAGGGGCCTTCGTACCATTGAACTCGGCGCCGGGCGCGGCGATTTGTCTCTGCTCCTGGCCCGGCAGGGCGCGCACGTCACGCTGCTCGACCTTTCCCAGGCCGCGTTGCGTCAGGCCCGGCAGCGATTTGCGCGGCAGGGACTGTCTGCCGATTGTGTCCAGGACGATCTTCTCGCCGCGGGCGCGTGTGACTCCTCCTTCGACGTGTCGCTCTCGGCGGGCGTGATCGAGCATTTCCGCGGACCGGACCGATTGCAGGCCGTACAGGCCCACGGCGACGTGCTGCGACCCGGCGGCCTAGCCGTCATCAGCGTGCCGCACGCGGCGTGCCTGCCATACCGTCTCTGGAAGGCGTATCTGGAATTTCGCCGTTGGTGGCCCTATGGCATGGAACGGCCCTATCACCGTCGTGAGCTGGCCAGGCTGGCCCGCCTGGCGGGCTTCGTGGACGTCCGGCTGGTGGGCACGGCGTTTCTGCAGAGCCTGGGTGACCACGTGTGCAAGACGTTTCTGCATCGCCGGCCGGCATGGACGGACCGCCCGTGCCCGCTCGACAACGCGATGGGACTGAACCTGCTGCTCCTGGCCCGCAAAGCGTGCCTGAGCGACCGGAGGAAGAATCGGTGAGAATCCTCTTCTTCGTGTATCGCTTCTGGCCGGAGGTGGGAGGAGTGGAGAAGTATATCCAGCTACTGTCCGCCGCCTTGTGTGAGATGGGGCACGAGGTTCGGATTCTCACGCCGGCCCATCGGCCCGGTCTGCCCGCGCGGGAAACGCACGACGGCCTGGAAATCCACCGGTTTCCGGGTTACCGCTCTCCGGCGCGGGCGTGGCTGCGGCTGATGCGCCTGCGCCGGTTGTTCCGCTGGGCGACCGTGATTCACGTCAGCAACACGCACGTACTGGAATACTTCTATCGCATGGTCGCCTGGACCTTGCCGGACCGGCCCGTGTTTCTGACGCGCCACGGCATGTCCTATCTGTACCCCGTGCCCGCATCGGAACGGGCGCGGGCCCGTCGATCGCTGGAATGGGTCGACGGCGTAGCGCACGACGGGTGTTTCATCGAGAAGCGTCTGGGCGTCCGGCCGGACATCGTGCCTGACCAGGGCCTTTGGCCGGAGGCAAACGATCTGCCGGTCATTGCCGAGCCGCCGCCGGAATCCGCGGTGTTTGTGGGCCGGCTGGAGGCGGACAGTGGCATCCAGATGTATGTGGACGCGATCGCGTGTCTGCGTGATCAACACCGTCGAACTGTAACACTCCACGTGTACGGCGGAGGCTCGTTGGAGGAGCATCTGCGGCGCCGGGTGGAACGACAGGACCTGCCCGTCGTCTTCCACGGGTGGCAGCCGGGCGCCCAGGATCGAATCACCGACGGCTGCTTCGCGTTCGTCGCGGGGCGAATGGCCATGCAGGAAGCAATGGCCCGGCGCCGCCTGGTCGTGGCGGCCTGCGTCGACCCGCTGAAGCGGGACTACGTCTGCGGCGAACCCTTCAGTCCGCATGTGGTGGCCGGAGCCGATGCCAAGAGCATCGCCCTCCAGGTGGCGTACTATGCCACCCATGAGACGAAACGGCGGCAGCGCGTGGAGGCCGCCTATGCCTATGCCCGTCGGTTGAGTTGGAAGAAAACGGCCGCGGCGTACCTTGAGCTCTGGAGCCGTGCCGGCGCGGTTGCATCTCCGCGCCGCCGACTGAGTCGGCTGGATCGCATCCGCATCGCCTGGCAACTGCGGGCGGAAGCTCACAACGCCGACCGCCGCCCCGGAGCCTGCGAGCCAACGCACCCGGGCGGCCTTCCATTGCCGCTGCCGCAGTGATCTTTCGACAGGACCGGTCGCGACATCATGCCCGGCCTGCCGCGCACGGGGCGCCGCGGACGGACGTTGTGGAGGGTCGGCGCGGTTCAGGCGGGCGGAAGATGCATCTTGGCGGAGCCGGCATCGCATTACAGACGGTCGGCATGGCGACACCAGGATGACGGCGGTTTCCGAAGAAGGAGGACCGGCTCCCCGAACCGGCCAAAGCGCCGCCGCTTAGTATTCCGGCGGAAGCTCGTTGAGCTGGGCCAGCGTGAACACGGGACCATCCTTGCAGACGAATACCTTGCCGACGTTGCACCGGCCGCACTTGCCCACCCCGCACTTCATCCGGTTCTCCAGGGTGGTGTAGATCTGTTCCGGCGCAAAGCCGATTCTGGCCAGCACCGGCAGGGTCAGTTTGATCATGATGGGCGGGCCGCAGAGCACGGCGATCGTGTCGTCGGACCGCGGTTTCGCCTCTTCCACGATGGCCGGGACGAAACCGACCTTGCCTGACCAGTCGGGCGTCTGCCCGCCGGGATCGACGGTGACCCACAGATTCACATCCGGGCGCGTCCGCCAGTCCGCCAGTTCGTGCTTGTAGACCAGGTCGGCCACCGTACGGGCGCCATAGATGATGCTGACGTCCCGGTACCGCTCGCGCAGATCGAGCACATTCCAGATCACGCAGCGGACCGGCGGCAGCGCGATGCCTCCGGCGATGAACAGGATGTTCTTGCCTTCCCAGCGATCCACGGGAAACGTGTTTCCGTAAGGTCCGCGGAAGCCGATGATGTCGCCTTCCTGCCGGTCCGCCAGCGCACTGGTCACGCGGCCGACCTGGCGGAACGTACACTCGATGTAACCCTTGCGCGTCGGCGAGCTGGCGATGCAGAACGTGCTTTCGCCCTCGCCGAACACGGAATACTCCCCGAACTGTCCGGCCTGGAACGAAAACCGCGCGCCCACCTCCGGATCCATGAACTTAAGCTGGAACGTGCGCACGGCCGGCGCTTCGTCCGTCGCCTTGACGATTCGCATTTTGTGGGGCGTGTACAGGTTGCGCCGCTCGGACGCCAAGGGCGCGGTCACGGAGGTCGTCATACGCTCATCTCCGAAAGCATCCGGGCGTGCTCGCCGAGGTTCATGTCCACCGGGCAGGCCCGCGAGCATCGTCCACAGCCCACGCAGCCCGTCACGCCCAGGCGTTCGGGCTGGTACGCGAACTTGTGCATCAGTCGCTGCCGCCATCGCTCGCTCTGGACAGACCGGGGGTTGTGGCCGGAGGCGTGCAGCGTGAACAATCGGAAACCGCAGGAATCCCAGCACCGCAGCCGGACGCCCTGGTCTCGCACGCGTTCGTCCTGAATGTCGAAGCAGGAGCAGGTCGGACACACGAAGGCGCACGCCCCGCACCCCAGACACCGCAGGGATTGCTCTTTCCAGATTTCCGTTCGGTCAAACAGGGACGGGAGCTTCCGGGCCAGTTCGTTCGCTTCGAACCGAACGGGTACCCGAGCGAGAACCTCCTCCTTGCGCGCCGCCTCGCCATTGGCCGGCGCGAACAACGACGGCGCCAGCGCCACCACTGCCTTCCCCTTCTCGGTCAACACTTCCACGAGCCATCGCTGGTCGTCCAGGGGCGTCAGGAGGACGTCGCTTCCGTTCGTGGCGCCGGGCCCGCCGCCGACCGACGTGCAGAAACAATACTCGTCGCATCGGGTGCAGCTTATCGAAAGAATGGTGAGATTCGCCATCCGGGGTTCAAACCAGGGGTCCGGTGAGTCCCATGTGAACACGGCCCGCAGCGTCTCGAAACCCGCCGCGTCGCACGGGCGAACTCCGAAGAGCACGGTGGGCTCGGCCAGGATCGGCGGCTCCTCGACATGCACGTCGTCTCCGCCGACGCGATACCGCAGCATTTCGTCGTACGGCGGGAAGACGACTGATTTCGCCGATCCGGGCGTCTGGACGGAGTCCATGACGATCTGCTCCGACGCGGAGGGCGTCGCGAAAACCAGGCGGTCCGCCCGACGAACGGGGGCCAGCAGACGCTGCCCGGCGCGGCCCATCGCCTCGAACCAGGCGCCCAGCGAAGCATTCTGCAAAACAAGCGATTCGTTCATGGCCTCACCGGATGAAGTTTTCTTTGTCGTCGGGCTTGAACGCGGCCAACGCGTAATCTTTGCGCACGCTGTAGCCCGCTTCGGCGCCGAACTGGGTCATCGCCTCCTCCGCCAGCACCTGGTTCAACAGGTCTATCCGGATGTTCTCCGGACAGGCCGCGGCGCACGAGCCGCAGTTCACGCATCGGCCGGCCAGGTGCATGGCACGCACCACGTTCCATTCCAGGTTGCCGAAGCGGTCCGAAGCGACCGGCACCCACTGGGGCTGGTTGTTCTCCGTAATGCACCGCTCGCAATAGCACAGCGGACACGCGGCGCGGCACGCATAACAGCGGATGCAGCGCGCCAGCTCGGCGGACCAGTACGCCCAGCGGTCTTCCCGCGACCGGCCCGCCTGCCGCTCCAGCTCGGCCCGCTCCTGTGCGGAAAGCCCGCGCGGCCGCTGAGCCAGGTACTGCTCCATGGCGGCGAAGCTCGTCAATTCCTCCACCCGGCCGTCATCCACGGCCAGCGCCACCACCGATCCATCGGCCACCTGGTTCTCCACGGCATACTGAAGCAGGGTCCGCAGCGTGGTCTGCCCGCCGACGACGGCGGCCTTGCCCATCGCCCGCACTTCCGGTTTCAGCAGGTAGACGGCCAGGTTCTGGCGGCATCCGTCGCCAGGAACCAGCCGATCGACCTCATCCGCCGAACGGACAAAGTGCGGGCGGCACCGTTCCGCCGTGGAGCCGGCTGCGAATCCGATAACGACCTGAACGGTCCCGCGCGTCAGGAGCGACCTGGCCTTGTCTCGTAGCAACTGCATCTATGCCACCTCGAGGGGTTCGCGGCCCACCCCTTCCAGTCGCGGCGGAAAATCGTCGTATGGACCCAGCCCGCGGATTTCGGCGACAACCGAGTTCACCAACTCGGCCCACTTGGCGCCTTCCGCGGCGGAAACCCACGAAAACGTTATGCGCCGCACGTCCACCCCGAGAAAATCCAGCAACCGGCGAAACAGCATCCAGCGCCGCCGCGCGTGGAAGTTGCCCGCCGTGTAGTGGCAATCACCCGGATGACAGCCCGACACGATCACGCCGTCGGCCCCCTGACCAAACGCCTGAAGAATCAGCATGAAATCGATCCGGCCGGTGCAGGGCAGGCGCACGATCCGGACGTTCGGCGCGTAATGAATGCGACTGGTGCCGGTCAGGTCCGCACCGGCGTACGTACACCAGTTGCAGACGAACGCGATGATCTTCGGCTCAAAATCCGTCACGTGGCCGCTCCTGAAGGAAACCCCGCCGCCCGTCGTGCCCGCGCGCCGCCGCGAGCCCCGGGGCGATTCCACCACCTCACAACGCCAGCAGTTCGGCGTATACCTGTTCGTTCGTGTAGCCCTGCAGGTCAATGGATTTCGAGCGACACAGGGCCACGCACGTGCCGCAACCCTGGCACACGCTCTGATTCACCTTTGCGATCGTCCGGATCAGGCTGCCGTCGCGCCCGCGGATTTCCTCACGCTCGATGGCCTGATACGCGCACGCCGTCTCGCACAGAAAACAGCCGACGCACGACGACCAGACCGGCGGCGGCTGCCGGTTGACGACCGCCACGACGGGCTCCCGCGTCAATTCGTCCTGGCTGAACATCCCCGTCACCTTGCTGGCGGCCCCGGACGCCTGGGCCACCGTCTCCGGGATGTCTTTGGGCGCCTGGCACGCCCCGGCCACAAAAATGCCCGCCGTGTTCATCTCCACGGGCCGGAGTTTCGGGTGCGCTTCGTTGAGGAACTTGTCGGCGTCGTAGCTGATCTTCAGCTTCTGGGCCAATTCTTCCGCGTCGGGCTGGGCCGTCATGGCCGTCGCCAGTACGACCAGATCGGCCTCCACCTCCACCGGCCGGCTGTTGAGCAGCGTATCCACGCCCTTGACGATCAGCTTGCCGTCTTTCGGATAAATCCGCGACACGCGGCCGCGGACGTACCGAACGTGGTCCTCTTCGACCGCCCGCCGAACAAACTCCTCATACATCTTCCCGCCGGCCCGGATGTCCATGTAGAACACGTACGCCTGTCCGTCGTGGACCTTGTGGCGATAGAGCATAGCGTGCTTGGCGGTGTACATGCAGCAGATTTTCGAGCAGTAGTGGATTCCCTTCGCGGAATCGCGCGAGCCGGCGCAGGCGATGAACACCACGTTTTTCGGCACCTGGTTGTCGGAGGGGCGACGGATCTCACCGAACGTGGGGCCCGAAGCCGAGGCGAGCCGCTCGAACTGAAGGCCGGTGATGACGTCCTTGTATTCGCCGTAGCCGTATTCCGGGAAGAAGGACGTGGGCTTCACGTCGTACCCGGTGGCGACCACCACGGCGCCCACGTCGATCGTCACCAGTTCGTCCGGCTGATCGAAGCGGATGGCCTGGGTCGGGCACACCTTTTCACACAGCCGGCACCGGCCGGACCTGTAATAGGTGCACCGCGCCCGGTCGATGACCGGCTTGTTCGGCACCGCCTGAGGAAACGGGACATAGATGGCCGTCCGCCGGCCTAGCCCCGCGTTGAACTCGCTGGGGATCTTCCGCTGTGCGCATTTCTCGATGCAGGCTCCGCACCCGGTACACAGCGACTCGTCCACGCTGCGGGCCTTCCGGCGAATGGTCGCCCGGAAATTCCCGATGAAACCGTCCAGCGACTCCAGTTCACTGTAGGTGTACAGCGTGATGTTCGGGTGCTGGGCCACCTCCACCATGCGCGGCGTGAGGATGCACTGCGAACAGTCCAGCGTGGGAAAGGTCTCGGAAAGCTGAGCCATGTGCCCGCCGATCGACGGATCACGCTCGACCAGCACCACCTGGTGCCCGGCGTTCGCGATGTCCAGGGACGCCTGGATGCCCGCGATCCCGCCGCCCAGCACCAGCGCCCGCCGGGTGACCGGCACGCGGATCGGCGTGAGCGGCCGGTTCCGTTTGACCTTCTCCACAAGAACGCGAACCAGATCCGTCGCCTTCCGCGTCGTGGCCTCCCCTTTGTCATGCACCCAGGAGCAATGCTCGCGCAGATTGGCCATCTCGCACAAGAACGGGTTCAGGCCGGTCTCGGCGCACGCGCGACGGAACGTCGGCTCGTGCATCCGCGGCGAGCACGCCCCCACGACCACCCCGGTCAGCCGCTTCTCCCGGATCGCCTCTTTGATCAGATTCTGGCCCGGGTCCGAGCACATGTATTTGTAGTCGACCGCGTGAACCACGCCCGGTAAGGCGGCCGCCGCTGCGGCCACCGCCGCGCAGTCCACCGTGGCGCCGATGTTCTCACCGCAGTGACAGATAAAGACACCGATGCGCGGCATGGCTATTCCTCCCCCTCGCTCGGGGTCACCGCCGCCGGCGCGGCGGACAGCCGCACGGGAACGTGATGCCGGTGCAGGCCCAGCGGACGCGGCGCAACGCCCATCGCCAGCCCGATGACCTGGCTGATGTACAGCACCGGTATGCCCGCGATTCTGCGACGACGATCCGGCGACGCCCCCGCCAAGATGGCGTCCCGTCGCAAATCCAGGTTCGTATGGCACATCGGGCACGCCACAATGATCGCTTCCGCCCCGCGATCCGCCGCGTCGGACACGATGCGCTCCGACAGCCGCCCGACGCTCTCCGTGCGTGAGACGGACAGCCCGGCCCCGCAACACTCCACCTTATGCGCCCAGGGAATCGGCTCCGCGCCGACGGCACGCACCAGATCGTCCATCTCGGTCGGATCCTCGAGCCGAGCGCACGTAGCCAAGGCCTTCGGCCGGGTGAGATAGCAGCCGTAATAGCACGCGACCCGATGGGCGAACGGCGCCGAAACCCGACCCGGCAGCTCACCGACCATCCGGCTCAACCACTCCAGCACGTTCAGAACCCGGACAGCCCCGTGCCAGTTCATCCCGATGGTGTCCGTGATCTGCCCGCGCAACGGCTCATTCCGCAGCAGTTCGTACCGCGTGCCGGCCAGCCGGTTGTAGCACGCCGAGCACGGCACAACCACTTCGTCCAGCCCGGCCTGTTCGGCCAAGGCCAGAATCCGAGCGGGCAACGCCAAGGCCAGCCGGTGGTTGAGCGTGTGGGCGGCCGTCGCGCCGCAGCAGTTCCAGTCCGGAATCTCCTCCAGCTCGAGCCCGAGCACGGCCGCGACCTGGCGGATCGACTCCAGATACTCTCTCGAAGAGCCTTCCAGCGAGCAGCCGGGGAATAGTCCGATTCTCATGCCTGGTCCGCCTTGTGCTCAGGGGTCGACGGCCCCGCCGCGCAGCGATCGAAAATCTGCTTCACGCCGGCATGGCCTTCGATTCGATGGGGGATAAGTCCCAGCTTGCCGCGCGCCAGGAGTTTCGGCGCGACCAGAACGTCTTGGAACAGCCGCCATGTCCGCAGCTTGAACGCCGCGATCAACCCGACCTCATGCAGCCGCCCGCCCCAGCGAATCGTATCGAGGAACGATCTGTGAAATGCCAGAATGGCCCGGGCCCCCTTATGGGCCAGACCCCGGCGCAGCGATTCCTGCCGGAGCCAGTCGGTGATACGCGGGATGTCCACCTCCTGCGGACAGCGAGCCGAGCACTGCTCGCAGGTCAGGCACAGCCAGATGGACAGGGAACCAAGCACCTCCTCGTCCATCCCCGGCTGCCCGAGCTGCAGCAGACGAAGAACCTGGTTCGGCGCCAGGTCCATTTCCGCCACGATCGGGCAGCCCGCCGTACACTTGCCGCATTGATAGCATTGGAAGACGGATTCACCCGTCGCCGCCTCAACGGCATCCGCCAGGCTGACGGCGCCGTCCGGGTGCTTCGCCGGAGCGGACATTCGTTTGGCTCCTTTGCTCCTTCGCGCGCCGCGCGGGCCGGATTCCGCTGCCCGAACGCCATCCCGGCAACCACCGGGGATCGCCGACAACGCCCAGCCCCCACGCTTGGAGCGCGCCCAAGCTGCAAGGCCCGTGCCAGTACTGAGAACTCACAACTCCCTCTGTCGAATTATTCCAAACCGCGGCTTTCATCCCCACGTCAGCCGGCGGCCCAGTTGTGGAGTTTCGCGCATTCCCGCGGACTTCCCCGCAAAACGCGTACGCGCAAGTTCATGATTGCGAACCGCTTTTCTGAACGAGCAGAGAACGACAGGTCGCACTGGACCGTTCCAGATCGTGATGGGGCCCGCCGAGGTTTTCGAGGGATCCTTTCCCCCGGGGCCTGATGGATTGGCCCATCGGAAATCGCGGAGGCTTCGCCTCCCCAAGCTTGGAAAAGCGAGAGACGCTGTGCGCGAGAATTGCCGCACGCGAGGCCTGTCCGAGCGCCCGGCCAGGTAAGGGGCCATCAGAAGGGCGTGAGCCAGAGATGAACGGTTCCCTTTTCGTAGCGAGGCAGAGCCTCAGAATACCGCTTCCGCGCCAATCCGCTTCAGCCCCTTGCCTGCCCCGCGTGCCGGACCCCTCTCATCACACCGCCGAAATCGCACGAACACGTCCGGTATGAAGCAACGCATCTCTCATACCGTCAGCGGGGAGTCCAAGCCGGAGGACACCGTGCCCAGAACGCGGCCGCGGTGGTCGACGCGGGTCTGGACGTTTCGGCACGGATGGCTCGCCGATCGGTCAATTGCGCCGCCCGCCCAGCAGGCCGGAGCGCAACAGCAGGTACAGCAACTGCAGAACGGCCATCAGAGTGGCGGCCACATACGTGAGCGCCGCGGCGCTGAGCACCTTGCGGACCATACCCTGTTCTTCGACACGGATTACGCCTGTCTGATGCAGGGCCGCCAGGGCACGCCGGCTGGCGTTGAACTCCACCGGCAGATTGACGATCTGAAAGACGACCACGGTGCCGAAAAGAACAAGACCGCCGACCATCAGGGTCTGGCCGATGCCCCCTCGGATCTGGCTGCCATACGAAAGCACCAGGCCGATGAAGAACAGGATGAATGCCAGATTCGATCCTACGGACGCCAACGGCACCAGCCCGTTGCGCAGGGCCAGCGGTGCATAGCCTGCCGCCTGCTGAATCGCATGACCGGCCTCGTGTGCCGCGATACCGACGGACGCCAGCGATCGACCTTGATACACCTCCGAGCTCAAATGCAGCACGCGGTGGCGCGGATCGTAGTGGTCGCTCAAAAAACCGCGGGTCGGTTCGATCGCCACGTCATACAAATCGCTCGCGTCGAGAATGCGCCGCGCCGCCCGCTCGCCGCTCAGTCCGCTGGACACCGGGATGCGCCCGGCCTGCGCGTAGGCACTCTTGACCTTCGCCTGCGCCCAGAACGCCAGAATGAGAGCCGGGGCGACGATCAGGAAGTACATGGGGTCAAGACCGATGAACGCGATCATAGCATCCTCCCTTGCCGTTACAGCGCTGCCGCTTGCAGCATCTCCGGCCGAAAGCTCTGCGCCACCATATGAGCAATGCTCGTGCCAGTCCACTGGCTTGTGCAACCTCCGCCAATAAAACAAGTTACCGGCGCACGGGGTTGTGCGGGGACTGCCACATTGGCCGGATCTGCATACATCTCACGAATCCAGCAGCCAGATCGACTCGTTCCAGCAAAAACGCTCAGTGAATTGCATTTGGCAGCGGGGAAGGGTGCTCTGGCTGCCGGCTGCGGATGGCGGCGTCTGTCGAGGCGATCGGCCTGAGCCCTCCAGTCGGGGTTTGACCGTTCGGATCGGACGCGCGGGCCGGCGTCAGCCGAGAGCCGATGGATTTCATGGCCGTGCCCGGACGGCATACACGGCATCGCATGCCTTTGCTTGACAGGGCCCCGTCCGCCCAATAAGTACCCGGACTTGATGACGCAAGAGACCTTCGTTTCGGTTGTCGTCCCCACGAGAAATCGCGTCCGCGATATTCAATGCTGCCTGCAAGCCCTGGCGGCCCAAACGTACGGTGCCTTTGAGATCATTGTTGTGGACGATGGATCCACCGATTCCACCCCGCAGTGGCTTGCCGACCACGCACAGACTCAAACCCGTATTCCGTTCCGCTGGCTGCGGAACGATCCGCAGCTTGGGGCCAACCCGAGCCGCAATCGCGGCATCCGCGAGAGCCGGGGCCTGCTGGTGGCGTTCCTGGACGACGATGCCTTTCCCGAACCCACCTGGCTGGAGCGGCTGATTCCGCCTTTCGCCTCGCCGCGAGTCGCCGCGGTGACAGGGCGCGTGGACAGCGCCCCGGCCGGCAATCTCTTCGAACTGGCATTGAAAGGCACGCAGCGAGTCTCGGGACGCCCTCATGCCAGCCGTCTTGTCGGCTGCAACATGTGCGTTCGCCGTGACATCCTCGAGCGTTTCCGCCTGGACGAAGATCGCGCGGACGTCATGCCGGACTCGTCCGTCTCGGGCCGGGGCGACGAGGAAGGGCTTTTTCTGGCGATTCGCGCGGCCGGCTACGAGCAACACGTCGTCCAGGACGCCGTGGTCGTTCACCATCATCGGTATACGCGGAAGTCCTTCTTCCGCCAGGGGTTTCGCGGCGGCGTCGCAGCCGCCCGGCTGGGCTACAAATACTACCTGCCGCCTCGCGTAGAGCTTGTCCCCCTGTTTCTTGCCTGGATCACGCTGCCACTTGTGGCGATGAGCCTGTGGCTTGGCCTCGTGTCGGCGGTTTGCGGGGCCGTTTTTCTCGCGGCGATTCTGTACAATGACCTGTTCCGAAAAGCGAAAACGCCCTGGGAGACTCTCATCACGCTGCCGCTGGTCATCGCGTTCTACCACGCGCGTCTGATCGGATACGTCGGAGAGTTCGTCCGCCTGCGCACGCGGCGCCACAGCCTGCCGCGAGTGCGCCTGCCCTCCGCCCCCGCAACCCCGTCGCTCGATCGTGGGTGATGCCCATTTCCACGCCGCTCTACTGCGCCACGGCCGGCCCGGGCGATGCCGCGGGTTTGGGCACTCGAGCCACGTACCAGAAGTCGTTCTCAAACTCCACCGAAATCGATCGCGGCGGCCGGCTCCAGGCCGGTTGCAATGCGTACTGCGCCCCCCACTCCTGCCAGACCCGCTGCTTGTCTCGCCAGAGAGCCTCTCCCGCGGCAATCAGCGCGGCCCGCATCCGGTCCCGGTCCTGCGGCGTCATCTGATTGCCTTCGGCGGCGAGCTTCCGCGACGCATAGAGGAGCTGCACATCGCGGGAACGCAGCTTTCCCTCCTGCTCCTCCCGTTTTTTCCAGGCAACGGCGGTGTTGTAATTGTGGCTCAGGGCGGTTCCCTCCTTCCAGGAATGCACCACTGGCCGGCCCGGCGTGTGTCGCAGCCAGAAGTCGTTCCGCTGCAAAAACGTGTTTCCCGAAATGGCAAACGGCGCGTCTTCCGCCGTGTGTGCCTGAATGAACGCGATCACTCCCTCGGCCGCCGCCGCCCGCTTTGCCCGCTCGCGCGAATCACGTCCGAAGTACCGTCCGGCCCCGTCCGCAATCTGGAGCCAGAAGCCCGCCCAGATCGTCCCGACGGCCAGGATCGGCACAAGCTTCGCCAGAGCCCATCGCGCGCCCCAGCGACGGTCCGCCGACCAGGACCGGAGAACGCCGAATCCGGCGGCCCCCAGCACCGCCAGACAGAACGGCCAGAAGCGGATGCCGCGGGCCAGGTCGTACCATACCGGCTTGTGCCCCGAGGCATTGGCTCGAATGCTCTCCACGAGCGGCACGACGATCGTGATCAACATGAACACAAGCGTCGCCACACCGATCATCAACAGCATCCGCCGGGAAGAGCGATGCCATACGCCAAGGCCGATGCCTGCCGCCGCCCACAACGCCCCCCAGACCGCCATCCACCGGTGGCGATAGGGAGGCGCCTTGTCACCTGCCACATCCTGCCAGACGAGAGCGAACCCCTCCTTCAGGTTCATCAGGCCGGGCGAGTACCGGGATTCGCGAAGCGACTGAACCTCCCGCGCCTGTGCGGCCTGTTCCGCCGCCTGCCGGGCAAGCGCTTCTTTGCCACCCTCGCTGAGCATTTCCGGCCGTTGCACTTGAGGCGCCGCCGATGGCAACCGTAAGCGGAGTTGCTTGCGCACCGCCGGCGCGGCCACCACCAAGGCCACCGCGCCGGCGATTGCCCCCCAACGAAGCCGCTGGAGGAACGGAACGCCCTCTGCGCCGACCAGAACAAGCGCGCTCCAGATTGCCACGCCCCACACCGGCGCGCTCAGGGGATACAGGTAGATCAGCACGCTGGCCAGGGCCGCCACCGCCGGCCACCATCGCGTTCGGTGTCGGACCTCCCACGTGGCCAGCAGCAACCAGGGAACAAAAACGGTGTACTGGGTCCGCGGCATGACGCCCCAAACCTCGCACATGCTCCACTTCTCACCCAGTTGGAACCAGATTCGCGCGAACACAAACGCCAGCGCGAACCCCACGCCAACCAGCCGACTGCCCGTGAACCGCCAGAACAGAAAGTAGCACCCGCCGCAGAACAGGAGGGCCGAGGGAAGAACCAGCAGCCAGGCAGCTTCGGGATAGCCACCCGCCATCCAGCGTGTCGCGCGCACCAGGGCCACATAACAGGGAATGTGCCCTTCCAGACGACCGCGATTGCTGAGATATGGATCGGCCGCGTATCGTTCCGGATCCGACTGGCCGGCTGCGACGGCGCAGATGCTCTGCATGTCGCTGTTCAGATCCCACACGCTGACCGGCCGCTGGGCCCACCACACGACCAGCACAGCCACGAGAAGAACGCCTGTTGCCACGGCGTGCTGTCGGAACCAGAAAAAACGGCGTCCGCCCGGCACCGGCCGCGGTTGTGCCGGTGGGGTGCCGGCCTGTCCCGAACGCTCCTGTTGTCGTCTGGCCATAGCGAACCGTCTCATACGCCGTACCGCCGGCATTCTCCAGTGCCGCAAGCACGCAGGCTTCCCAGTATACCGGGCAACCCCGGTCCGACCATCCGGCCCGCAGGTCGGCGTCCCACACGGTCACAACCTGCCACCGGTTGCGACGGGCGCATGGGAAGTTTGGCGGGTGGAAACGGGGCGGTCGCGGGCGTACCATCAGGCTTCTGCCCGATTCCGGGCGTTGGCCGCCGCCCATGAAGCGGACGGAGACAACGGTTATGTCCGGCAGCGTATGCCTGGTGATACCAGCCTACAACGCGGCAGGAACGCTGCGCCAATGCCTCGACTCCGCCGTTCCGCTGCTCGAGCAGGGGCAGCTTTCGCGCATTATTGTGGTGGATGACGGGTCCACGGACGCCACGCCGGACATCGCCGCGGCGTTTCCCGTCACCTGCATCCGCCGCGACCATGCCGGGCGCGGCAGCGCCCGCAACGTCGGCTGGCGTGCCGCCACCGAAGACCTCATCTGGTTCATGGATGCCGATTGCGTGGCGGAGCCCGACGCACTGGGGACGCTCCTGCCCCACCTGGACGATCCGAACGTCGCGGGGGCGGGCGGCAGCTACGGCAACATGAACCCGGGCTCTCTTCTGGCCTGCCTGATCCACGAAGAGATCGTCGAACGCCATCTGGCTATGCCGCCGCGCGTGAACTTCCTGGCCACCTTCAACGTCGTCTATCGCCGCAGCATTCTGGAGCAGGTCAGGGGGTTCGATGAGCGCTACCTCCGGGGCCAGGACGCGGACCTGGCCTGGCGCATCGTGGAAGCCGGCCACCTGCTGGCATTTGATGTAGGATCGCGGGTGAAGCACTTCCACCCTGTCACGTGGCGGCGTTATCTGCGGGCACAGGCCCAGCAGGGCTATTGGCGATTCTGGCTTCATCTGCGTCATACCGCGCCGGCCACGGGTGACTCGTACAGCCGCCTTTCTGACAACGCTCAGCCGCCCCTGGCCGCGCTTGGGCTCTTTTCCCTTCCCGCGCTTCTGTGGAAGGCAGGCTGGATCGCCCCCGTGAGCCTGGGTGCCCTGCTGGTTCTGGCGCAACTGCCGATGACCTTTCGGATCGTCCGCCGCACCCGAAGACCGCGTTATCTTCTCTTCGCGCCGATGAGCTTCATCCGCGCCTTCACCCGCGCGCTGGGGCTTTGCCTGGCCGGCCTGGTCCGGCTCACGGGTCGGACGCCGAGCGCCCACTGAGAGAATGGTTCCTCGACCCCGGGCCGCTACCGCATCCCCGCAATCACCTGCGTCTCTTTGTCGATCAGGACCTGAAGCAACTCTTCGCGAGTCTCGACGCTCAAGAGCGACGCGATGACGTCCGGGGTCAGGATACGGACCAGCCGGGCAAGAACGCGAAGGTGATGCCGATCGTCATGGCAACAGATCAGGAAGAAAAGGTGGGTCAGTTTCCCGTCCGACGAGCCGAAACCGATACCTCGCGGAATGCGGCCAACACAAATCAGCGGCTCGGCGGACACGTATGGCATGGGTTGGCGCGGGTGCGGCAGGGCCACGTCCATCGGCATCGCCGTCGAGCAGAGCGCCTCCCGGGCCTCCAGGGCTTCCAGCAATCCCTGTGCGTCGTAAAGCAGCCCCGTTTTTTCCGCCAGCCGGACCAGCTCCCGCAGCACGGATGACTTGGTATTGGCCGGCAGCGACACGGCGATCCCTTCCAGCCCGATCAAGTCCGTCACGATCATGCCGCCGGCGGCCGACGCGGCCTCCGTCGATTCCCCTTTTCCGGCTTCCATCGCGCGCTCAATCTCGATCAGGCGTTCCGAGTCCAGCGAGGGCATCTCCTGCTGCAGCCATTCCGTGACCCGCGCCCGGTTGAATCGCCACTCGCCCCCCACCTTCTGCGCCGGGAGCTTTCCCCGATCGGCCAGCTTGCGCACCTCCCGAGCATCCATGCCCACGTGCCGGGCAAAATCCTCCAGACTCATGTTTCGATAAGGCACTGCTTGCTCCCTGGGATTCCGTCACGCCGACCGGCCCGGCGGAACGCTGCCGTCACCGCATGAATCGGCCGGTGCGCCGTTCGCGCCGACGATGGATTCCGCATTCACGTCTGCGGGGGCATTCTAACTGTTATCCGTGCAACAGGTAAGAGGGCTATTCCGGGATCACAAACCCGCTGGCCCTGCTGGTCCGTCAAGGGTACCATGCCCATCATGTTCGCCTTCGAACAGCTCGCGCGCCACCCCGGCAACGCCGCCCGATTGGGGCGCCTTACCACACCGCACGGAGTGGTCGAAACGCCCGCCTTCATGCCGGTCGGCACGGCCGGCTCGATCAAGGGCGTTACGCCCGATCAGGTGCGGGCCGCGGGCGTCCAGATCGTACTGGCCAACACATATCACCTCCATCTTCGGCCCGGCGAGGACATCGTGGCCGCTCTGGGCGGCGTAGCGATGTTCAGCGGCTGGAGCGGCCCCATGCTCACCGACAGCGGAGGGTTTCAGGTGTTCTCTCTGGCCAGGATCAACCGCATCGACGACGAGGGCGTCGACTTCCAGTCGCACGTGGACGGGGCTCGGCTGCGCCTGGATCCGCGCGGCGCGATCGCCATTCAGAACAAGCTTGGCGCCGACATCATCATGGCGTTCGATCAGTGCCCGCCCCTGCCCAGTCCGCGGGAGGTCGTGGAGGCGGCGGTCCGGCGCACCATTCACTGGGCCCGCATCTGCCGTGACTGCCACGCTCGCGAAGACCAATGGCTTTTCGGCATCGTACAGGGCGGGCTCCACTCCGACCTGCGCGAGCGCTGCGCCGCCGCCCTGCTGGATACCGGCTTCGACGGTTACGCCATCGGCGGTCTGTCCGTGGGCGAAACCCACGAGGAGATGATTGCCACCCTGACGCAGACCGCCCCTCTGCTGCCCGCGGACAAACCGCGGTATCTCATGGGCGTCGGCACGCCGCGCGATATTTTCCAGGCCGTCCGCCTGGGCGTGGACATGTTCGACTGCGTGCTGCCGACCCGCAACGGCCGCAACGCCTACGCCTTCACCGCATCCGGTGCGGTCAGGCTCCGCAACCAGCAGCACGCCCTCGTCGATCGGCCGATGGAGGAAGGGTGTGACTGCTATGCCTGCCGGCACTTCAGTCTGGCCTACATCCGCCACCTGTTTGTCACCGGAGAGATGCTGGGGCCGATCCTGGCGTCCATTCATAATCTGCGGTTCTACCAGCGCTTCATGGAGAGAATCCGGGCATTGATTCCAGAGGGCCGGCTGGACAAAATGGCCGCCGAGTTTCCCGTAATTTCGGATGAGAGCGACGTGTCCCGTCGCGAGGTGATGGAATGAATTGGTGTATTCTGGGCCTGTTGGCTCAACAGAGCGCCCCCGCCGGACCGACGCGCGACCCGATGGGAGGCCTGCTGCTTCCGGCCGTGCTGGTATTCGTCATGGTTTTCTTCTTCGTCAGCACGCGCAGCGCGCGCAAGAACGAGCAGAAGCGCCGCGACGAAATGCTCAAGGCGCTGAGCAAGAATGATCGCGTTCTCACGCACGGAGGCATCATCGGCACCATCGTGGCCGTCAAAGACAACGAGATCGTGCTGAAGGTGGATGAATCCACTAACACGAAAATGACTTTCATCAAGGACGCCATTCGTCAGGTCATCAAGGATCCCGCGGACCTTCGTGTGGAAAACCAGCCGTCCAGATGACATTCGAAAGGACGGATGCGGCGGACCGTGCCGCTGCGGCGCGCGACGCTAGAGGGGCCGGTCCGGCGGTGTTTCTCGCACGCGCTGGATTCTCGAAAGCAGCGGACCGTGCGACTGCGGACCCGCCGCGACAAACGGGACTTCGGCTCCTCCATACGCCGCTTCGGCGAACGGAACCAGCGGACGCCCGCTCCAATCCGTGCAGAGGCCTCCGCCTTCCTCGATTAACAGCCAGCCGGCGGCCACGTCCCACAACCGGCATTCCCATGCCGCGGCGGCCGCGAACGCCCCGGAGGCTACCAGGGCCATGTGCAACGCCGTGGAACCCAGGTTCCGCAGGGCGGCAGTGCCCGCCAGCCCCAAGACGATCCGGCCGTCCGGGCCGTGAATCGTGGACTGAACCCCCACCAGGCTTCGCTCGCCGATCGTTGCGCGCGCCGCCGACACCTCGCGGCCATTGTGGGTGACCCCCGCGCCCCGCCGCGCCAGAAATGTATCACCGCCGGGCAGCGCCTTGACGATCCCGACGACCGGCCGACCGCGGTGCAGCAGCGCGATCGCGGTGGCAAACACCGGCACCCCGAACGCGAAATTCCGCGTGCCGTCGAGCGGATCGGTCACCCAACAACACTCGGCCGCCGCCGCCTCCCGGGCCCGGCCGCCGATCACACCGGATTCCTCACCGAGAATCAGATGCCCGGGATACGCCCTTCGAATCGCGGAAACCATCATCTCCTGAATCGCGATATCCGTATCTGTCAGTTCACTTCCATCCGGTTTGCGACGAACACGGACGCCCCCAAACGCCTCGCAGGCGATCCTGCCCGCTTCGTCGGCCAACTCCCGGGCGAAGACGGCATAGTCCTCCAGTTGCCTGTCGTCCATCAGATCCATCCATCCTTCGTCAATGCGTTGGCGCCCGCATGGGCAAATGCCATCGGATTACTGTTCGGCCTGCCCGCCCTGATGGACAGATCGCTCCAGGAGCAGGAATACCCGGTGATCCAGGCGGGCAGCCATATGTGCGGCGGGAAGACTGCGACCGGCTGGCGAACCCGACGGCGGACACCATCGCGTATTGCTGACCCGATCACGACGCGGGTCGCCCGACGATGCGAATACGCGAAGGCGAGCCGTCCGCGGGATCGTCCAGCACGTACAGCCGCACCCGGGGAAAAACCCGCTCGAACGTCTCGAGCCACAATCGGTCGCGCGTCACGTCGGGGGCGCGTCGGTATTCACCAAGAAGGCTCACGAAACGGTCCGCGTCGCCATGCGCGCGGCCCACCTTCGCCAGCCCGTAGCCCTCGGCCTCTCGCAACAGGCGCTCCGCGTCTCCCCGCGCCTGAGGCAGGATGGTGTTCACGTCCGCGCGAGCCTGATCCACCATCCGTTCGCCGTCCTTCTTGGCGCTCACCACGTCCTTGAATGCGTCGGCGACCGCGCGCGGCGGCTCGATCGTCTCCAGTTGCGCGCCCGCCAGACGCACGCCGGCGCCGTAGACATCCAGCAACCGCTGTGCCGATCCGATCACGTTATTCTGCAACGCCCCCTTGGCCGTCGTCAGAGCGCGATCCACCGGGAGGGCCCCCAGTTCCTCCACAAGCGCCGCCTGCACGGCGGAGCGCACCAGTCGATCCGGCGCCGCCGTGTTCGTCAGATATGCGGCCGGGTCCGACAGCCGGTACTGCACGACCAGCGTCACCTTCAGAATGTTGCTGTCCCCGGTCAGGATGTCCGAGGCGGTGGAGTCTTGAATGGCGCCGACACTCCCCCGCGCGATCGCCTCGCGCTGCTCGGGCAGCAGGCCCACATAGACCCGTCGCATCTCGGTCGTCTTGGGGGTGTCCACCCGGCAGACCGGCCAGGGCGGCGCGTATCGCAGACCCGGCCCGATCATCTGCCCCTCGGGAATCCGTCCGAACCAGCGCACGACGGCCTGCTCGTCCGGATCGACGAAATAGAACCCGCTCAGCGCGTACACCGCCAGGGCCGTTGCCAGGACCGGCCCGGCAACGCGCCACCGGCTACGGTGACGGCGAAGCGGATCGGGGTGTCTGGACTGCTCCGGCATTCGGAGTCTCCGTGAGGGGAACGCTCAACGACGCCGGCTGTCGGATCCGATTCAGGAGTCGCAGAAACTCGCTGTCACCGGAAAGAATCAGCACGGTGTCTTTGTCGAACGTCGCCTCGTACGTCTGAAGCGTCCGCACGAACTCGTAGAACTCGGGATCCTGCCCGTATGCGTCCGCGTAGATGCGGGCGGCTTCTGCGTCCGCCTGTCCCTTGATCCGTTCGGCCTCCCGGTAGGCGTTCGCAAGGATATCCTCCTTCTTTTTGTTCGCCTCCGCCCGGATGGCCGTCGCCTGCTCTTCGCCCTCGGAGCGGTACCGCGAGGCGATCCGTTGGCGTTCAGCCCGCATGCGTTCAAACACGTTGCGGCGGTTCTGGTCGGGGAAGTTCAATCGCTCGATGCGCACGTCGACCACGTCTATCCCATACGTGTCTCCGACTTCCGCACGGCTGGCGTCGCGCACGGCGTCCTGGATGGACGACCATTTCCGCTCCTCGGGGTTCGTGGACACCAACGCGGAGAAATCGTGCGAACCGAGGGCGTCGCCCAGCCGGGCGCCCACCACGTCCGTCAGAATGGCCTCCGCCCCGGACCCGCTCCCCACCGTCACCAGGAACCTGCGGACCGCCGCGGGCTGCGGATGAATCCGCCAGCACGCATAGGCCGTCACCTCCACGTTCTTGCCGATGCCCGTCTCCTCGTCCAGGAAGATGTACTCGCGGTCGGGTTCTCCCCGGCGGGGCACCTCGAGCACCATCAGGCGGTTGTCGAACCGAACCACGTCATCCACCGGCCAGGGACACTTGCAGTGCAGCCCCGGCTCCATGACCGTCTGCACCGGATCGCCGAACCGGGTGACGACGGCGAACTCCGTCTGATCCACGATGAACAGGCACGTCGCCAGCAGCGCCAGCACAATCGCCCCGGCGGCAATCAGAATGAAACGTCGCACGGTCCCAGACCCTCCACGGCCACTCATCGTTCCCGACTCGGCTGGGGCGGCACGCCCGGAAAGCCCCACCCGCTGTCGGTGTCCGTCAGCCACAGCTCGATCACCTCCGACCCGACGCCGGCGGGCCGGATATACTTGGGTACGCCCGGAAGCGTCGCGTCCAGCGCTTCGTGGTACAGCCGGCGGCGCGTCACCTCCGGCCAATGCCGGGCTACGTTCCACAGATCCCGGAACCGCCAGGCCTCCCCTCGCGCGGATTCCACCAGCCGGATCGCGTATCCGCGGGCCTCCTCCTGCATTTCCGCGGCCCTCCCGCGCGCCTCCGGAACGATGCGAGCCTCTTCCGCCAGGGCCTTGTCGATTCGCGTCGCCTTGTCTTCCATCGCGCCGGCCACGTCCCGGAACGCATCGTGTACTTCCGGCGGTGCGTGGGCGTCCAGGAAGTAGAATCCGTGGATGCGTATCCCGCAGCGCCAGGCGTCCAGACTCGACTGGGCGCTGGCCATGATCGACGCCGCGGCCGCTTTCCGGCGCGACGTGAAGATCTCGTTGATGGATTCTCCCCCCAGCGCCTCGCGACATGCCGCCTGCACCGCGCGGCGAAGGATGAGCTCGCGGTCCGTCACGGCATAGGCGAATTGCAGAATCGTCTGTTTCGTACGACCGTCCGCCCCCCAGAGCACCGCGGTCTTGATGTCCGCGATGTTCTCATCCCCGACAAGGCTCCACGATTCGTTTGTCTGGCTCGCGAACGTGGGAGTGCCCTTCTCCGGATGAATCTTGTACCCCAGCACCGTTCGATACACGCGGCGCACCGCGACGCGGTCGACCGATTCTATCGGACGCGGCCAAGCATAGTGCAGCCCCGGCGGCAGACCGGTTCGATGAATCGCTCCGAAGCGCTTGACAATCCCCACCTCTTCCGGCTGCACACAGAAGAACCCACTGGCCAGCCACGAGACCGCCACACCAACCAGAAACGCCACCGTCAGGCGTCCCCGGCTGACCCGCACCGGCAGACGTTCGTTCAGCCACGCGACGAACCGCTCCACGTAGCGCTGCCGCCGCGCGCCCACCGCGCAAAGCGCCAGGAAGACAATCGCCCCCGCGACCTTCACCGACTGCGGCACGATCGATTCGCTCAACGCCTGAACATGCTGCGCCGAACCGGGTTGGCTCACCCAGGCATCCAGCACGGCCCCGGCCGCCAGGGCCACCCCGATGATGCTCGCCAGATACACCACCATCGTCCGCCGGCCCAGTATGCTCCGCAGCACGCCCAGGGAACCGATGTTCGTCGCCGGGCCAACCAGCAACAACACCAGCCCCGCGCCCGGGCTGACGCCCTGCGCAACCAGGGCCGCGGCGATCGGCGTTGAGCTCTCCGCGCAGATATAAAGCGGAACCCCCAACGCCACCATGACCAGCATGGACTGAAACGATCCCCGGAAAACCGTGCTGAGCACCACGCCGGGCAACAGCGCCTGGATGGCGGCCGCCGCCAGAATGCCGATCAGCATCCAGCCGAAAATGTCGTCGAACACATCCACGAAGGCATAACGCAGCGCTCGCCGAAGACGGACAGCCGCCGGTTGTGGTCCTTCGCTCGCCTCCTCATGGTCCGCGCCGTGGTTGCAGGTGCCGGCGTCACCCGCGCCCCACATCCCGCCTGCCGCCCCGGCTTCTCGTTTTTCGAACGCGGTCTCCAGGACACCGGCCACCAAAGCCGTGATCGCCGCCGCCACAGGCCGGACGATCGCCATGACCGGGCCCAGCAGTCCATACGTCAGCAGCACGGACGTCACGCTGGTCTCCGGAGTGGAGATCAGAAACGACAGCGTAGCGCCCCGGCTGGCCCCTTTGCGGCGCAGCGCGACGGCCGCCGGGAGCACGCTGCACGAGCACAACGGCAGAGGCAGGCCGATGAGCGTGCCCAGGAGTACCGATCGGGGCCGGGTGGCACTCAACAGTCGAATCACGGTCTGGGTCGGGATCAGCGCATGCAGCAGCCCCGCAACGGCGAACCCCAGCAGGATGAACACCGCCGACTCGCAAAGGATGTTCCACAACGCCGGGCCCATATGGTCACACTTTCAAACCGGTTTTCCCGGTGATTGTAGTCCCGGCCCGCAATGACGTACACCGTTGGAGCTGCCGCGGAACCTACTCCAGGGCCGGGAAGACCGGCTCGGACCCCGTGTCCTGCTCCTCAATGCGAGCCGCCAGCCCGGGCAGAAGACGGAAAAGCTCCGCCTCCATCTCCGAGAGGTCCACGTTGCGGGACGCCATTGCCAGTCGCGCCGCCACGAGCAGGCGCTCCGGATCGCCGCTGGACAGACCGCCGTCGGTGAACCAGCCGAACGACGGAAGGAACTTGGGGAGAAAGCGCCCCGACGCCGCGGCGGCGGCAAACCCGATGACCGCCCCGTTGGGGATCTTCTGGTTCGTTCCGATCCGGACATGATCCGCAATGATCGCTCCGCAAGCCGTCAGGCCCGTGTCCAGCGTGCGGGAACCGTACCAGACCCGGATGGGCCCGTACGTGCTCTTGCTGTCGGTATTGGCCGTCCCCGGCCCGATGTCCACCCAGTTGCCCACGTAGCTGCGGCCAAGGTAGCCGGCGTGCTCCTTGTGCGTGTACCCGCTGATGATGCATTGGTTCACCTCACCCCCGATCCGGCACGCCGGCCCGATGGACGTGCCGCCGCGGATCACCGCGTGCGGCTTGACGAGCGTCCCGGGACCGATGTAAACGGGCCCCGAAATGCACGCATGCGGCTCCACCGTCACGTTGCAGGAGATGAAGATCGGTCCGTGCTCCGCATCCAGCACGGCGCACGGCTTGATTACACTGCCTTCGCCCACATGAATAGCGTCGGGTCGCAGTAGAAAAGCGGATGTGCTGACGGAGCCGTCGATCGCGCAGTCTTCCGAGTTCCAGTCTCGCCGCAGTACGTCGGCGTTCCGCGTCACGAAATCCCACGGATAGCGGAACAGGCGGGCATCGACCTCATGAATGGGCACCCCGGACAGGGCCTCGCGCCAGCGGTCTTCTTTCAGCAGCGTCTCCGGAGACAGCCGGCGCGCCAGAGCCTCATCCGGGGCCACGTAGACCAGTGAGCCTCCGCAGACCCCTGCACTGGGGGCCGCGTGAATGTCGAGCTTCCGCCACGCCGACCAGCGGCCGTTGATCAGCACGCACGGTCCGTTCAACGGCTGGTTGACCGGCAATTGGCACCGATAGCTCGCAACCTTGGCGATCCATTCACGCGCCCACAGTCCGCTCGGATGCTGTCCCAGGCGACGGGCGATACGGTCCATCTGGCAGACACGACCCCCGTTCAACTCAAAGACGGACCGCCACAGCACCAGCGGCAGCAAGTCCGCCGTGCCCTCATCTTCAAAGAGAATGTACCGGATCATTCCGGGAACTATACCACGAAAGCCCCCGCGTGTCCGATACTTTTTTGGAGGCCCCCGAGAGCGGCCCCGGATGCAGCGTCGGGACGGCTTGTCGGGACGGGACATATGCAGTACAACCGCCCCAGTCGCTCGCCTGCCGAAGCTCCGCAACGGGCCCGCGCCAGGGAGTCAGGGTGAATGTCAGAGATGCGTCAGGTTCTCGCAGGATCGGGGTGCCGGGTGTCCAGCCTGGCTTGCATGGTGTTGCTGCTGGCGGCCTTTCCAGGCTGGCAGGCGACTGTCGGGGCGGAACCGCCCACGAAGCCCTGGGTCCCCATCGCCACGCTCGACACGCAGGTGGTGCGCGAGGCGTCCGGCATCGTCAAGAGTCGACGCCACCCCGGCATCTTCTGGACCCACGGCGATTCGGGCACCAGCCCGGAAATCTTCGCGTTTCGCGACACGGGAGAAGTGGTCGCCAGGGTTCGGCTTTCCGGGGCCCCCAACAGCGACTGGGAAGACATCGCCATTGATCACGAGGACAATCTGTATATCGGGGACATCGGGAACAACAGGCAAATTTTCCCCGCCCGGTTCATCTATGTCCTGCCGGAGCCCGATCCCGCGGCCGACCACTCCGAACCCCTGCCCTGGTCCCGCCGGTGGAAGTTCAAGTACCCTCAGGAACGATTCAACGCCGAATCCCTCTACGTACGGAATGGACACATGTTCATCCTGAACGTCGGGGAGAAGGCGAAGCCCACCATCTACCGCCTGGTGCCGACCGCGGACGACGAGTGTGAACTCCAGGTTGTGGCCCAACTGCCCGTCTGGCTGGCCCAGGGGGCCGATGTCTCGCCCGATGGCCGGTGGCTCGTGGTATGCACGGGCGCGGCGGCGTGGCTGGCGGAGCTGGACGACGACGGCAAACCGCGCGAAGGCCGCAAACTGCTGCAGATCCGCTACCCACAGTGCCCTGCGGAGGCCTGCTGCTTTGACGGCGACGACATCCTGATCCTTACGGAAGAAGGCAGACTCTACCGCATCCCGCGAAAGGATTTCGAGGACGGCGTACGCTTCGTCCGGCCACCCGCGGAGAAACAAGAACCCCCGGCTCCCGAACCCCCCGCGCCCAAGCCCGATGACCCGCCGATCGCGGCCGCAGGATCCGTTTCCGATGAATGAGGCAGGTTCAATCCCGGTGTGCGTGCGTCCGGCCCGTCCGGATGATCGTGACGTTGTGACGGAATTCAATCTCCGGATGGCTCAGGAAACCGAATCCCTCCATCTGGATCCCCTCACGGTTCGCACCGGCGTCGAACGCGTGCTGTCGGACCTCGTCCGAGGCCGTTACTTCGTAGCCGAGGTGAACGGAGTGGTTGTGGGCCAGACCCTGATCACCTACGAATGGAGTGATTGGCGAAACGCCTGGTTCTGGTGGATTCAGAGCGTCTACGTGCATCCGGATCACCGTCGACAGGGCGTCTTTCGCGCTCTGCACCAGTTCATCGCCGAGCAGGCCCGACAGACCCCGGACGTCTGCGGCCTGCGGCTCTACGTCGAAGAGCACAACGAGCGGGCCATGCGGACCTACGAACGCCTCGGCATGCGGGCCGCAGGGTACCTCGTGTACGAAGCCGTCTGGCTCCCTGTCCCCCCGTCGGATCACTCCAGAATATCCGGTTCCGGCACCGTGTGACGAGGCCGGCCGAGCAACCGACCGACCGCCCGACGCAATCGAGCCCAGGGCGTGGGATAGCACCGGGCTTCCTCGCATGTCCGGCACAGGATATCCACGGCCGCATCCCGCTGTCCGCGCAGAATCAGCCGAAACGCCTCACCCTGATGGAGATCCTCGTAGCGGCACTCCAGAAGGTTGCCCAGGACGTGCTTGAGTCCCCAGTCCATGCAGCAGAGCGCGACTTCACCGTTCGGAAGGAGGATGTTCACATAGAACCGCCGGCATGCCTGCAGCCTGCCCTTGAGGCGTACGGGACAACTCTGCCCGTCGATGCTCACGTTCCCGGCCCGGGTCACGAGCCCTCGACGCTTCGGCTCAACACCATGCGCGTCAAAGACACGCCGGGCATCCTCATGGACGTGCTCGTTGCCCCCCTGTGTGAAGTGGAAGATGAACTCCGCGTTATGAAAACCGTGCGTCAGCACCCGGTCCAGCACGGCCAGGTACTGCGCGTCCACGCGCATGCGGGTCTTGCCCTGCCCGTCCGGCAGGTGAACCGTGAAGGTTTCGAACGGCACATGGCGAATCCGATCCACGTCCTGCACGGTCATACCCATCAGGGTCGTGAACACCCGGATCCTGTGCCCCCGATCAAATGCATACAGCAGCATGTCCGTGCATGCCGGGTTGAACCAGGGCTCCGCGAAACCGGCGAAATTGATGCACACATCCGTGGGCACTTTGTCCACGCACGCTCGAAACGTCTCGAGACTCATGCGCGTTTCGCCGTTTCGCGGCCGATATGCTCGCATGAAGGTTCCCTGCGGGCAGTAGCTGCACCTGTTACGGCAGCCCACCACAGTGGTAATCGCCAATCGACGGTCCATGTTCCCGGCCTGATCCACGTTGCCCCGATCCGTGCCTCACATTGCCTCTCGGCTGTGTGCCCTTCCCGCCCCTCCGATCGGACTGCCCGCTCCGGTGTTTCTGAAACACCGAAGCGCGGAAGCACCGTGGTCTGCCGACGGAGTCCGAATCCTCGCCAGCCCTCCCGCGGAGCCGCAAGACAACGCCCGATCTGCCTCTTGTATGGCAGAACGCGTTCTCAAAGACTCACCATAACAGCACCATCACCCTGCCCGCAAGCATACCGCGCCCGATCGGCGGCCCTCTCGACCCCGGCCCCCTCGCAATCAGCCCGACGAGCCCTCAGACCTGTGACCCGCGGGCACGGGGCGTCCGCGAAGTATGCGGAGAACACGACGGATCGAAGTCGGACAGGCCAGACGGACGGCCATGACCACGTCCTCCGCCAGCCGCACGGGATAACGGCACACCCAGCGGCCGATCCGCGCATAACACGCCAGTCGCTCGTCCCGCGGCAGGGGCGCCACGCAGACGCATCGAAGGTATTCCCGGAGATAGCGCCAGTATCGAAACACGACCGTCCCGTCGCGATTCGGATCAAACCACGCCGGCATTTTCGCAAGCGAGGCGCGCACCGACCGCTGCTTGTGATCTCGCGAGATGAACAGCCGTTCCGGCAGCTCGCAGAAACGGCCGTGGAGGCTCAACTCGGCCAGCAAGGGCAGGTCCGAGCCGATGTAGTTGGCGATACGCGGCGTGCGGGCCAGCACCTCGCGCCGCATGACACCGAAGATGTGATAGCACCGATGCCGGATCAGGATAGTGTCCAGGAAACGGTCTCGCGGCCTCGGCGAGTCGATCCGACCCAGTCCCACCGCATAGTCCTCCACCGGTCGGCCCTCTTCGTCGATAATCGCGACCCGACTGTGACACAACACCAGACCGGGATCGCCGTCCAGTTTCTCGACGCACTTCTCAATGCAGGTCGGCGCGCAGCAATCATCGTGCGCGGCCCATTTGAAGTACGGAGCCGTCGCCAGATCGAACACCCGGTTGAAGTTCCAGGCAGCGCCCCGATTCTGCTCGACGCGATAGTATCGGATGCGCGGGTCTCGCCGAGCATACTCCCGGCAGATACGCTCCGTACCGTCGGTCGAGCCGTTGTCGGAAATGATCAATTCGAAATCGGCGCATGTCTGCGCCAGAAGGGAATCCAGCGCCGCGCCGAGATAGTCTTGACCGTTATACACGGGTAACCCGATGGATACTCGGGGAACCATCCCTTTACGCTCTGACTCCCTGGACACGCACAACTACCCCGCACCCGTCCGCCGAAGTGCTCGGCCGGAACCGATCGTACGCCCCCGGTCACAGCACGTCAATTCACCTGGCGGTGTCGGCTCGGACAAGTCTTGACAGAATCCAGAACTCCAGAAACACCGCCCCCACGGCCAATGGCATCATGAAAAAACCCGCGCAGTCGTGGAAGAACCACTCCGCCCGCTTCTGTTCGATCACCAGGAAAAGCAGGGCCGTGACGGTCAACCGCAGCAAGTTGCACAGGATCGCAATCGGTACACAGGAGATCAGGACAACCGTCTTCTGCCACACCGGACGCCGGGCGAGAAACACCATGACCGCCGTCACCACGACAAACGCCGTCAGCAGCCGCAGGCCGCTGCACGCCTCCGCAATCGCCACCGGCACCTCGTCGTTCAGCAACACGACGTTGCCCTGCCGCAGAACCGTCACTCCCAGCATCTCCAGGCCCACCGCCGCCCCTTGCGTAGCCAGGCTCTGAAGCGGGCCTGAAATCGCGTTGTGCACGCGCCCCGGCAACGGGATCGCCAGCAGCAGAAACAGCAGGATCCAGCGAACCTTCCACACCGTGGCCGGGCCGGCCAGCCAGAGCACCAGGCCGATCACCGTCAGCCAGAGGGCGTAACGCTCCGCCGACTCGAACAGAAAGAGTACGCCGAAAAACCGCAGCGCCTGGGCTGCCAGGACCAGAACAGCGCCCCACCAGCAGATGCCGACTGCGATGTCAGTGAGACGATCCCGCCGCACCCACAGGAGCAACAAAGCAACAATCGGCACCAGGGCACCGACCGAATAATTGTCATCGGAGCCCCAGTCTCCGATCAGCCCTGCGAGCGTGTCGGCGAATGACCACCCCAGTGCCAACCCAAGGCCTAGTACCCCCAGCCACGCTCGGCGCATCGGAACGGGCCTTCGGCGCTGCACGGTCCATATGGAATGGTCATTCATCCTGGGACACTCCCAGAGCAGCGGGTTTCGGGAGCAGCCGGGCAACCAACGGTGCCACCTGCGCCGCAAACTCGTGGACGGCCATCATCGCCCCGTCCGTGCGGTCCGCACTTACGCAGGCGATCTGCACCTGGGCCACGAACGAGGCGTTGCCCACCCCCTTCCAGAACCGCCAGCGAAGCGAACCGCCATCGTGAACCGGAACGCCATCCACGATGAAGTAGTTCACGACGGCGACCCTGGCCGTGAGCAGTCCTCCGCGCGAGAACCAGTACGCGCGCACGGGGATTTCTGTTCCATCCGCCGTCTGCACGGAGTCGTTGCTCATCTCCTCCAGCGTCCATCCCGCACTGGTGTAGCACACCTCGGGCCGATGGCGCGACAGGTCGCGCAGGCGAACGCCATAGCCGACAAACAGCGACACGGCATCGGCGCTTCCGGGCCGACCGTATGCCCGACTGACATGGTCTGTCGTGTCCGTGGCCCGCACCACACGGGGATCGAGCTGGACGTCCTGCCCCACCCACTCCGCCACCCCCAGGGGCAACTGCGAAAGCGTACCTGGCTCCAGCGCGGGGGCGATTTCTGCACGGTTCAGCACGGCGGCCAGATATCGATCCAGCACGCCCGCGGCAACCAACGTTGCCATCGAGACTCCCAGGGCAATTCCATACGATCTTGGTGACGATCGCGTCATTCGTTCGGCTCGCGTCCGGAAGCCTGGCATCGCACACGCTCATCGGGCAGCCGGGCCTGCAGAATCCTTCCCATCCGCACAGACAACACAACCGGGCTACGGCGTTTTCCCCTCTCTTTCCTCTCCATCGACACGCCTGTGAGCACCGCCTCTCTCATACCCGGCAACGCGCAGATTCTGCGGGATGATTCCGCAATCGTTGCGCATGGGGATGTTATAGGGCAAACACCAGCTTCGGCACGCGCTCACGCCGTCCGATACGTCAATCGACACTCGCTATCGAACCTTGCCCGGAGCACCGCGTGAATTGTACCCGTTTGTAAGGCACACAGCTTGGGCAAACCAGAAAAACCTGCACACGCGACACCTTCCAGCCGGAGGACTCCCAAGTGAAAACGTACTCTCGTTTGTGCCGAGCCGCACTGGCTTCGTTTCTGATCGTGCTTCCGCTGGCGGCCTCAACCGGTTGCGGGCAGTTCTCGCCCGCCTCTGCGTCCGCCAACGACAGCGACACCGCGGGCGGCGACGCACGCGGCCGCAACGATATGGACCTGATCATCGACGATGGCAGCTCACCTGACAATACGGCGGCGTATCGAATCGCCGTCGCGGCCGTGGATGGCGGAGCGCCCGGCGAATACGCCTTCTCCCTCGAGCCTGGGGGGTCCGCGTTCGACGATATGCGGGTGGAATGGGATTTCGGCGACGGCCAGAAGCACGGTGGCATTGAGCTGAGCTACGTGTTCAGCAGTTCCGGTGATTTTCTCGTCATCGCTCGCGGTTACGACGCAGACGGAACCCTCCTGTTCCAGGTATGGGTCACCGTCCGCGTGCCGAACCTGCCCGATGCCGCGCCAGTGGCCCTGGCCGGTCCGGATCTGGAGGTATCCGAGGGCGATCACGTCTGCCTCGACGGCTGGGCGAGCCACGCCAAGGAGGGCCTGGACTATGTGTGGTCCCAGGTGAGCGGTCCGGCAGTCACGCTGGTTCCCGCGGAAAACCCGGCCGTTGTCTGCTTCCAGGCGCCGGATGTTCTGGAGGACGTAGACCTTGTCTTCCGACTGGTTGTCAGTAACGAAACCGGCGAATCCGAGGACTTCGTGACCGTCAAGGTGCTGAACACGGTCGACCTGGCGGGAGTTCTGGTGGCCAACGCCGGCGCCGACCAGTCCGTAACCGCCGGCGCCCTGGTCACGCTGGATGGCAGCAAGAGCAGTGGACCCGCCGGCGTCAGCCTGGACTACCAGTGGACGCAAAGCAGCGGGTTGGCCGTCACGTTGCGGAATCCGAATCGGGCCGTGGCCTCCTTCACCGCACCGTCCAACCTGACGGAAGTACAGTCGTGCGTTTTTCGCCTGACCGTGCGCAGTGGCGACCTGACGGCCTCCGATGAAGTGGCGGTGACCATTTCTCCGACCGCTTCAGGAGGCGGAGGCGGAAGCGGAGGCGGTGTCAGCCCGCCTCAATGCCAGGAAGACGCAGACTGCGACGATGGTCAATTCTGCAACGGTCCGGAAACCTGTGTCGCCGGTGCCTGCCAGCCGGGTGAGCCTCCGTGTGCAGCGGGACTCTGTGACGAAAGCGCGCGGCGCTGCGTGGAGTGCTTTCTGGACACGGATTGTGACGACGGTTGGTACTGTAACGGCCACGAGACCTGTTCCGACGGCGTATGTGTGGCCGGTTCCGATCCATGCCCCGGTCAGACCTGTGACGAACAAACCCAAACGTGCTCCGGTGATTCGGACTGGGCCCCGCCGATCGGCGTGCCGCCGCCGGAGTTCGGCATCCATGAAACCGTGGAGAATGTTTACGGATCGCCCGATTACTACACGCACTATGTGAACAATGCTCACGGAGCCGCAACGGACACGAACAACCCCAACGGCAGTCCAAGCAAGCCGAGAGCGACCGTGCCGTCCAGCCTTCCCGCCGGCAGCGTGGTCTACCTGGCGGGAGGGACGTATTCCACCGGCGCCATGCGCACGATCATTGGAAACGGGACCGCATCCCAACCGGTGTTCTTGCGCGGAAACGCGGCCGCCATGCCGAAAATCACCATCGAAACCGTCTTCAAAGGCACGTATTTTGTCGTCGAGCACGTGGACTTCAACGGCGCCTCCGCGGCGGTGAACGTGCTGGGGCCGTCCGATCACGTCGCCATCCGTCGGTGCGCGGTCCGAAATGCGGGCGGCAACGGCGCGGGAATCTGCGTTGTGGGAAGCTGGAGCGGCGAGGATCCGACGGTTGTTCACAACATCGTTCTGTACGAGAACGTTCTGCACGATCTGGGAGATCTTGATGCGGCGACGGACCAGGACCACCACGGGGTGGTCATCGGCCACCATGCCAACCGGGTTTTCATGCTGGACAATGAGATTTACAACTGCAGCGGATCCGGCTTGCAGGTCAACTCCGGCTTCCTGGACGAAACGGGCGACCGGCCGGCCCACCACGTGTACGTGGGACGAAACCACGTCTACAACGTCCGGCAATCGGGGCTGACGGTGAAAAAAGCTCGGGACGTCGTGTTCTCGCAGAATCACGTGCACGACATCATCGACACGCCGTGGTCCACCGCCAAAGGTCTGGCGTACCAGTACGCCCCGTACAACCTCTGGTACATCTACAACCATCTGCACCACATGACCTGGGGTATCAACGGCCCCAGCAACGACGGCGGCCCGGGAGGAAACGTCTACTTCGTGGGCAACGCCATCCACGATTGCGAACAGGGCATGATTTTCTGGAACAATCAGCAGACGGCCTACATGGTGGCAAACACCATTTGTAACGTGGAGACCGGGATCAACTACGACAACGGCCCGGCCATGCACTTGAGCAACAACATCATTTCGAACGCAACCAGGGGGTCGATCCGGGTGCTCGGCCGACGCGGCGCTACGGCCGCCGCCTCCAGCACCACCCACGATCTGTTCCACAACAGCGGGAACCCCGTCAGTTTCGAATGGGGCGGCGTCGTCTACAACAGTGTGTCCGCCCTGCAGAGCGGCACGGGCAAAGGAGCGGGCAATCTGCAAGCGGATCCGCGCTTTGCAGCGCCGGCCAACCGGGACTTCCATTTGCTCGCTGACAGCCCGTGCATCAATCAAGGCATCATGCCCTCCGTGTACGCGACCTACCAGTCGCTCTTTGGCGTAAGCATCGCCGTGGACATGGAAGGGAATCCACGCGACGCGGACGCAAGCCACGATATCGGGGCCTTCGAACGCTGACGCACGGCAGATGCGTCTGGAAGGCGTGTCCCGGCGGATCGCGCCGTGAACCTCACGGCCGCGCGGGGCGCGCCTTCCCCGCCTCACGAGTCGAGCTGCCAGACCCGAGCCGATGCAGACCAACCATCCCGGGCCGGCGGATGCCATCCGATCCCTTCAACGCACGCGGTTTTCCCAGAGTCGCCCCACTCCCGCCTTTCCATTTTGCCTGGATTCCATCATTTCCCCGTTTTCTATTGACAAGGGGCTTTCTACCCGCATAATTCGCACTCGGGACCGACATTGCAGCCGCTCCGACGCCGCAGGCGCAGCGGCCCGGGAGCGGCACCCTCTTGAAAACCCTGCCACCACTGCCCTCCAGGAAGGGCGACGCTGTCCGTATGAACGTCATTACCCGGAGGCAGGGCGGAACAAAAAGGCTTGCGTCCCAGCCGCCAGACTCCCCATGAACTCCCGAAAATGCCCCAATACCGTTCGAAAGGACAAAGTCTCCGGGTCGATACACGGTGCGCTTCGACCGCCAATCGGCGGGCCGCTGCGGCGGATGCGGGCGGCGGCGCTGGTTGTCTTGACCGTGCTGCTGTCGGCGGGCTGCCAGAGCCAGCCACGGCCAACCTCCGGCCATCAACCCGGCGAACCCGCCACGACTTCGGATTCCTCTGAGCCAGTGGTTCCGCCCGTCCACGAGGATAACGTCGTGGTTGTGCCTGAGACGCCGCCGATTGACGCCTCAGACGAAGCTCCTGATCCTCCCCACGCGGCTCGAATGCCGATCCACGATTCGGTGCGGTTCGAGATTGATCCGGCCGACGGTCCCTGTCCCTTGACAAGCACGCTTCGGGCGGTGACGTTGGACAACGGGCCGCTCCCCAGAGGCAACTACACATGGACGATTGATGGGGACGTGGATTCCGGACCGTTGGAGACGCACAGTGTGATCACGCGTCAGTTCACGATCCCGGGCCTGTATTCCGTGATGCTTACGCTCACCACCGGGGGTCTGACCTCCGGCTGCCTGAACGCACAGACAAAGGACCTGACCGGGTACGTCTCCGCCCTCGCAGCCGTCTCCGGCGAAGTTCTTGGCGAAGACAGCAGGCCCGTGCCCGGAGTCGTCCTCTCGGCGCCGGGCGCATCGATAGAAACGGCGATCACGGACGCGGAAGGCCGATTCGCGTTCCGCGTGACCCCCGGCTGGTCCGGGGTGATCACACCTCAACACGTCCAGTACACGTTTGACCCGCCGAACCGGGCATTTCGCTCTGTGCAGATGAACCAGACCGACCAGGACTTCACCGCCCGAGCGAAAAGCCCGGGCATCGGACGATGGTTGAATACGGGGCCCGCCAACAGCATGGAGGAGGATGACTCCCTCTTCGGCCATTTCATCGTGGACGGCAGAGAGGTTTTCGGAACACTCTCTCGCGCCATCGATATTCACTCGCACTACGTGGGTTCCGACGCCTCAACCCGGTCCTCCTACGAATACACGGGCCGGATGCGGACGGACGATCCCGCGGGTGGGCTGGGCGTCACCTTCTTCTCCGATTATCCCCGGTCGGATTCGTACTACCGACTGCGTCAATACAACGGCGGGCCGTTCCATATCGCTCCCCATTCATGCGGAAGGCCGAGTTCAGGCGGCGGTGGAGTCTCCAGTACAAACATCGTGCCGGAGGCCGGCGTATGGTACCGGTTCCGGGTTCTGGTCGCCGACGAGGGTTCCAGAACCCGCGTTCAGGCCAAGGTGTGGAAGGAGGGAACGCCCGAGCCGGCAGAATGGCAGATTGACTGCTATGACGATTCACCCGACCGGCGGCGGGCCGGCACCTTCGGCGTCTGGAGCATGAACTCACACGGGCACTACTGGGACCGGCTTGAGGTGGACGGGCTCTCGCCGGAGGGCACCGAGCTCCCGGGCGAAGATGAGGTTCCGGATGAACCGGACGACTCACAAACGTGCATCACCGACGCAGACTGCGATGACGGTCAGTTCTGCAACGGGCAGGAACGGTGCGTGAACGGAACCTGCGTGGCCGGGCCGCGTCCCTGCACGGCCGGCCAGACGTGCAACGAGGCCGCCGGAGTGTGCGAGACGATCTCCGGCTGGCAACCGCCAATCGGAATTCCGATTCCGGATTTCGGGATTCACCAGACGGTGGAAAATGTCTATGGCCGAGCGGACTACTACACGCATTATGTGGACGCCGCCGCATCGACGGCCACGGACACGAATAATCCGACGGGCAGCCCGTCCCTCCCCCGGCTGACGATTCCATCCGCGCTCGCAGCGGGCAGCGTGGTGTACGTGCGTGGCGGCACGTATTCCAACAGCTCGATGTCCGTGATCCAGGCGGACGGTACGGCGAACCGACCCGTGTTCATCCGCGGCAATCCGGCTGCCCGGCCGATCATCACCATCGAGACCGCGTTCCGCGGCACCTACTTCATTGTCGAAAACATCGACTTCAACGGCACCGCCGCGCAGGCCAACGTCCTGGGTCCATCGCATCACGCCGCCATCCGCTACTGCGAAGTGCGAAACGCCCGGGGCAACGGCGCCGGGCTTGTGGCCACCGGAAGCTGGAGCGGAACCGATCCGACAACGGTCAAGGACATCGTGTTTTTCGCCAACACTCTGCACGATCTTGGAAACCTCGGTGCGGCCAACGACGAGGATCATCATGGTTTCGTGATCGGGCACCACGCCAGCCGCATCTGGGTCGTGGACAACCAGATATCCAACTGCAGCGGTTCGGGGCTGCAGGTCAATTCGGGGTTTCTGGACAGCACGGGCGACCGACCGGCCCATCATATCTACGTCGGGCGCAATCACGTGCATCATGTCCGTCAATCGGGTCTGGCCGTCAAGCAGGCCCGCGACGTGATCTTCTCGCAGAATGACGTGCACGACATCATCGATACGCCGTGGTCGACCGCCAAGGCGCTGGCCTTTCAGTACGGCCCGTACAACCTGTGGTTCATCGGCAACCATCTGTACAACACCACCTGGGGAATC
Source organism: Planctomycetota bacterium (assembly GCA_052034525.1). Taxonomy (GTDB): domain Bacteria; phylum Planctomycetota; class Phycisphaerae; order UBA1845; family UBA1845; genus JAFGJQ01. The sequence continues at coordinate 38,060 of JBPOIK010000055.1, forward strand.
AACGGCCCCAGCAATGACAACGGCCCCGGAGGAAACGTATACTTCGTCGGTAATCTGATCCATGACTGCGGCGTGGGCATGACCTTCTGGAACAATGGGCAACTGGCCCACATCGCCGCCAACACGCTGTATAACCTCGGCCAGGGCGTCCGCTATGAAAACGGCACGGGCATGAAACTGACGGGAAACATCATCGCCAACATGACCTGCGGCCCGCACATCGAGATCAGCGGCGGCAGCGGCGCCACCGCGGCCAATTCCAGCAGTCGGCACGATCTGTTCCACCAGGCCGGCGGATCCGTCGCCATTTCGTGGGGCAGCCGGTCGTACAACACGATTCCGCTGTTTCGGGCAGGCTCCGGCACGGGCGACAACGACCTGGAGGCAGATCCCCGCTTTGTCAACGCCGCCGCCGGGGATTTCCACCTGCGGCCGGACAGCCCGGCCGTCAACGCCGGCACGATCCCCGACGTCTACTCGACGTTCCGCACCCTGTATGGACTGGATATTCAGGTCGATTACGACGGCGTCCCACGGCCCGTGGGCAGCGCGCACGATATCGGCGCGTTCGAGCGCTGACCCCCCGTCAGTCCAGGTAGCCGAGCCTCCGGAGGTGATCGACGATCTTCTGCTCGTCCTCGGCCTGCAAGCGGGCGAGCGAAGGGGCCGGTTCATCGGAGCCGGCCTGCGCCTCCAGCCCCGCCAGGCGCTGCACGAGTTCGGCGACCACCTCAGGCCGCTCATCGAGCCGGTCCACGCGTTCGTCCGGGTCCGCATGGAGATCGTAGAGCCGACGGGTCGGACGCCCCAGCAGAAAGCGGACCGGATCTGCACACAGCGACCCCCAGAACCCCCGGAAGCCGCGCCGCAGCCGCGGTCCCAGGAGGATCGGCAGGGCCCGCGGCCGAAGAATCAGACTCGCCGCCCGCCACAGCTCTTTCCAGAGCCGCCGGATTCGAACCGCCCGTGACGGCGGGTGATACTCGATGTACTTCCAGCGATCCGTCAGCACAACTCGGGCGTGTTCCTGGCGGTCGTGCGGGAACGGCAGGTCCAGCACCACCGCCTCATGCAGGCGCGTGATCCGCCCGTCCAAAACGGGTCGGAGCGATCGCCCGCGGAAGGTCGCCTCCGGCGGCAGATTCAATGCGTCCAGCACGGTGGGCGCCACATCCAGCAGATTCACCAGACCATCCCAACGCAGGCCGGTCCGACCGACCGGCGGGCCGTGCAGGATGAGGGGGACCCGCAACTGCGCCTCCCAGGGAAACTTGCCGTGTCCGGCGATCCCGTGTTCGAAGAACATCTCTCCGTGGTCGCCGAACACGATCAGCAGCGTATCCTCCCACGCGCCTCGCCGCGCCAGTTCGTCTATCAGCAGGCCCAGTTGCTCGTCCTGGTATCGAATGCTTCCGTCATACAGATCGATGACCTGTCGCAGATCCGCCCGGTGTCGGATCCACCGATAGGGCCGGCCCGTGCCGTCGATGCGGCCCCGGTAATCCGGATCCACGTCGACGTTGTGGCGTGCCGGCTGACGGAACGGCTCGTGCGTATCGATGGACCAGAGCAAGAGAAAAAACGGCGCCGCGGGATCCGTGCGGCCGTCGAGCCATTCCAGGGCCCGGACATGCACGTCTTCCGAGAGGGGCAAGCAGTAGTCATCGCCGCGCGCGTCCTGGCCGCGGTCACGGCAGCGCTGCATCGTCCGTTCGTCCTTGAACAGATCGCAGAACACGTCAAAACCCCGGTCAAAGCCACGGAGCTTGCTGACCTGGTAAATGGCGCAAAAAGCGGCGGTCTGGAAGCCAAGCCGCCGGAGGATTTCCGGCAGCCACGCAATGGCCGGGTTCAACGGGTCCCGCATCCGGTGTATGCCCGTGGTGGAAGGATACTGGCTCGAGAGGATGCTGGCGCCGGACGGGGCTGTCCACCCGCCCTGCGCGTAGCAGCGCGTGAATGCGGCCCCCTGCTCGACGAGTCGGTCGAGCACGGGCGTCGTCCGGCGCGCATATCCATAAGCGTGGATATGGTCCGCCCGAAGCGAATCCATGGCATAGAGAAGCACATTCACCGGTGGTATCCCTGCCTGTCGGGTGCCGATTTCCATGAAACCGCAACCGAGCGCAGCAGAGTATCAGACACGCCGAGCCGTGTAAACGCGGCCGAGCGAATGCTCAGAGACTGAGACGGCGGACGATGCGCGTCGCAACGGACGCAGGCAGCAGGCCCAGGATCCGCAGCAGGGTTCGTTCGCTCCGGCGAAGAGGAAAAACGCTCCGCAGTCCGTTCCGGGCATCGGCCGCGATGATGATCTCACCGGCAGCCGCGCGCATCAGGTAATCCAGGGCGAGCCGTCGCGCGTAGGGACGAAACGCAGCGCAGACATCCGCCCCGGCCGATTCGGCGTTTCGCAGATGTCGGCACAGGGCCCGCGCGTGCGGGGTGCGGTCGTGAACCTGCTTGGTCAGGCTGTCCGGCTGATCCAGCACGAAGTGATACGACACCTGTGGGCAATATCCGACCAACGGATGCCGGAACGCGATGCGCCACCAGAGATCGCGATCCTCGTTCACGCGAAGCGATTCATCGAACCCCCCTGTCTCCTGAAGAACCGTCCGCCGCACCACGACGCCGCTGGTCTGGAAGACGAGCCCCTGCCGCAGGCTCTCAAAAAACGGAACCGCGGCGGGCGCTCGAAGAAACGCCTTCAGCGGCACAGGGATCTCCGCCGGCGCCGGCTCGCCGTCCTTCACGTATGCCGGCCGACAACCGCACCAGTGCAGATCCGGCCGCGTCTGCAACAACTCCATCTGGCGGTCCAGTTTCTCCGGCAGCCAGTGGTCATCCGCGTCCAAAAACGCCACCCAGTCGCCGCTCGCCTCCCGAACGCCGCGATTTCGCGCGGCCGACACGCCGGCGTTAGGCTGATGCAGGTATCGCACCGGCGCGGCGAAGCCCCGGACGACGCTCGCCGTGGCGTCCTGCGAGCCGTCGTCCACGACGATGATCTCCCGGACCGGATGGGTCTGTGCCAGCACGCTTCGGATCGCCCCGCCCACGCACCCCTGCGCGTTGTAGGCCGGGATGACGACCGACACGGTCGGACCGGTCGCCGGCGCTCGAGCAGAATTGGCGGGGTGTGGCATCGATCACTCCATCGGTATGCGCTGATCCACGTATACGGCCTTGCCCCGCCCCGTCAGGGGAATGGCCTCCACGACCTCCAGGGTGAACTCCAGCCGGTTGTCGAACTTGCGGGTCAGGCTCGCCTGAATCCGCCGCCGGTCAACCTCGCCGAACCCCTCCGCGACGACAATCCGGAGCACCGCGCGGCCCGGCGTGTCCTGATAGAATTGCACCTGCCGCACGCGATCAAACGTATCGTCGTGCATGTTCAGGGCGGTCCAGGAGATCTGGGCTCCGTCGGCCGCGACCAGAACCTCCTGGGTCCGGTGGCCGGCGATGTCGCGAATGCACACGTGGGCGCGGCCGCAAGCGCTGCAGGCGTCCGCGACGTACGTCGCATAATCCCCCGTTCGATACCGGATGAACGGGACAACGGTGTTGATGAAACCCGTGCCCGCAATCTCGCCGGTTCGACCTGGCGTCGTGATCCGGCGACCGTCCGCATCCAGCAATTCAAAATACCCATAGGTGGGAAATACATGCTGATCCGTGGAATGCTCACACTCCGCCGCGGCGACCACCTTCTCCGTATGTCCGTAGGCGGAAAAGCACCGGCAACCGAACACCTCCTCCGCCAGCCGGCGCTGCGGCGGATACACGATTTCCGACTCCGCCAAGATCGCTCGCACGTTGCCCGGTCCGGCCTGATCGATCCTCCTGAGGAAGCGAGCCAGGGCGGCCACCGACGAGGGATACACGTGCAACACACACGGACCGATGCCGCGTACGTGCTCGACGTATCGGCGCATGTGCTCGTCGGTCATATGAAAGTTCGAATAGTAGTGATGCCGCAGAAGGGGGTCATACTCGTGGCGCAGACCGCGCGCGTCCGGCTCGACCACCCGCCCGCGGAACACGGCCATCGGCATCCCCAGCCGATAACCCGCTCGCTCCCAGGCCGTCACCAGGTGCGCGTATTCGATCGCGGATCGCTCCCGACCGATGTAGAAGCCCAGCGGCGAGCCGCCCGTGCCACCGGTGGTGACATAATCCACGCCGCCCCCGCGGACCGGCCGCGTGCACATCCGGTCCAGGTGTTCACGAAGCGTATGACGGTCCGTCGTCGGCAGTCTCTCCAGATCATCCAGGCGGCGAAGGGCGTTCGGGTGGAAGCCGGCCGCGTCAAAGGTGCGCCGGTAGTAGTCGGTGTGCTCATACGCAAGCCGGAGAATGCGGCGCAACCCCTCCAGTTGGTACTCGCGTGACTGATCCGCCGTCCAGCGCTGCGACTCCCGCACAAGCCGCCGATGACGCCGAAACGCGGCGCCCAGCACGATGGACAGCGGCACCGCCTTCAACACGCCGCCGACCACGCGACGCACGCTCCGCGGCGATCGTTCCCACAGATTCCTGGCTGAAAACGCCCTCTGCACGGCAACCTTTCCGTCAACCTGGCCGGCTCATAACACGCCGTCCGTAATAGCGAACCGCCGTCATGAGCCCGCGTCGGCGGCTCATGTCCACCGCGGCCTTCGACTTGTCGAGGGCCCAGGCGATTCCCGCGCCCGCGTCGTTCCGGATGCTGCCAATTGAGCCGGCCAGTCGTTGCGACCGGACGGCCAGCGAGCGGGCCAGCGCTGTCCGCGCCTCACCCTCCAGCGGAACCGGCTGAAGGCTCGGGGTAATCTCAAACGGCTCCAGGCGGACACGTTCGACTGCCCCATCCCGCAGTATCATGCGCACGGCCAGCGTTCGGGCCGCATGGGGCCGGCGGCGCGGATCGACATCAATCAGGAAGTTTCCGATGCCGTGGCAGATCAGCCCTCGGCCCCATCGCTCTATCGGCTGGATGACGTGCGCGTGATGGCCGATCACACAATCGGCGCCGGCGTCAACCAGGCGCCGCGCCGTCATGCGACTGCGTCGATCCACGTGCAGGGTATATTCGACGCCCTGGTGCAGGCAGACGACCAGCACGTCCACGGCCCCGCGAGCCGCGGCCACCTGCGCGATCATCGCGTCCGTTCCTGCCCGCGCGACGTTCACCCGCACCGAGCCCGGCAGCCCGTGGGCGGCGGGTGAAAACGCCAGCAACCCGATACGACCGGCCGGCGTATCCAGCACGAGCGGTTGCGGCTCGGCCGCCTCCCCAACCGCTCCGATACAGGCCATCCCGCGATCACGCAGCGCCGCCAGCGTGTCCAGGGCCGCTTCTTCGCCGTAATCGAGAAAATGATTATTGGCGACGTTGGCGATCAATCGGCCCCGAGCGGACGTGAACAAATCCAGGTAAGCCGCGTTTCCGCGGAAGTGGATGGGTTTCGGCTCCCAAGGCGCCCCACGCTCCGACAGGCAGCATTCCAGGTTGAAGCAGATATGGTCTGCATCCAGAAAGCCGGCCGGCAACCGCTCAAACGGATACCCCACGCCGTGCCGCCGTATCACGTCGGCCACGCCCGCGGCCAAGGCCACATCACCCAGGAAAAGCAGCTCGGTCGATGGCCGGTCCGGAACCAGTCCGTCATTCCAGGGCAGTACCCATGCGTTCGCCCCGGCGTTCCGAAAGCGATCCCAGTTTAGCGCGGGGAGCCGGCGCCCCGCTGGAAAGCCCAGGTCCGTCAGAACCCGGCTCCATCGGGCCGATATCGTCTGGACGTCGTATTCCCGCGCGATGCGGACGGATTCAGACGCCCAGCGACGACGCTTCGGCTCATCCAGCAGAAGTGACGCCACACTGTGGGCATATGCGCTTACGTCGCCCGCCGGAACCCGGCAGCCATTGAGCCCGTCGCGCACGCAATCGCGCAGCTCTCCCACATCCGAAACGACGACTGGCAGCCCGAACGTCATGGCCTCCAGGACCGACAGCGGCAGCCCTTCGGAAGCCGATGTCAGGAGGAACACCCTGGCCCGCCCCAGCCAGGGTGCGATGTCCGGCTGGAATCCGGCAAATACGACGCGGTTAGACACGCCCAGTTCGGCCGCCAATCGCTGGAGCTCGTGGCGGCAGGGTCCATCACCGACGATGGCCGCTCGAATCGATGGCACGCGTTGTGCCGCCTCCGCCACCACCCGCAGAAAGACATCCAGCCGTTTGACCGCATCCAGCCGGGCCACCACAACCACGTCGATTTCCTTCGCCGATTCCTCGAGCTCCCGCGAGAATCGCGTTGCGTCGATGCCGCCGGGCAGGACGGCCACACGGGCAACGCCCTGCCGCCTCAGGAGTTCACAGGCCCGCCGGCCCATGGCCGCCGTCAGGTCGAAGTCCCGGATCATCCGCAGCATCGCTCGCTCCAGAGACGGGTCTTCTCGCCCCAGACGTCCGAAGAGTACGTGACCACTGTACGCCCCGCCCGCCAGATACTCCGACCAGCCACCTACGCTGACGTACATCGCGGCAGCCCCCAGTATTCGGGCGATTACCAGGGCGAGCAGCCCGTTCACCAGCAGGTGGTAGCCTCCAATCAGATCCGCCCTTCGCACCAGGCACGTCAGGGCGAACACCAGCGAGCGCGCGGGAACCCGCCCGATCCGGCGTGCCAACCACCGGGGTGGGCGCACGAAAGTGACGTTGGGAAGGGGCGCCATTGCATTATCTACGACCGCCCAGACGTGCGCACAGTGCGGCGACATGGCCATCGGTTGGAGCAGCGCCGCCGCCCAGTTGTCCGCGACGAAGGCGCCGGTCACGACGATCCGCGAAGGCCGCTTCGTCGCGGCCGGCCGACGCCGCCCCCGCCAGGCCACGCACAGACTCACACACACGTTGGCATATGCCGCCAGCGCGTGGCACAGAAACCACACCAGAACCCGAACGAGCCCCGACCGGCGGGCGGCTTCCTGGAAGCGCCGATCCTCAACATCCGGCCGATCCCGGAAGGACGCGGACGACGATGTGCTCCGAGTCTGCGTCACAGGATGGGAAACTCCAACGAAGGCCACGCGACCGAGATGCTCGGTCGACCGGTATGGTCCGGCGGGTTCGGCCGCACGTTCTCCACGATCCGCCCGTTGATCAGCAAACGACAGCCGGCGCCCTGCGGCACGTAGAAGGTCAGTCCCGCGCAGGCGAACGGTTCGGCGCGCCAATCCGCTTCCGCTTCGATAACCACGGTATCCGCCGCAAGGCGGGCCGCAAACCGCAGCGCATCGCGGGCCGCCAGATACCCCAGCAGCCTCCGCGTGGTACACACGAGAATTTCGCCCCCGTCCCGGGCCTCGGCCAGTCGCCGGAAGCCGGCCACCGCCGCCGCATCAAACGGCACCCGCGGATCATCCACCTTGCCCAGGTGCGTGTACAGGATGCAGACCCCTTCGCGCCGCACGAGCCGCCTCAGGAAGCCCGCCGTCAGAACCTGCCCGATCCGGCGCCCCGTGTCGCAAGAGCTCACGCCGCCCCAGTGCGGGTTGCAACGGATGAACTCCGTGGCCGGACTCCCGTCCCGCAGGCGCACCGGCCGTGTCACGCGGTTGGGAGCGTGCATGGCATATTTGGCGTTTCCGCGGCGGGCCAGCCGATGCTTGGCCATCTCCTTGGCCAGGGTACGCAGGGAGGCAACGGGATGTGCCACGCGCAACAACCCGCCGAACCGCGGAGGCACGTCCTGCCCGATGACGCTGGTCACCCGCCCGCGCCAGACGAAACGCACGCCGTATTGCGCGGTCAGATCAAAGTGGCAGGCGGCGTGACCGGGTTCGTCGCCGTGCCCTTTCATGATGTCCGGATCGAGGTTCGTGGGCGCGGTCGCGTGGTCGATCCAGACCTTGAGGTAGCAGTTGTGTCGCTCCAGCTCTTCCAGGGCGCGTGCTGCGTGCGCGCGAGTATCGGCCAGGTCACCGAACGAATGCAGGCAGTCAATATGTCCGCTGCGGATCAACGATCGCACCATGGCCCGGCCGGCGTCATCGGTGTTCCAGTACGCAAACTGGTCCGCCGGCATGTCGAAATAGATGGTGTTGCCCACCTCCAGACCCGCCCCGGGGCCCATCGGCGTGTCCTGCGTCGTGTTCAGGAACCGCGCAATCTCCCAATACGCACGGCGGTCGGGCGTTCCGTCCAGATCCGAACAGACGGCCATCATCGCCCGATACGGATACGGCAGCCGGCGCAGCGTCACATCCGGTCCGTTCATCGTGGGTGCCCTCGAACCGCCTCGTGGTACACGTCGAGCGTAAGGCGCGCGACGCGATCGGGATGGAAACGGTCTTCGGCGATTCTCCGGCCCGTCGCGCCCATCCGCTGCCGCAGCGCGTCATCACGCAGCAATTCGCCCAGCCGCCGGGCAATCTCGCGCGGAGAGTGCGGATCGATGAGATAGCCGGATTCCCCGTGCCGCACCATGTAGGGCATGCCGCAGCGGTTCGAGGTGACCACCGGCACCCCGGCGGCCATCGCTTCCTCGATTCCCATCGGCGATCCCTCCTCGAACGACGGCAGGACGAACGCGCTGGCGGCGGCCAGCTCTTCACGCACTTGTGCCGCCGGGATGCCGCCCAGCCAGTCGATTCGATCCTTCACGCCGAGCTCTTCGGCCCGGGCCAGCGCGCGGCGCTGGTATGCCTCATCAATCGGCCGACCGGCCAGGCGCAACCGAGCGTCCGCCCCGTCGGCCACCAGCCGGCCGAACGCCTCGACGAGCCCGACGGTATTCTTTCGCGGACAGATAAGCGCGGCGCAAAAAAGCGTTCCCCGGCGTTCGTCCCGCCGAACCCGGAAGAACTCCTCGGCGATGGGATTGTCGATGTCGTGGATGACGCCGGTCGCAATGCCTGCCAGCCGCTCACGAACGTACGGGCTGATGGAAATGATGTGAGGCTGATCGGCCCAGCCCCGCTGCTCCACCACCTTCCACACCCACGAACGTGTGCGAGAGAATCGACCCCGCGCTTCCCGCGTGTCCGCGTGGATGAAGCCGTGAATGGTGAACACCCGCGGAATCGCCAGGGCGCGGATCATGGCGCCGTAGAAGTCGTGCGCGTGGACCACATTGGGCCCCAGCTCCGTCAGGAAAGCCCTCAACCGACGCCGTCCAGGCCCGAGCACGTGCGTCAGCACGGTCCGACCATCCCAGGGAAGACGGTGGAGGGTCGCGCCCTCAAACGTTTCGCGCGTGGTCGCTCTGCACGCGCGATCGGTCGTCACCACGTGGATGTCCAGGCCATCCAGTCGGGCCAGAGCGCGGACCAGGTTCACGCTCACCGCCTCCACGCCGCCGCGCGGACGCGACGGATCCGTCGGAAACGACGTGACGATCGCGGCTTTGAGGCGTTTGCACATCTCTTTCATAATCGTCCGGCCTGCCGCGCCGCATTGACGAAAAGCTCTTCAAACCGCGGCAGAACCACGTCCACCGTGTGATTCTCCACATAATACCGCCGCCCCTTGCGGGACGCCGTTCGCCACGCCTGCGGATCAGCCGCCAGGCGGCGCACGGCCTCCACCAGCGACGGAACATCTTGTACCGAAAAGCCCATCCCGTGCTCGGCAATCAGGCCGTCCGGATCGAAGGTCGTCACCACGGGCAGACCGTGGCTCCACGCTTCCAGAAACGTGTTCGGAAACCCCTCCACATCCGAGGTACAGCACAGGCACCCCGCGCCGCGATAGAGATCGGGCATTCGGTCGCGCTGCACCCCGCCGTGCAGAGTGACATTCGCGAACAAGACGGCGCGCCGGCGCACGGAGATGGAATACTCGTCTTGCCCGAACGGACCGGCCACGTCAAACGCCAGCTCGGGCAGGGCCGCCGCCAGATCAACCAGCCGATCCGGTCGCTTCTCGCGGCAGATCCGGCCGACCCAGAGCACGCGAAACCGTCCCTCTCCCGGCGGCTCCGGCGGCACGAATTCCGCCTCCGACGGTCCGGGGCATGGCATCGGAATCACCAACGACTCCCGGCCGAAGCTCTCCCGCAGCATCCGCTGCTGCATGCGCGTCTGCACAATCACGTGATCCGCGTGCCGCAGGCCGTAGCGATACAGGAGCCGCTCCCGCCGCCGCGGCAGCATGGGCAGGCGCGGATCGCAATCCGCCTGCGACGCCGCGGAGTAGACGAACGCTCGACCATGCCGGCGGCACCACAGCGCCGTCTGGCCGGTGACCTCTTCAGCGCAGTTGTGATAGTACACGTCTGCGTCCGCCCGGCGCAGGGCCGCTATCAGGCTGGTCCATCGGGGATGGAAGAACCGCAGGCCGGGCAGGCCCACGCCCTGCGGGCAGACCTTGATGATCCGCACCCCGTCCACGCATTCGTCTCCAGGCGGCCCCTCGCCCCAGGTCACCAGACTTGTTGGGTATCCCCTCGCCGCGAGCCAGCGGGCGGTGAAGCTTGTCTGGCGCTCCACGCCCCCGATGTGCCCGACCGTACCACCGGTCATGGCGCCGTACGCCGCATGCGAGACCAGGCACAGCCGCGGCCGATCGGGTTGTCCTGCCGCCTGCGTCATCCTGAGGGCGCCCCCGTGTTGGATCGACCCGGCCGCAGACGAGCCGTGATTCTCGCGCGAAGCGATTCGCCCACGATGAACCGCCAGTATACTCCCGCCAGCACCAGTCCGCCGGCGCCCATGCCCGCCAGCAGCGCCGCGATCGGCCGATCGTCCAACGCAACTCGCGCGGCAAACAACACCAGGCCAAACGGAATGACGCACGCCACGGGCATCCGGAACGCCCTCCAGACGTAATCCTTGGTCGACATCCGAAGCTTCCGACAGATGGCCAGCGGCACGTACAGGCCGTTGCACAGAGCGACCGGCACGGCCACCGACAGCGAAGCCCAGACCAGGCCCTGCCTCCAGACGCCGAGTGCCAGAACCGCCAGCCCGATGGCCGCAATCGCCGCAACAAGGTTGACGAAACCGGCTCGCCCGTGCGCATTCAGGCCGTAGAGCATGGACCAGACGGGCATCTGCGCCACCACGGTCAGGTTGCCCAACGCCAGTGCCACCAGCACCCAGTGAGCCTCCGGATAGTCCCGGCCCATCCAGACCGCCAGTACCGGCCCCCCCATCACCGCCAGGAACACGATCATGGGCAAGGCAATGGCCGTGGCATATCGGGTAGCCGTGACCAGCAGATCGCGCAGTTCCTCCTGCTGGTCGAGCACCTGGAACGCGCTGGTGGTGGGGGTGAGCACCTGCGAAAAGCGACTGATGATGGTCTGCACGTGCTGCACGAGCGAACGGGGCCGCGAATAGAGCGCCAGGGCCGCCGGGCCGAGGTAGAACAGAATCAGCAAAGGGACCGCCTGGTTCAGCAGGGTCGAGGCGATCTGCGGCACAAAGGATTTGCCGCCGAAGGTGAGCAACTCTCGCGCGGTCGACCATCGGATGAAACGCCGTCGCACCCGCAGTCCCGGGCACACCCGATGCGCCGCCACCACGCGCACCAGCCATTGACCCAGTTGGCCCGCGAACGTGACCAGCGCGAGGCCGCGCAAACCGCCGCCCTGCAGGAGCACCCAGATCATGCCCACGACGACAACCGCGTGACCGCCGGCCAGAATCGCGTTGTGCAGGCCCCAGCGATGGAACCCGGTGAGCACGCCGCCGTACCCCGAAAACACGATCTGAACCGCCAGGCTGCACGGAAGCAGAAACACCACCCAGCGGGCCTCATCGATATGTCCCGCCAGTTGCTGTTTGAGCAGCAGCGGCAGGCCCGCCGTCGCCCCCACCGTCAGAAGGAGCACGATCAGCCCCATGATCCCCAGCACGAACGTCACCGAGCTGACCACCACGTTCACGCCGTCCGGATCGCCCCCGGCTCGATACCGGGCCACATACCGGTTGATGGACGAGACGATCCCCACCTGCACCAGCGTGAAATACGCCACCAGCGACCAGCCGAAATCCCACACCCCCAGGGATTCCTTGTCGATATACCGATCGATCATGCGGGGCATGATGAAGCCGGCCACGATGAACACGGTCTCGCCGGCCCAGCTTGTAATCACGTTGCGCACCATGCGATGACGGCCCGTCAGATCGTCTGTGGGGCGGGCGGCAGAGTTGTCCGGCTTTCGGTCCATCCGGCATCCGTTCCACGGCCTACGTATAGCCATAGCGGCGGTTCAGATCTCCCGCCACGCCGTCAAATGCCCGCAACTCCTCTTGCGTCAAAATCGCACGCCAGCGATCGTCCAGCCGAATCTCGGATGTCAGATCAAGCCGCATCCCGTTGCCGATCACATGATGCTCCACGCGACGGAAATCCCGCTCGGCCCGGTCCGGGTCCACGCCCAGAAACGCAAACAGACGCCGCAGAGTGTTGTCAGGGTCCGCGCACAGATCCTCGTATCGGACCTGCACCCAGCGGTTGCGCCCCAGGCCGGCCAGAACATGCTCCGCTTCCTCGTTGCTGCGCCGCCATTCGCGCGCCGCGTCCATCAGCGGAAGTCTCTCGTCGTCACGCGCCCGGCCCGTCCCGCCGCCCCGACGACCCGGGTCAGAGGCATCCGCGAACCGGGCCGGGTCCATATAGGTCAGGGCCACCGCGCGCCCGTCGCGAATGAGACGGATGACGCTCACATCCAACTGGGGATTCCGAAGCAGGTATTTCAGCCGCAACGCAACCTTGGACGAATCGACCACCATCCGCGCTCCCCGGATGGCGGCCACCGTCCCGATCAGGACCGCATTGCGATGCTGTGTCCGGGCCAGATGCCGCCGCCAGGCGGCCGAGGGCGCAAGTCCGGCGTCGCGTGCCAGCTCCAGCAACCAGCCCCGATGCAAAGGCTTCAACAGGCGCCGCGCATACGCGGTTGGAGCCGCCCGCACATCCGTCCGGGCGTCGCCGACGTCGAACGGAACGCCCCGCTTGCTCATCTCCTCGTGAACCCGCGCCCAGAAACCGCACCGTCGAATCGGCGTCCCGCAGGAGCACAGATAGCGTTCCACGTCGCCGAGGTTCGTGGCCTTCAGCTCTCCCACCGTGCAGATGTCCGGATGCGCGCCCAGCAGCATGGCCAGCAGAGTGGAGCCGGAGTGACTGGCCGCCAGAATGTAGGCCAGCTTCGTCATGGAGAACCTCTCTCTCCGGACGGCGAAGGACCCCACCGTCTTCCCGCCGACCACGCTCCGGCGGAACCCGCAACGGGAACGGCCGCCCCCGCTCGCTGCCTCTGCACGTGAACCCGCAGCATCAGCATCATGGCGCTCCACATGCCCACGGCCCCTTCGCGCGGATAGAAGGTCTGGCTTCCCATACTCGCCACCAGCAGCGCGAGAAGCAGAGCCAGCGCCACCCCGCCGATGGCCGCACAGGCCGGATCGCTTCGATCCACGAACAGCCGCGCCGCATACCAGACCATCATCGCATAAAACGGCATGACCAGCATGAGGCCGATCACGCCGTTGTCCATCGTCCACTCGAGGTACGCGTTGTGCGGATGATCGAACCCCTCCGCATACACTTCCAGGATGTCGCGCGCCAGTCCCGTTCGGCGCATGCCCAGACGACCATAGCCGACGGTCGGCGCTTTCCCGATCTTCTCGAGCACCATCGGCCAGATGATGTTTCGACCCGAGGTGATCTCGTAATCATCCTGCACGACTTCCCCCATCGCGTCCCGGGCCTCAAAGCCCTGCAGCAGACGATCCGCGGTGCCGGGCACGGCCAGCACAATCAAGGCCGGCACGACGGGCGCCAGGAAGAGGTATATCCGCCAGCGCAAGCCGCACAGAACCAGGCCCACGACGAACCAGGTCACATATCCCATGCGTCCGGCCGTCAGCGCCTGCCCAAGGGCGATCACGAAGAAGGCTCCCGCCGCCACCAATTTGTACCGGCGCCGCCGCCACAGCGGCATCGCCGCGAGCACCGCCCAGGAACCGCCGGCCAGCAGCATGGACATGTTCACCGCATGAAAGCCGATCTCGTTCGCAATGATCTTCCGGCTGCGGAGCATCAGGCCGAACCCGCTGACGGCCGAACTCAGCGGCATCCAGCGGATCACCTGCACCGCCAGCAGGAAATAGACGGCCAGCACACAGAACACGGCAACGGTCAGCCGACGACGCGTCCGGCAGCCGTCATAGAGCATCAGCCCCGGAACCACCCACTTGACGGTGTTGATGAGGTACTCACTGACGAGGGAGGAGATGCTTTCGCCCGCCAGGTACGGTTGCCGGTCCGCGATCATGCGGGCAAAGGCGACCAGCACGACCAGGAGATAGGCCAGCAGCATCACGACGACGTGCCGGGGCATGTCCCAGACCAGCTTCTCCCGCCGCCGCGTCAGAAGCCAGCCCATCACGGTAAACACCAACAATACGTTCCACGGATTGAGGCCCTGGATTCCCGCGATGCTTTTGGGCATGTCCGGGTGCTCAATGGCCGCGATCATCAGGATCAGGCCGCACGCCGAGGTGAACCAGTCTCGCCACGCGTTGAGAGACAGGATGCCCACATAGATCCAAACCAGCAGAATTCGAGTCACTCGCCCACTCGTTCGGCAGGGCCGGTTGTTTCCGTCACACGCTTCGCCGCGCCTCGCCGGAGGTTCCACAGCGTCGCGAAGTCAACAGCGCGCGCAGCACCATCCACCCGAAAACCGTGTTCGTCACCAGGTACCGTCGCCACATGCGCCGGGGCTCCTGCAACACCCGGTAGAGCCATTCAAGGCCCAGACGCTGCCACGTCGCCGGCGCCCGCCTCACCTTCCCCGCCAGCACGTCAAACGACCCGCCCACGCCGTGACAAACGGGCACCCCCATCGCGTCGCCCCACCGGGCCAGAAATCGCTCCTTTTTCGGCGACGTCATGGCGACGAACAGAACGTCCGCCGCCGCGGACCGGACCTCCTGCGCCACGCGAGCTTCCTCATCCTCTTTGAAATACCCGTGATGCGAACCGGCCACAACCACCCCGGGAAACCGCCGCCCGATCTGTTCGACCACCGTGGCCAGCACTTCGGGCGTCGCCCCGAGACAATAGACCCGATACACGCGCCCGGACCCCTGTTCCAGTATCCGCATCATCAGGTCAATGCCCGACACGCGCTCCGGCAGGCCGACCCGCAGAATCCGGGACGCCCAGACCACTCCCATCCCGTCGGCAAGCACCAGGTCCGACGTCAACACGGACGCCGCCAGCTCGGCATCCCGCCGCATGTTGACGATTTTGGCCACATTCACCACGCCGATCCGCAGTCGATCGCGCCGCCGGACAGCCTGGTCCACCGCCGACAGCACCTGGTCCATCGTCAGTGCGTGAATGGGCACGCCCAGCAACTCGCGAACCGGAACCGGTTGGGTCGTCACCGGGCTCATCGCCGCCGTTCCAGGGTCGCCCCCGCCGACCAGGCGTGGAGAATCCATCCCATGTGGTACGGGCGACTCTCGTAGTCAATGGCCGCCGGCGGAAAGACAATGTCTGCTCCGGGGAATCGCAGAGCCGGATGCACGCGGCTGGCCATCGCCTGAAGGCGGCGCGACAGCTTGCCGGGCTCCCGCCGGGCCACCTTCCGCCAGATGACGTTCGCGGAGCGATCCACCAGGGAACCGCCCAACTCCGGCGAGCTCATCAGCCAGTCGACGCTCCGGCCGATCGCTTCCGGGTACGCATCTCCGCAGGCTGCTTGAACGGCATACAGCGCCATCGGGGCCATGGCATTCTGGTGAACGGCGTATACAGGGTACTTCTCGACGACCCGCCCGGTACGCACGTCATAGTGCCACCACCATTGGCCGTGCGGACCCTGCAATGCGCACATCCGTCGCGCACACGCCCGCGCCGCCTCCAGGGCAGTCGGATCCCGCACCGCCCGGTAATACTGCGAAAGCGCCTGGATCGGATACACCAGATCGGCGAAGCACGCGACGTGCCCTCTCGCCCACGACCTCCGCACGTCAGCCGGCCAATGCGGGAACAACGCCGACTGCCGTTCAAATGACGCCAGGAGTCGTCGAGCGACGGCCGCGGCCAGCTTCTCGTCCGGCCGTGGCGCCGGGTCCACCGTCAACGCCGTCAGACACCACGACACTTCCACCGTGGGATACGCTCCCTGGGCCGGTTCCATCGATTGCAACCGCGACAGGAGGGCGGGAACAGCTTCGTGCCGCCAGCGCCGTGCCGCCCACAACGCCAAAGCCACTTCGCCCAAGTCGGATGAGCGGACGGCGCGGCCGGCCAGTCGGCCACAAAGCTCGTACGGACCGGTGGCCGACAGAGATGCCGCGACGACCTCGTCCGTCTCGTCCGCCAGGGCGATCAGCACGATGGCCGTGTAGCGCAGGCTGATTCCCTCCAGTCGATCCAGCCCCTGCGCCCGGCGAAGTCGGAAGGCGTAGAGCCCTTCCTCCGGACGATACATGCGCCGAAGCCCATCCACGGCCAGCGCGCGCAACTGGGGCACGGCTGCGGGGAGCCCGTCGGTTTGAGGGCGCTCCGAGGTTGATGCGGTTGCCGCCATGCGTTCCTCAGGTCATTGAGCCTGTGTGGCCGTCCCGATCCGGTTCAGGGCCGCGTTCTGGCTGAGGAACCCCAGCGGATCGAACATGTCGTACAGGCTGCTTCCGCGTCCGGACATGCCGGCTTGCTGGCCGGGGCGGTTGAGATACTCCACACCGGTCACGTTGTAGCTCACGTTGGCATTCACTCCGGCACGGATGAAGAAGTTCCGGTTGATGAAATCCTGGATCTTCGTTTCCGGCGTCTCAGGCACCCAGAGAATGTCTCCGGCCGCCAGGAGGACGTTCGGCGCCTCTCCGGTGGACATGCGAGTGAGGTCCAGGCGCACGTGCGCGTCCGAGCCGTCCGGCATGCGGCGGATGAGCGTGGCCTCCCGAGGCGTCACGTCCGTGCGCAGGCCGCCGGCTGCGGCAATCGCCTGCAATGCCGTAATCTGCGTTCGAGGCGGGTACACCTGGGGCCGCGGAAAGTTGACCAGGCCGCCGACGATAATCTGATTCACCGGGGCCGCCTCCACAAGGACGATATCGCCGTCCTCCAGCGGCTCCAGCGCCAGGGCGGCCCGCAACTGCTCCGGCTTCGTCAGGTCCAGCGTCACCGACTCGTTCGGTCGGCAGATCCGGCGCAGCGTGGCGGTTCCCGAGGCCATGTCCGAGACGCCGCCGGCACCCACGATCGCGTACAGCAGGTTTCGCTCCGTGCGTCGCAACGGCACCAGCCCCGGTTGCAGAACGGCGCCATGCACGAGCACGTGTGTGGTCTGCGGCATGGTCAATTCCACATGCACGACCAGCTCCAGATCCTTCAGCACGGTCGGCACGTACGCCGCGACGATGGCATTTTCCACGTCGCCCAGCTCCAGGCCGCCGACCGGAACCTTACCGACGATGGGCAGGAATATGTTGCCCTCGCGATCGACCCGCACTTCCACGGGCGGAAACAGGGCGGAAGGGTCCACGCCCGTCAACGTTACCTGGAGAACATCGTTGGGGCCCACCCGGTACGGCCCCATCTGGCGAGCCACGAGCGTCGCAGCGTCCGCCGCGGCGGCGGCGTCTGCCGGATCGGATGCCTGGACCGCCTGCTGCATCTGCATGAATTCCCCCAATTCTATGCGACGGTCCGGTGCACACCCGATCATCCACATCGCCCCAAGCAGACATAACCCGCCCGCGGCGATCCACCCGCCTCGCCCGAAACCCTCGCGCAGCGTGATCTGTTGGTCGTCCATTGCGCTCATCCTTTGCTGTTCGAAACGTTCCGTAAGACTCCGCGCCTGAGTCGAATCGGGCCGCAGACGGCCCGCCTCTTTCTTCATCGGCCAGAAGAGATGGTTGGCTTTCCAGAACGGAACGGACCTGCGCCCGCGGAAGGTGCTTCACGCCACCGCATGACCCCCGGACCGGACGCCGGCCCCGTACGGAGCGCGAATCAGCTTCTCCACGGGCACGCTCCATTTTCCGCCAAGGGTCCTGATGGTAGCCATCAGAATGCGAAAGTCCAGCCAGAGGGAAAAATGCCGGACGTAGGCGATGTCGTAGAAAATCCACTCGTGGAAATCCCCTTTGGATCGGTCGTCGCTGCGGCACACCTGCCAGAGCCCCGTGATCCCCGGACGAACTGACAGCCGCGCGCGTCGCCAGGACACACACACCTGATTCTCGCGAAAGGGCGACGGGCGCGGGCCCACCAGGCTCATATGCCCCGCAAGCACGTTGAACAACTGCGGCAGTTCGTCGATATTGGCGGCGCGAATCCACCGACCCACCCGGGAACTCCGGGGATCCTTTTTCAGCTTGAACTGGGGACCGTCCACTTCATTCTGAGCGTACAGCGCGCGCTGCTGCCGATGCGCGTCCGCCACCATGCTGCGGAATTTGATGCAGGCAAACTCCCTGCCGTCCCGACTCTCCCGCCGGTGACAGAAAAACACCGGCCCGCGCGAATCCAGCTTGATAAGGATTGCGATCAGTAACAGAACGGGCGAGAGCACCAGCAAAGCCGTCGCGGATACCAGCACGTCCAGCGTGCGCTTGACGGCGAACTGGATCGTCCGCCAACGCCCGGTCGGCCCGTCGCCCGTGCCTTCAGTCACGCGCAGATCTCCGTGCACGCGCGAAAGGGCCTCCGTCACCGCGTCCCCCGTGCCCGGCTCACCCTCCAGGGAAGTCAGGCACCGACCCCAGGCCACACAGTGGCGCACGCTCGCACCGGCGAGCACGAACGTATCCGCCGCCAGCACCGACTGGGCCACAATGGCATTGCGGCCCACATGACAGCCTGGGCCGATGACGGCGGGACCGACCACCGTCACGCCGGACTCCAGGCGAGCCCGGTCGTGCACGACAACCGGACCGACAAAACGCACGTCCGGCTCGATGCGGCATTCGCGTCCGACGCGCACGCCCTGATCCCGCCAGGTGAAGCCGGACACCGGCTCCGGCTCGTCCGGCTGCGACAGCAACCACTCTGTCAGGGCGAGGCAGCCCGCCTCCGTGCTCAGATCGAGCACCTCGGTCGGCACCGGCACGTCCTGGCACAGGACCCCCTGGACCACCAGACGCTCCCTCAACTCCGGCAGCGATCGAAACGACCCACGCATGACCGCGTGCAATGGCACCTGCGACAGGAAGATTCCGCTGTTGCCCGCGTCGGGCCAGCTCACCTGGCCGTACAAACGCTGAATCCGCCGGACGGAGCCGTCCTCGCCCCGCTCCACCGTCTCACGAGCACGGGGCGAATCGCTCCCGAGAGCGATCCAGTGTACGGCCCCACGGTACGGATGCCGTGGATCGCCCGTGCCCGCCGACCCGAAACCCTCGACCGGCCATCGGGCGGCATCGACCACCCACAGGCGATCGGCCGCATCGAGGTTTTCCAGAGCCTTGCCCAGCGAATCCGGAGTGACAACCTCCACCGTGCCACAATCGCACTCGCGCTGCGCTTGAACATACGGCTCGGATACCGCGAATGTCGGAAGCACCAGCACCCGCTCCGCATCCCCGTTCATCAGCGAACGGCGCAACAGGTCCAGAAACCGGAAAGGCCCGAGTGGCAGCATCAGCAGAGAGAGATCGAC